>DATNPS010000557.1:0-7506 GCA_036703095.1 Crinalium sp. | reverse complement strand
GTGACCGAGGAGGGCATTCGCATTCACAGCATTCGGCTACCGGGTCTGATCGCACACCAAGAGGTAATTTTTGGTGCACCCGGACAGATTTATACACTGCGCCATGATACGAGCGATCGCTCTTGCTATATGCCCGGTGTGCTGCTATCGATTCGTAAGGTAGTTCCGCTCAAATCGCTGGTATACGGATTAGAGAAAATTCTGTAGCATCCGTTATCGCAGATCTGAAACCCAAATCAGGGTGGAGAGGCGCGGCTCTCCACCCTGATTTACGTGAATTCGATAGCCCGATTTTGCGTGCGCTACGCGCACACAAAATCGGGCTTTTGGGAGAGTGGCACGACACGCTACTCTCCCAAAAGCCCGTTCGTCGAATTCACGCTGATTTGGGTTCTTCATCCAGAAGTATTCCGCTCAAGTGGCCCATTCTGAGACGTGCGGCCATCTCTCAGAATGGGCTAAATTTGGCAAATTGGAATTTCAATAATGAATTTGGTGCCCCTACCTGGTGTGGAATCGTACCGTATTTTGCCGTTATGCTTTTCCGTCACAATTTGGTAGCTGATCGATAAGCCCAAGCCCGTCCCTTTACTATCCGACTTGGTTGTAAAGAAAGGATTGAAAATATGCGATCGCACGGTTTCAGGTATCCCTGAGCCATTATCTGCGATCGCAATCTGTACCCGTTCCTCGGCTGTTATTTGAGTCGAAATCCAGATAATACCGGGCCTCGTTTGGCGATCGTCTTGCATCTCAGGCTGATCCATTTCCTGAAGTGCGTCAATCGCATTTGCCAACAAATGCATAAACACTTGATTGAGTTGTGCTGGATAGCATTCGACTAGCGGCAACTGACCATACTCTTTAATGACTTGAATTTCTGGAGAATCTGATTTTTCCTTAAGCCGGTGTTGCAGAATCAGCAGTGTGCTATCAAGCCCCTCATGGAGGTCAACCGCTTTGAATGCTGATTCATCAAGGCGGGAGAAGTTGCGAAGCGATAAAACAATTTGCCGAATTCGCTCACTACCGACCTTCATGGACTGCAACAGCTTAATCAGGTCTTCATGTAAAAAGTCGAGTTCCGCGTCCTTTATAGTGGCCTGAAGCGTTTGGGGAGGATGCGGATAGTGAGTTTGATATTCCTGTAGAACATTCAATACGTCCTGGACATAGCTATCAATATGGCTGATATTGCCGTGAATGAAATTAATTGGGTTATTAATTTCATGGGCGATTCCGGCCATCATCTGGCCCAACGCAGACATTTTTTCACTCTGAATCATTTGCAACTGAGTTCGCTTCAGCGTCTTCAGCGCTTGCTTCAAAGCGGTATTCTTTTCATTCAGCTCTTCTGTTCTCTGCTGCACTCGAACTTCCAACGTTTCGTTGGTTCTGGCTAGTTCGGCAAACGCTAAACGCAACTTGTTTTCCGATTGTGCGCGTTCTGCGATCGCCGCCGTTAGCAAGAGAATCGTCAGTGTGATCACACCAATAAACGATTGCAGTTGGATCAACGATTGGTTGAGATTGACATCGGTAAAACTTCCTCTGCCATTGACAGTCGCGATGACAGCGATCGCCGCTACCAGAAATGTTAACAACGTCGCGACGGGCTGCCCTAATCGAAATGCAGACCAGAGCAATACCGGAATCAACATATACTCCAGGTGGTATCCCCTGCCAAATGCAACATGGGTGATCAGAGCAACTGACCCTAACAAAAGCACAGCCTCAATCGTGAACCAACACCTCAAATGACGCAGGTGTGCTGAAGCCTGCCGAAAATGAGAGAAGTTTTCCGAATCCGCTGAGGTTGACCTGAAGGATACCTTCGGCCAGATAGAATGCCAGTTATTTCGGAGTACGTGTCCCCAGCTAAGCAAAAGCGGAGTAACGATAAAAATGCCCGAAACATTAGAAATCCACCAGGTGAGCCAGACGTAACCATACGCCGTCCAGGGAACTTTACCGCTCAGAGCTAAACAAGTCACTCCAACGGTCGCATTCACACTCGGCCCCACCATGCCCGTGAGAATTAATAATTTGAATACGTCAGGAACGCGATCTAAGGGATAGCGCAGCCGCGTAAATTTTTTCAATAGAAAGACACCCAACCAGGTTCCCAGGGCTGTCCCGATTGCAATTCCCAATACGGGCAGGGTTGAGATAAGCAGGGATAAAACATTCGTTGGATCTCGGAAAGCCCAAAAGTTGGCCAGGAATGAACCCAGCAGAACACCATAGCCAAGCCAGTTTCCAAACAGCAAAACCATCCCAACCGCCAGACCGTCTGGTGGCCATACGGGAGTTACAGACTGAGGGGTAGAAGCAACGTGCCGTGAGATCTCTGCTGCAACGTAGTAAGCGATCGCCAGGGCAACGACGCCTCCAATCTGTTTGAGGACATGAGAGAACGTAGGAGACTTTTGCTGAATCATTTCCACAGTCGAGGCTTGGCGTCAAGATTACTTTCCAAGATTAGAATGCCCCGCTCCTCTAAGGTTATTAGGGTTCTCCCGATGAAACCCTTTAGGCCATTATGCCGAACGGCGATCGCAACTAAAAATCGTAAACAGGGAAAATTAAAGCTAGGGACTCCGTAGTAGTCCACAAAATTGTCACAAGACTTAAGTTAAATTCTTAAGTAGATTCACCTGCCAGCCTATACGCCCCTTTCAGCTCACCCTTAACCTACCTCACGTCTTTCTATCCCAAGTTCTTCTATACAGCAATCGAGGGGTTAGTTAGGACGGGGGCAGGGGTAAAATCCCTGGCTGGGGGCCAGCCCCCATATCCCCTATCCCTAACCATCTCAACGGCTGCTATATTTAGCCCGAGAAATCCCCCCTCCTGCATCCATAAAATTCATCCTTATATTCATCCAAATCTAGCCCCTTGGCAGGCCGAGTTTGGACGGAGTCCCTATGCACCTATCTATCGGATTTCTTCAAAAAAAAGTTCTTACCTGTATTCAAAAGTTATCCATTGCTAAATGGCAGTATATCTACTACATGCTGGCGGCCTTTGATCTGCTAACGGTTTCAAGCAGCCTGTACCTCAACCATCAGATCATGAATATTTACACCCAGTCGATTGAGGTCAATCATCAATGGGCGGCACGACTGGAAACCTATTCTAATCTGGGTGAGTTTCTCGCCGCCATCAATGCACCTGGAAATGATGTCTTTGACTCTCACGATGTTCAGGTCGAGTCCGGTCGATTAGCCTTTGCTCAGGCGACCTTTCAGAAGAATGTGAATAGCATTCGACAAGAGCTACAAACTCAGGTCGATCCAGCTCAGGCCCATCATTTGCTGAGCGATTTAGATGCCGTAGAAATGGCAACGTCGGATATGGTTGCCGAAGCTCAGCTCATTTTTTCCTATTTTCGTCAGAATCAGCCGGAAAAAGCGGGTAGACGCATGGCGACAATGGATCGTAAATACCATCAAGTCAATGCAGCACTTGCGACCTTTCGGCGGGATGTGAGCCAGATTCAGTCTCGCCTTTTGGAACAGCAAAAGCTATCGGCTGATGCCTTCCGGCAATATGAGTTTGCGATCGCCAGTGCCATGCTCCTTATGGTGAGTAGTGTGACGTTTTACGGACATCAGCTAGCTCAAAGGATGAAATCAAATGCGCAAGAAAAAGAACAGTCGATCGCTGAACTCCAGCACACCGAAGCGCTGTTGAAACAACAAACCCAGCAGTTGCAATTAACCTTAGATAACCTGCAAAAAACCCAGTTGCAGTTGGTGCAAAGCGAAAAAATGTCGAGTCTGGGAGAACTGGTAGCAGGGGTTGCGCATGAAATTAATAACCCGGTTAACTTCATTCACGGCAACCTGACGCATGTTCGCGACTATTCCTACAGCCTTCTCAGTTTGATTCAACTGTATCAAACGCATTACCCCAACGCTGTACCCGAAATTCAAGCTGAAACAGAGGCGATCGACCTGGAGTTTTTGCAAGACGATCTGATTAAGCTGCTGGAATCCATGAATCTAGGCACCGATCGCATTCGGCAAATTGTACTGTCGCTCCGCAATTTCTCACGCATTGATGAAGCAGGCTGTAAACCCGTGGATATTCATCAGGGCATCGACAGCACACTGCTCATTTTGCAACATCGGTTGAAAGCGCGATCCGACTATCCAGCGATCGAAATCATCAAGGATTACGGCACTCTCCCCCCGGTGGAATGCTATGCGGGGCAGCTCAATCAGGTGTTTATGAATATTTTGTCCAATGCGATCGATGCATTAGAAGACAAAGATGCGACGCGAACACTCCAGGAGATTAAAGCCGAACCCAGCCAAATTACAATTCGCACTTCTGTAGTGGATGGTCAGTGGGTGGAAATTGCGATCGCTGACAACGGCATTGGCATGTCTGAACAAATTCAGCAGCGCATCTTCGATCCATTTTTTACGACCAAGCCCATTGGCAAAGGAACCGGGATGGGGATGTCCATCAGCTACCAGATCATCACCGAAAAACATGCGGGTCAACTCAAATGCGTTTCGGCGATCGGACAAGGAGCTGAGTTTGTGATTCAGATTCCCATTCGCCAACTCGTTTGCGAACTAGATCATCTGAGGGACGTAGCATAACGTGAACGCCAATGGTAGGCATTTGCGCACCCTACAATTTCCCTGCAATTTATAGCGCCCAGGCGATCAGAAATGATCCGGCAATGTAGGCAAACGCTTCAATTAATCCGGCTCCCACGTTGGGGACAGACTGATTCACAATTTCATCGGAAATTTTGACACCGGGCACAAGCACCAGGTCGGCGATCCAGCGGATCGCCATCAGCGCTAGCAGACAGATGACCAACAGAATGCTGTATTCAGTAAAGCTCTGGCTCCAGCTTTGAAAGTCTGGGGTAAAGGCCGTTCGCACAACATTCCCAGTGGCCACCAATAAGCCACCTAGCGCCACGCCCGCCGCCGGATTATTGCGTTTACAGATTTCGCCAAAAACGTTGTAGTTCGCCACACGGGGATAGACATACCCGACCAGTACCAAAACGCCCATGCCCATCAGCCAACAGACGAGCGCGACTAACCAACCACCACTCTCGCCAGCAAGGGCTGCACTGAGAATTAATCCATTGGCCACATGCACGCCTGCTTCGGCAGAGGCGGCTCCTACATTTTGCTCTTCGCGAATCTCACGGGCTGTATTGCAGCGACGCAGAATAAAGCGATCGCCCACCCAAGCTCCCACCAGCATCAGCACGACAACCCCAGCTCCATAGCTGATGAGGTAAAGCAACTGTTCCTGCCAGGTATTGCCAATCTTATCCAAAACGCCTGCCAGAGCGGTGACAAGCCCCAGATAGTAGCCGACCAGCGCGATCGCCACGGCTGGATTATCTCGCACAAACAGTTCCAGATTTAGCTCGATCCGCCGGAAGAATTTTTGATAGGTGAACTGTCCGATCCAGAAGACCGCAAACCCGACGATCAGTTCGGCAATCACCAGGGCGATTTGGTTAAAGGTATTGAGCAGTAGGGGGTTCATAAGCGTGACGGGAAAGAACAATGGGTCAGTCTTGTTAGAGAACTTTCTAAGCTGATGAGGTAAAAAAACGGGGTGCAGGGGTGGAACCCCTGGCTGGGGGCGCAGCCCCCATACCCCCTTCTACCTCGTTAATGCGAAATACGCTGTAACGTGGGCACGTCATTCAGCGATCGCGACACGCTTCAATATGCCGATTAATGTATCGGCGAGTTGATGATAGAAGACATAATCATGGGCACCGATGGTTGTGGCGATCGCACCCCCAAACTGGCGTTTGAACTGGGAGAACTTAAAGTAGGCATGGTCGGGTTCTGTCGTGTAGCCGTAGAAATCATATAGGGTGCAACCTCTGGCTTTTGCGCGCTGCATGGCGGCCCAGTGCAATCCGTAATTCGCCATCACGTGAGGATGCTGCGTGCTGCGTCCACCATACAGGTAGGTCGCGCGATCGCCCCAATACACCACGACAATGGCCGCCAGCACTTCATGCCGCCAGGTGGCTAAGCCAATCTCTGCCATATTCGCCTGCATCAACGATTGACAGAGGTTGATAAAGAACCCATAGGGTTCTCCAAAGAACTGCTGCCGTCTGACGGTTTCCCAAAACAAATCGTAAAACAGAGGAATGGCCTGAGGATCTGTGGTGAAGCGAGTTTCAACGCCGTGACGCTGACTCAAACGCACATTGTAGCGGCCCTTCGGCTTCATGGACTGTAGAATTTGCGGCAGCGCTGGACGCAGATCAATCAACAGCGTTTCGGAGGGCAACAGATCAACCGGAGCGCGAATAAATCCATTCAGATACGCTGGCTTTTCAGAGAGCAATGGCTCAATCCGCAGGGCGATCGCCCCCAACCGTTCCGCCAGAATTCTGGCCTGATTCAGCAATACTTTCATGCCCTCTTGCTCAACCTCAGGCAACAGTAGCGGGCCACCCGGAGCCAGCAATAAATTGGCAGAGTGACTGCGGGGATAGTAGTAGAAAATGCAGCCGCCGACTAACCGAGGTTCAGCCGCATCGGGCGCAAAAATGCCATAGCGAAACGTCTGGTAATCTTCTAGCGCTTTGAAGTCTGCCCAGGCCCACGACTGCATGAAACATCCAGCCGGATGAGCTTGCACAAAGGTATCCCAGCGATCGCGATCGTCCGATGTCAAGGGCCGCAAGATCAATGACTGCATAACATTACGATCACCCACTCTACTCATCTCGATATTTGTACAGGTTGTATAGCCACATGCCGCCCGCAATCATCGTCCACAACCCCAACCAGCCAAATCCGCTGTCACAGGTGTAAGTGCCGTAACTGTCGTAATAGCAGGAGGAAGAAGAAGAGGAGCCTGATCCGCTCGAATGGCTGCGACTGCCATAAAAGCCTTTGGCAAAGACAGCATCGGGAGCCGTTAGATTGGCCATGATCAATGTCACTGCGAGAATGGTCACTAACTCAGCCGTGTGTTCCGAAATATACGTCAACGGTTGTCCGGTGCGAGTCTTTTCCGCGAGTTGCTTGAGTTCTCGAACCAGTTGAGGCGGCAATTCCTGTGCCCGTTCCAGCAAACTGGCAATCAACTGCTGAAGATCAATTTCCGCCAGCAGTGTACGCAAGTAGCCCAACCATTCCCGTGTCATCATGGGACTGTGGTATCGGTGCTGCACCGGAATCAACGGATCTAACGTGGCAAGGTTTAAACTGGCAACGTCTGAACTGGCAAGCTTTGATTCCGTGCCGTGATTCGTGTGTCTCAGTTGCTCTAACCAAAATTTTGCGAGGGCGTCTAGCTGCAACAAATCTGATGTGCCCACGATGCCTGTCCCGACCTCTTGCAGATCCAAAAAATCAGTGAAGGGGTGAGTAATGGATGACGCGATCGCCTCTGGGGGCAGTTGAGGATTCAGGAGGTAATAGAGGAGTTGAGAACTGTCCAGCGTGTGAATGGCTACCTGATGTCGATGTTGGGCGATCGCCGTTT
>DATNPS010000548.1:0-3596 GCA_036703095.1 Crinalium sp. | reverse complement strand
GCAGAAATCGCTCAGGCTGAAGCTGAAGTACAACAGTTGCAGTCTAGAATTGACACTCAAGAACGCGATTTGCAAGATCAAATTGACTCAACGTTGAGCGATTTAGAAACTACTCAAGGCAGTACTGCCAACGGATTAAATGAAGCGATCGCCAATGCTGTGATTACCGTTCGAGATAGCGAAGAAGTATCGCTCTTGCGGAGACGTTATGCACAGCTACAGGCGCAACTCGCTATTTTGAAAGCTAATATGACAGCTCGTTATGGTGAACGGTACGACGACGTGAAACAATACCTGGATGATGCTAAAAACTGGTATCAGGAAGCGCAGCAGCGCGCAGCCGAACATGCCGATGATGGCCCCAGTTTAGTTGAACAGAAGCAGGCTGACATTGAACGCAAGATGAATGAGGCAGGAACCGCATTAGCTCGCAAAGAGCGGCAGGTGCGCCAACTGTTAAAGGAACTGCTGCATTCCATCATGGACTCTAAGTAAATTGACGTGAATTCGATTGAGCCATTTCAGCCGCGCGACGCGCGGCTGAAATGGCTCAAAAAGGTGCCCCACGCGACGCGTGGGGCACCTTTTTGAGCATTTTTCGAATTCACGTTAAATCGGGGCGCTAAATAGACAAACACCCGGTATTTAAGCATCAAGAACGCCGCTGCGATCGCACATTCATCAGTATCATTTCACGGTGTCGTAGCGTTGTAATGGCTACCTCCCAGGGAAACGTAAACGATTGGAAAGATTCCGGCGAAATCCGATCAACGTCTAAATCCACAACCACCTTACGCAAAATCTCAAACAGCTTGTGGCGCATCATTTCTAGCTGCTCCACATCATCTACTGTTTGAATTTGATGGATCAGTTCCAAAATTTCCAGATTATACATATCAGCCCGATTCTTTTGCCGACCCGACAGCCACAGATGGAACTGCCAGAAGCCCGATACACAAAGCACCGTAATCGATAGCAACAATCCAATCGGCTCAGAATATTGCACCAAGAAATTAGGCTGATCTTCGTCGTAATACGATTCCGCACCGGGATGCAGCGGCAATCCAAGATTTTCTCCGGAATCAGGCAACCGAATCGTTGCAGCACGGGGATAGATCGAGACTAATTCGTTGCGAAAGTCAAATAGCGTCTGTGTCACCTCACGAATGACTTCATCATTTACATCAAGATGACTCACCAGCACAGCCCGCACGCCAACCACCGGAAGGTTTTCAGGCGGAATTGGGGCTGCACCATCATACGTTCCTTTGGGAATTTGAGCCGCTTCTAGATAGGGTAACGACAGTCTCAGCGAGTCCACCTGATCAATGGGAATTAAGCGAGCACGACTACTTTTCAAAAGCTGACCCGTCGCAGGATTACCCAACGCAATTACCCGAAACAACGCATCGATTTTGCCCTGACGCAACGCTTCATACGCCTGTTCAGGCGGCACCGTGATGGGCGTAAAATCTGCTTCTGTCAAACCGTAGTGCTGACCTAAGGCCCAAAATAGCGGATATGAACCGCTTCCCTTCGGCATAATGGCGACTCGCTTACCGCGCAAATCGTGAACCGTTCGAATTCCAGAATCATCCCTCGCCATCAGGTGAAATACTTCTGGAAACAGATACGCAACCGCCCGTACTGAGGGCTGGGTCGGTGTATCATTTTGTACGATCGCCAACTGCACCTTTCCTTGTTCCAACCACTGCATATTTTGCAGCGATCCTTCACTGGGCAAGACTGTAATTTGAATGTCGGGATGATGCCGAGCAACTACCTGAGCAAGCGCCTGAGCAAACGCGTAATATTCTCCCTTTTCACTACCCGTCGCGATCGCCAAATGGGTGATGTGGCTCCGGTCACGCGCCCATAAGGTAGCGAAGGCGATCGCTGCCACAATACTCAAGACCACAATCGGAAGGGTTGCTCTACGACTTAACCCCACATTTGTCTAATCCTTATCAGCGCGACCATGCCTGCTTGTATAGCAGCATTCACATTAGGACAAAGGAGGTGTGGGAGTTTTGTCCCACCCAGAGATTCCACCCCTGCACCCCGTCCTAACTTTTATCAGTACTGCTATAAAGCTTATAGCAAATCCTATCACTATCACCGATGGCGGTTTTTGCACGCCCGACGGGCGTGCAAAAACCGCCGATTTGCGTTGATGAGGATTGCTGGTGCGCAAAACTCGCAATCGTACCTTTACTTCATGTATGTGTATCGTTTTGATGAGGAAGACTACTCCGTGGAACCAAATATTATTTATACCTGACCTACAACTTAGGATTATGGATGACTTAAAACCAAATTTCTAATATTGGAAAGTGCGGCAGAGCCACACTTTCCAATATCAAATTTCGGGTTTTATTAAATTCACGATCCTTAGCGTTTCCTGCGATCGCCGTTTGGTATGGTACCTCTCGTTAGCAAAACTCTCCAGAACGGAAAATACTTCCTCAGCCAGGAATTGGGCCGGGGTGGGTTTGGCATTACCTATCAAGCAACCCACACGATTCTGGCTCAAACCGTCGTGATTAAAACGTTGAATGAAGCGTTGCGCAACGATCCTAACTTTGCCGACTCAGAACAGCGATTTCAGGACGAAGCGCGACGCATGGCGAAATTCTCCCATCCCAATATTGTGCGGGTGGTTGATTTCTTTACTGAGGATGGGCTGCCTTACATTGTTATGGAATATATTCCCGGTCAAACCCTGGCCGAGATTGTATTGCCCTCCTACCCACTGCCAGAAGCGATCGCCCTACATTACATCCGGCAGATCGGAGTCGCGCTAACGGTGGTTCACCAGAACGGTCTACTGCACCGGGACATCAAGCCACACAACATCATGCTGCGGCAGGGCACTCAAGATGTCGTGCTGATTGACTTTGGCATTTCGCGAGAGTTTACCCCCGGTTTAACCCAAACGCACACCGGGATGATTTCAACGGGATACGCCCCCTTGGAGCAATATTTACCGCAAGCCAAACGCACACCCGCTACCGATATCTACGCTCTGGCCGCGACCCTGTACACCCTGCTAACGGCTCAAGTGCCCATAGCCGCTATGCTGCGCGATCGCCGTCCCCTGCCCGAACCGCGCAACCTGCGGCCCGACCTGAGTGAGCGAGTCAACCGAGCCATCCTGCGCGGCATGGAAATGGAACCTGAAGATCGTCCGGCCAATGTAGACGAATGGCTGGCGTTATTACAACCCGAAAAGCTTGATACGTATACATCTCCATCTAGAGCCGCGATCGCAACCGCGATCGCCCCCCTCCCAATTCATACAACCAGCTCATCATCTCTCCAACCTTCTACCGAATCGCAAGAACCGACTCAAGCGATTGCGATTCCAGATGAGAACATTAAGACAAAAAGGGGCGTTCGTTTGCGATCGCCTCTCATCCTTGCAACAGCCCTCCTCATTCCACTCACGCTAGCCACCGCAATCTGGCGCATCCTCCCCCACGGCTCTACTGCATCTCCTAACCCAATCGCTAAATCTGGCCTCACAGCCACCCTCCCCACCCTCAAGCCCAAAGTAACTCCATCTCCATCCCCATCCTCCCCATCCTCCCCATCCT
>DATNPS010000547.1:0-5776 GCA_036703095.1 Crinalium sp. | reverse complement strand
CTCTTGCTTCGAGAAGTCGAGGACGCGATCGCCCTTGTCAGCCATGCCTGTGAAGACAAAGCGATCGGCACCCTTGCCACCCTTCATCGTATCTGCACCGCGTCCACCAATCAGAGTGTCGGCTCCTGCGCCAGCGTTGATTACGTTCACACCCGCATTGCCAGTCAGTACGTTATTGAGGTCATTACCAATCGCTTGAACTCGGCTGCTTCCTGTGAGAATCACATTTTCCACATTGGCACCCAGCGTGTAGCTGGTGGATGTAATGACCGTATCGCTTCCTCCACCAAAGGCTTCAGTGACGATATCGGCTGCATCATTGACTAGATAGGTATCGTTGCCCGACCCGCCAATTAAAGTGTCAAGACCTGCACCACCATCTAGGATGTTAGCGGCATCGTTGCCTGTGATCGTGTTGTTGAGTTCGTTTCCTGTCCCTTTAACAGCCGTGTCAGTGAGGGTAAGGTTTTCTAGGTTAGCACCGAGGGTGTAGTCAGTGGAGCTGAAAACTGTATCATTACCTTCGTTTGCCGCTTCTACAATGGTGTCACCTGCGGTGTAAACATAGGTGTCATTACCAACACCTCCCACCATGCGATCGCTTCCTGCACCACCCACCAGGCTATCATCGCCAGCTAAACCAAACAGTTGGTCATCACCATCACCACCTATTAGAAGGTTGTTACTGGCATTGCCTGTGATGACGTTGTTGAGACTGTTTCCTCTTCCGACAACAGATGTTCCGCTTAAGGTCAAGTTTTCTACATTATTGCCTAATACGTAGTCAATGGATGAGATAACGGTATCGGTTCCTTCGCCAGCTAACTCGGTGACTACATCTCCTGAGTTATCAACGATGTAGGTATCGTTACCAATTCCACCGAACATCTTGTCTGCACCTGCTCCGCCATCTAGCGTGTCATCGCCATCGATCCCCACCTCTAATGGAGCAAGCGAAACGAGGACATTTCCTGCACCAAATCCGATAATGTCCGCCCGTCCATCACCATTTACATCCGCTAATTGACGAGGGAATTGGTTAAAGCTATTCCATCCTCCTCTTTGGGGTGTGAAGACATCAGGAAGGTCGATATTAAGCACTTGAGTAGGTGCAAAGGTGCCATCTGCTTTACCGAATGCGATCGCTATGTCTTTGTCACCAAAACCAACAATATCGGCTCGTCCATCACCATTGATATCAGCGACTTGACGAGGATATTTGTCAAAGCTATCCCAACTTTGTGACGGTGTAAAATCAGCCAAGACGTCTTTGGCAGCTTCAAAAGTGCCGTCTGTTTTACCCAATGCGACAGTGACATTCTTCCCTCCAAATCCAACAATATCTGCACGTCCATCACCATTCACATCAGCTAATTGTCGGGGAAACTGATTGAAACTGTTCCATCCACCAGTCTGTGGTGTGAAACCAATTACAGTAGACTTACCAGGTTCAAAGGTACCGTCTGCTTTACCTAATGCAACTCTCACATCAGCGGCACCAAATCCAACAATATCAGCGCGACCATCACCATTCACATCCGCTAATTGTCGGGGGTATTCATCAAAGCTGCTCCATCCATTACTTGCGGGAGTGAAATCAGCCAAGACGTCTTTGGCAGCTTCAAAAGTACCGTCTGCTTTACCCAATGCGACAGTGACATTCTTCTCTCCAAATCCAACAACATCCGCACGTCCATCACCATTCACATCAGCAACTTGACGAGGGTATTGATTGAAACTGTTCCATCCACCAGCCTGGGGTGTGAAACCAGCCAAAGCATTCTTAAAAACTTCAAAGGTACCATCTGCTTTAGCTAATGCAACTCTCACAACATCATCAGCAAAGCCAATGATATCAGCGCGACCATCACCATTCACATCAGCAACTTGACGAGGGTAGTCGTTGAAGTTACCCCATTGAGCAGCAGGTGTAAAATCAGATGTTGCAATTTTGGTTGTTCGTGGTGAGGCTGAGAAACCCGGTTGCACTCCTCCATATAACGTGTCGTCTCCTTCTCCCCCGTTAATCGTATCGCTACCGCCTAAACCAGAAACAGTATCATTTCCAGCTCCCGCATTGATGACATCATTTTCCTGAGTACCAAACAAATTGTTGTTGTTAGAGTTGCCGTTGATAGTTACCATGATTATTCTCCGTTGTTGTGTATTGTGTGCAGTTTTGAAATGTTGCCTACCGATAAAAGTTGTCTTTTTTAGGTTGGAGAGGCGTGCATTTCATCTCTTGACACCTCTTGCGGGCAGCATTTTGGGTTTATGCAGGGGGGGAGAAAGAAATTTTGAGAAATCTTGGAAAAAAGCCTGAAATGCAAATAGAGAGGGGTTAGCAGCAGTAACTCTTACTTTGAATTGTGGGTTTTACGCCCCCGACAAGAGCGCAAAACTCGTAATTTTGGCAGTGCAAGCTTGCTTACGGCAGGCTTGCACTGCCCCCGATTTGCACAATGAGAATTGTTGGGTAGTAGTCTGCCTAAAAATATTTAGAGAAGAAAAAACAATTGGCATTCTCAGTAGAAACTGAGAGATGAGAATGATAAGATTTAGGGCGATCGCCCCGAATAACAAAACAGAACTGACAATGTAATCCTTTTGCAAAATCAGTGCGATTCAAAAAAATCTGGTGTAAAGTTTGAGCATATTGATTGCCGATTTGAGTTGAATGATGGTTTATGCTTCGCCCCTTCGTCAGTTACATCATTGCGGGTTGGGTATAACAGTTGGAGCGATCGCGCTAGTTCCTGCGATTGCACAAGCACAAGTTATCCCTGACAACTCATTGGGTGCAGAGTCATCAACTGTAAGAACATCCGCCATTAACGGACAATCGGCTGAGTTAATTGAAGGGGGAGCGAGACGCGGCGCGAACCTGTTTCACAGCTTTTTAGATTTTGATATTCCAGAGGGAGAACAAGCTTATTTTGCCAATCCCAATGGCGTAGAGCGAATTCTTAGCCGAGTGACGGGTAACAGCCGCTCCGATATCTTGGGACAGTTAGGAGTTTTAGGGAACGCGGATCTGTTTTTCTTGAATCCTAATGGCATTGTGTTTGGGCCTAATGCGTCGTTGGATTTGCGCGGTTCGTTTGTAACGAGTACCGCTGATAGCGTCCTGTTTGATAATGGCTTTGCTTTTAGTGCCAGCAATCCACAAGCGCCTCCTCTGCTGACGATCAATGTGCCTGTTGGATTGCAAATGGGATCTATATCCGCCAGCATTGAGGCTCCGTTTAGCTTCCTCCAGGTGCCAACCGGGCAAACCCTGGCCTTGGTTGGAGGTAATGTGACGCTGGACGGCAGCTTTTTGAGGGCACGACAGGGACGGATTGAATTGGGTGCAGTTGGCCCCAGTAGCCGAGTGGGACTGAACGCGGAAACGGGGTATGCAGCGAATTACCAGACTGTAGAGAGTTTTGGAGATGTGCTGTTCTCTAACGGGGCGACTGCCAGCGTCAGTGGCAATGGAGCTGGCAATATGCAAATTCAGGGTCGTCGGATCGCGTTCACGGACGGCTCGGCTCTGATTGCCACAACTCAGGGAACAGGGACTGGCGGAACAGTAGCACTGTCTGCAACGGACGCGATCGCTCTATCGGGTACAACGTTTAATGGAGATACTGCGGGAATATTTGCCAGAACTATTTCCAGCGGAAGTGCGCCCGATGTCACAATCAAAACCAATCGATTAACATTGCAGGACGGAGCCAGAATTACTACTGCAACGCTTGGAGCAGGAGAGGGTGGTGATTTGACGATCAATGCGGGCGATCGCGTTGAGATCACGGGCACCACAAGTGATTATGTGTCTCCCAGTGCCCTGTATACCGATGCTGAAGCCGAAGGCAATGCCGGAACCATGACCATCAATACAGGACACCTTATTCTCACTCAAGGTAGCAACATTGGCGTTAGTAGCGCTGGTGAAGGACGAGGTGGGAGGTTGGTCATTAATGCCACAGACTCCGTGGAACTTTTGGGAACCAGTGCTGACCTGGGGCTATCGAGCAGTCTCAATTCATTGATTTTGGGTACGGGAGATGGTCAGAGCATCACGGTCAACACAAGACGATTGTTGGTGAGAGATGGAGGAGAGATTTTTGGAGGAACCCTTGGGCAGGGCAGAGGCACTGATTTGATCGTGAATGCTTCGGATTTGGTGGAGGTCAGTGGCATAGGCGGAGTGGTTCAAGGTGAGGTACTTCACAGCCGTTTAACCACTCAAAGCGACAAAACTGCAACCGGAAATGCAGGAAATTTAACCATTACAACTCGCAATCTTCAGGTGCGAAATGGAGGAGTGATTCAGGCTTCAACGTTTTCGTCGGGAAATGCTGGTGTATTGACCATCAATGCCTCTGAAGCGGTAGACGTAAGCAACACAACGGACAATCCCCAGAGAGTCAGCCAGATCTCCTCTCAAACGCAAGGAGATGGGTTGGGGGGGCAGTTAACCATTAATACTGGAGCACTGCGAGTGCAGGGAGGGTCTCAGGTCTCAGTTTCAACCTTTGCCCGTGGCAATAGCGGAAATTTGGCTATCCGTGCTTCAACGATAGATATCACAGACAGTATCGGGGATGAGACTACAAGTGGTCTCTATGCTCAAGTCAACCCTGGGGCAAGTGGGTCTGGAGGGAATTTAACGCTTGATGCCGATCGCGTGACGGTGCGAAATGGAGCGAGAATTTCCGTCGCGACCAATGGTGCAGGGGATAGTGGAACCTTAACCATCCGTGCGGCCAACTCGATATTGGTAACGGGTATTTCATCGTTAACCGGAACGACCAGTCGCATTACCGCTCAGGCCAACTCCCAGGCTACCGGAAATGCCAGGGCATTAACGATTAACACTCGTCGTTTAACCATTCGTGATGGTGGTTCTATCTCGACGTCAACGCGAGGGGCTGGTAACGCTGGCAGCTTAACCATTCATGCAGCAGACGCGATCGCATTAGACGGAATCAGCAGGTTCAATGACCCTTCCAGCATATTAGCCGAAGCCTCATCCGGGTCAACTGGAAATGCAGGGACAGTAAACATTACGACCGGACAACTAGCGATGAGCGATCGCGCGCTCATTTCAGTTCTGGGGTTTGGGACAGGCAATCCGGGTGATCTTGCCATTGCGGCCAACACTATTCGCCTCCATCAAGGCAGTGCGCTAACCGCAGAAACGCGGTCTAGCCTAAAGGGAGCCAACATTCAACTTCAGATCCGAGATAGTCTCAACCTCGATCGCAACAGTCGCATCTCAGCCTCTACTCAAACTGGACAGGCGGGTAACGTAGTCGTGAATGTGGCGAATGGAGGGGTGCGGCTGCAAAATCGCTCTCGATTGTCCGTCGAAGCAACTCAGGGGGGGACAGCAGGAAGCTTGAGCCTTAGAGCCGCTCAGTTTAGGCTTGCAACGGGTTCGAGCGCCTCGGTGAGCAGCCCCCAGGGGCAGGCCGGAACCTTGACCGTGAATGCCAATACGGTTCGGTTAGATCGCAGTAGCTTAACGGCTGAACGGGGCGATGCCTTTAGCAGTAACAGTGTGAGCGATCGCCGTGCAGGTGCTCTCATTCGTCTGAATGATCTGGATCAGTTAACGCTGCGACATGGTAGTATCCTTTCGGCCTTAGCAACGGGTGGCGCAAATGGCGGCAACGTTCAGATCAATGCGAGAAATGGATTTATTGTTGCGATTCCGGCTGAAAACAGCGACGTGATTGCTAGTGCGGAGCGAGGCAACGGCGGGCAGATTGGCATCACGGCTCAG
>DATNPS010000546.1:0-34612 GCA_036703095.1 Crinalium sp. | reverse complement strand
TGCCGCACCCCTTCTCTGCATTTTTACAGGACTTCTCGTTTCAAATACGGTTGCAGCGCATCTGGAATTTTGATGGAACCGTCGGGCTGCTGATAGTTTTCAAGAATGGCGGCCATTGTGCGCCCGATCGCCAGTCCTGATCCGTTTAGCGTATGGAGAAATTGCGTGCCTTTCTTTCCGGGTTCCTTAAAGCGGATGTTACCGCGACGAGCCTGGAAATCTCGACAGTTGGAGCAGCTTGAGATCTCGCGATATTTACCGGACGAGGGTAGCCAGACTTCCAGGTCGTAGGTTTTGGTAGAAGCGAATCCTAAATCTCCCGTGCAAAGAGCAAGGACGCGGTACGGCAATTTGAGCGCTTGCAGGATGCCCTCTGCATTCTGGGTCAGGGTTTCCAGTTCGGCATCCGAGGTATCGGGATGCACGAATTTGAATAGCTCCACTTTGTTGAACTGGTGCAGGCGAATCAGACCGCGTGTATCGCGTCCATAGCTGCCCGCTTCTCGGCGGAAACAGGGCGTATAGGCGCAGTGGTAAATGGGCAGTTCTTCAGAGGACAAGATTTCATCGCGATACAAATTGGTGACGGGAACCTCGGCAGTGGGAGTCAGCCAGAGGTCATCGTTCTTGCACTGAAAACTCTCGTCCGCAAACTTTGGCAACTGTCCCGATGCGGTCAGGGAAATCGAATTAATCAGAAAGGGCGGAATCACTTCAAGATAGCCCGACTGAATATGGCGATCGAGCATGAACTGAATCAATGCTCGTTCCAGTGCGGCTCCAGCACCAAGCAGCGTCACAAAACGGCTTTGGGCAATTTTGGCCGATCGCTCGAAGTTCAAAATTCCCAGCTTTTCTCCAATTTCCCAGTGCGGCAGAATGTTGGGATTGGTCGGCAGGTATTCATCGCCCCACCGTCGCACCTCGACGTTCTCATCCTCACTTTTGCCAACGGGCGTTGTGTCGCTGGGCAGGTTTGGAACCGTTAACAGCAGTGCATCTAGCTGGGCTTTTAGCTCTTTTTCTTGCGGTTCCAGTTCACCAAGTTGGGCTTTGATCTGGTTGCCTTCGTCGCGTAAGCCTTGCAGTTCAGGATCATCCGGACTGATGCCCGATTTAATCTTTTGGCCAACCAGTTTGCCAATTTCGTTGCTGCGCTCTTGAAGCTGCGATCGCTGTGACTCTAACTGTCGTCGCTGTTGGTCAAGGGTTAGAATCGGCTGCAAGTCAAAATTTCCCCGCAGGTTCAAGCGAGCCTGCACTTGCTCTGGGTTTTCTCGAATCAGTTTGAGATCAATCACAGCTTTGCCTCAGTCCTGGCTTTCAATCATTCGCCAATACAACAGGATATAGCAATTTCCTGGGGTTAAGGAACATCGACTGGAATCAAACGGTTTTCCGGAATGTAGCTGGCGAACCGACCTTCGTCTGCCAAGAGCACGACCAGTCGCAATGACCAATCCGGTTCAATCGGCGTCAGGTCGGCCCAAGGAATTGCAACCTCCAGGCAGGTGTCAAATCCGACCTGCGCGTTGCTGGACAACGGTTTCCATTGAAAATAATCGCCTGCTTCTTGAAAGCGGAGCGATTGCGTCAGCAGGTTGATCTCCAGATGGTGATGGAATAAGTAGTTGACGGGCGCTTCATCCGGCACATCTGCTAACGGGGCAGGGCTGTTATGCATCACCTGGCCTGGATAAAACCACAGCAGATGCACTTCGGAGGGAAGATTGGCTCCGGTCTGAAAGTCAAGCCGCAAATAAAAATTGAGGTGATCCACACCATACCAGAGTCGTTGAATGGTGCTGCTCTGGTGCATGGTGCCGCGTGCACCGCCGACCTCAATGCGTCCTGCGTGATCCCAGTCCTGCTCGTCTCCACGCCCATCAATCACAGGATGAATAAAGCTTTGGGGCTGGTGGTCACCTCGTGCGGCGTGATCCTCAACCGGACGTCGCACACTGGGTGGAACGGGTTCATTCAATGCAACATACAGTGCGGCTAAATGCTCACGGAAGAGTTGGTCAAACATGGCATCTTGATTGGAGGAATGGCCTTCGCCAAACCACCAGAACCAATCAGATCCTTCTGCTGCATAAAGGGCTTCCCAGGCTTCAGGATTGTTTTCTTCTGTCGCTTCGGGATGATTCGCCAACGTCTGACGGGCCTGTGTGAGTAGATCCCAGGCACGGTTTTTAGCAGGATCGCCAATCCAGGTGGTAAAACTGCCGTCTACCCAGGAGCCACTGTGCAGGCGATCGCTCGGTAGCATGGTCATAGCCGGGAATTCTCTCAGATACTCGGCAACGGTGACTAACTTAATCTCGTCATGGTCGCTGAGCTGTTGATACAGGTTTTCCAGGAAGGGCTTACCATCTTCCTTGTAAAACTCCCAGCAGTTTTCGCCATCCAATGCGATCGTGACTAACCAGGGATTTTCTAAGGTCGTGGTGGACTCCTGTTGATGCGATTTCAGCGTGTGGGCGATCGCCTCCAGATGTTCCACTAAATCGGTCGCGGCAGCCTGTGGCTCCATGCCGCTGTAGGTAAAGCCGATCAGATCAGATAGACGGTGATCGCGGAACACGATGGACAGATCGCCATTGGGTGTTGCTAATCGATAGGGGCGATACAGCAGTTCTGGTTCCAGAACGTTGCCGTGACTATCGCGATGGAAGAAATGCTTGACCGTCCAACCCAAAACCGCTTCATCCGAACATAGCCACTGAAAGCCCTGCTCAGCCACGTAGGGCAGGATGGCAGGACTCACCGACTGTTCAGAAGGCCACAGACCCCGAGGCTCACAGCCAAAGCGATCGCGATACATCTCCTTCGCCTTCCGCAAGTGACGGGGGATGTCGTCTGACCATTGGAAGCGCAGTTGGGGCAAAGCCATTTGCGGCACGGCTACCCGTCCGGCATTGGTATCGGCCAGCAGCGGCAGAATCGGATGCGTGTATGGCGTCGTAGTGACCTCTAGCTGTCCGGACTCTTGCATCTTGCGATGCTGCGGAATGATGCGGCTGAGGATGTCTCGCTGTTTGGAATAAATGCGCTGGCGATCGCTGAGCGTAAAGCCTTTTCCCTGCTCCAACCATTGCGCAATATCAGGATCGCTCCAGAAGAGGGGGTCAATCCACGACAGGTTGTGCCATGCCATCAGGTCGCTGTAGTCCTGGGCATTCCAATGGTCTACACACCACTCCTGGCCTTTATCCTGACGCTGATAGTAGAGTTCTGCGTAGCGAGGATGAGGATCGACGAGGGTGCGGTGATTGCCATCAAAGAAATGCTCAACAACAAACTGCTTTTGCTCCCGATCCAGCGTTTCGGCAGGCATGAGCGCCACTGAAAGGTAGGGGTCAAACGCCGTTCCTGCGACATAATCCTCAATTTGCAGAATCAGAGACGGCACCAGATTCACGGTTTGATGCAGCTTCGGGTATTGCTCCAGCAGCAGCACAAGATCTAGATAATCTTTAGTCCCGTGAAGTCGCACCCAGGGCAGGCGGTATTGGCGGGCGGTGCGGCTCAGATAAAGCGGTTGGTGCTGGTGCCAGATAAATGCAACGTAGAGGGGATAAGGCATAGATTGAGAAGCATCCCGTTTGATGGTCTACAGCAAAGATAAAACCGAAGAGTTGGATTTGGGAAGCGCCGCTAAGCAGCACTGCCCAAATCCAACTCTTCGGTTTTACTAACTATTTCTTAGAACACTTGTTCGACTTCAACAATTTCAGGAATCGATTCACGCAGTTTGCGTTCAATCCCCATTTTTAAAGTCATGGCGGAACTAGGGCAGGAGCCGCAAGCTCCCTGGAGGCGAAGCTTGACGACAGGCCCATCGAGTTCAACCAGTTCTACGTTGCCGCCATCAGACATCAGGTAAGGGCGCAACTCGTCCAACACTCTTTCAACGTTGTCAGTTGTCAGTTCCATCGTTTGCATAATTCACCTTGCGAGCGATCGCGTTAGTTTCATTGTATAAGTAAGCGCTGTTAGCCAGCCAAATCTTATGCGCAGGATTGATAGAACCCTATTGTTGCAGCAGATCCACGGCTTTAGCGTAGTGTAGGTTGCTTTAGACCAGTGCAGGTTGCAGCAATCGAACATTGGAAAAGCTGAATTCAGATGTGGTCGTTTGACCCTCGTTTTCGGCTTGAATCGTCCGCTTGGTCAGGATGTAGTAATCGCCAACTTTCTCGTACTCATCTTCAAAAGAGGCTGCACCCTTTTGCTCGCCTGTGTTGGGGTCATGATAGACCGAGTCGTAGCGATGCGACAGGTAGCCTGCTTCCGTTTGATGGCTGCTGAAAGTATTGATCGTCACCACAACGCCATGAATATGACGATGAACCAGGCAAACCTCGTTATTGCGAACTTTGTAGCGATCGCCGGATGATTTGCCGCCCACTATGATTTCGACCGCCCCGGTTTCGTCGGTGTCACCAAAGGAAAACGTGTTTTTGCCGTGCGTTTCATCAAAGGTGCGGCGAATGCGGTGAATGGCAATCTCGCGGATTTGTCCCAAGATGGCCTGTTTAGCCTGCTCATCTTCCACGTCCAACACCTCAGCACTCAGGTTTTGGCTAACCTGAATTTTGCCAGTGTACGTCTGATCGCCCTCCCGCAGAGTGACATCAGCCGTGTAGCCGGGAAAGTTGTGATCCCAGGTATAGCGATTTTCATAAGCCGCCCGAAACAAGTCACGAGCTTCCATTTGCTCAGTCATCTGCAACTTCTCCTATGGTCGATCTTTAGTGTAACGTGAGCCGACAAAACCGAGCTTTTGAACGAGAGGTGTATGGCTAAGCCACACACCTCTCGTTCAAAAGCTCGGTTCACGACGTTAGTTGGGCACCAACTCGGTGTTGATTTCATTCACAAGTCGGCGTTTTAGTTCGACGGATTCTGAGCGAGGCAGTAGGTTAAAAACGTCCCGCAACGTATCATCGACCTTCTCGTAGGCAATATTTCCGACCTCATTTAAGAGAACCTTGCCGGACTCATCAAACACAACGGTTTGCGGCACAAATCCCTTGTAGTAGTAGCCCGGTTCGGTCGGCTCGTAGTGGTCTTTCGGCGGAATGCTGTCAACGCTAATAGCGATGATATCTGCGGCACGCCCATAGTACGCGTCTATTTGAGAGACAACCGGGGCAAAGGTTTTGCAATCTCGGCTGTCATCGGTGTAAAGCACCAACACGGTAGGTATTTTACTTTTCAGCGATTGAGCCAGAGTAACCTTAGGCGGCACTAGATAACCATTTCCGGCATACAGCGGGAAAATGTTGCCATCGTAGTGATCGTCATTGAGATTTGCCAGGGCATTTGGGGTACCCATGAGGATCACGATGCTGATGCTGAATATGCATGTGACGATAGCTCTGCTGATTAGGGGGTGTTGCTGCCGGGAAAATACATTGGTGATCGCCTTACATCCCAAGCGATAGAAACTCGGTACGTTAAGACAGATCAAGCGAAAAAACGATGTGATGCCGAACATAAAGATTCATCAAGGTGCTGCTTATGCCATTGTGTAACATTCGCTGCAACAGCACAAATTGAGTTCGGCAAACCCTGCCCGCTAACCGCGATCTCTGCGGCTATATCGGCTGTCTTGCCACGCATTGCCAATGCCTTTGAGGACACCCCGCCCCACCAGGCCAATGCCTCGACCAATCACTTCGGTGAGAATATAAACCAGACCGCCACCCACAACCGAAATGGCTGAGCGAATCCGGGGGGCGATCGCATCTCGGGTTTCCAGCGCTAGTGTGAGCAAAAACTGTATGCCCGACAGTTGATCTAACTCCTGCCCCCGTGGCGCATAAATGGAGATTTGCTTGATGCCTGATCCGTGCAGCACCAATAGGCAGTACTGGCTTTCAAAAATCGCTTTGGGTTCATCAACATACTGCGCTAGCCGGTATTTCCAGGAGAGGTTATTGCGAAACCGTTCAATCTCCCGGTTCGACATCAGGTGACGGACGTAAAAATTCTGCTTGATAGTTTCAACGCTGGCGAAATGATTTAGCAACGGCTGCATCACGCCATTGGCAACCTGAATCAGCAAATGATCCAGCAACGCTTCCGCTCGCGCCAGTGACTCTGGATTTCCGGCAGAGTAAAGCGCGCCATCCACCAAGAGCGGCGTCTGAAACAGCAGATGGGCCAGCAGATCGAGCACCATTGGCACTTTGTCCAGAAATGCAGCCTGCACAATCTCCACATCATTCAGGAGCGTGCTGACGACTTCGATATCCTGATTGCGAACAGGAACCGTGTAATATTTGCCGAAAAAATCCGTGACGGTGCCCTGCCAGAGGTCAATCAGAATGGGCGATCGCTTCTCTACCAACTGTTCCGGCTGCACCTGGGAATAGCGCAATTCATCCAGCACATCTTCTAATTTGCGCAGGATGAGATAGAACAGTTCCCGCTTTTTATCCTCTCGCAAAATGTCAATCTCAAGCGGGCTGCCCGTTTGGTTCACTAAACCTGTTTGCAGCTTAGACAGCACGGAATCCATCAGGATTCCCTGAATGCTGCGTGCCCCAACAGCACTTTCTAGAGACTGAGGTGCGATCGCGGATGACTCAGCAAGCCTGGTCGATTGAATGGGCGCGATCGCCTCGACGGTATCCCTAGATTGCTCAACGGTTAATCGTTCTGCTTTAGGTTCTGGTATCGATGGCGTGGCCAAGAGCCGTTTGACCAGCCAACGCGACACCCGTAATTCTCTAGCCTGTCCTGCTAGGATGGCGCGATCGAGCAGCGGCAGATCCAGGTTTTGCAACTGATCCTGGATGGCTGCTAAGGCAGCATCAATCTGACGCAAACCAGATAGCCGCAAATTGCGACGGGCGATCGCCAGGGGACTTGGCACAACGGTTTGTAATGGCGGAGTTGGAGGAGTATCCCACCCGACGGGTAAATTACCAGTACGAGCAAGCTGAGGCCAATAGGATTGACCAGATGCTACTCGGCGAATCGCGGATTCCAGTTCCGTAACGTCTAGGCTTTTGACACAAAAGCCATCTGCTTTCGCCTGTTGCGCCGCCGCTAGAATCACAGGTTCCGTTAATGCACTTAAGAGCAAGACAGGCAAAGATGGATACTGAGTCTTGATGCGATCGCACAAATTCAATCCCTGAATGTCACCAGGATTGGCCTGCCCAAGATTCAGGTTAAGGATCACCAGATCAATCCCCTGAGTGGAAGGGGCGATCGCCTCTTCCGTTCGGTCAATCTGCCCTTGGCCTTCTGCATCCTGCCTTCTGCCTGATAAAAGTGCGATCGCCCCTTCCGTTTGATCAACATCCTCCGCTTCTAATCGAGTCTGGAGACGCTCCAGCGCAATGGCACCCGTCTCTGCTTCATCAATCACCTGCATATCCGCAAAACGATTGAGCCAGATGCGTAACCCCAACCGAAAAACCGGGTCATCATCGATCAAAAATAACG
This sequence comes from Crinalium sp., assembly GCA_036703095.1. Taxonomy (GTDB): domain Bacteria; phylum Cyanobacteriota; class Cyanobacteriia; order Elainellales; family Elainellaceae; genus DATNPS01. Next base: position 27,145 of record DATNPS010000546.1, on the reverse strand, counting down.
TCAGTGAATGATTCTCCTGCGGAGACACAGTCAGAAAGCTCCTGCCGCTTCGGGGGGTACAACAGCTGATCAGTCGGGCAATTCTTCAGCAGTCTACCAAACCCCTCCTAAAATCTGTTGCAATTACCGCAAAAAACGTGCCCCGCACAATGCACAGGACACGTTTTCGCATTTTTTGAATTCAGGCTAAGCCGCAGGTTTGTAGTTCAAACTCAGTAACGCTCCTGCCACCACTAATTTCAATACCTCTAGTCCCCAATATCCTTGATGCATGAGATCCATCGCACCAGGCACTGTTGAGGCTGGGTTAAACAAGTCAAGCTGTAATCCTAACGCGCTCATTTCAGGCGTGAGGACGTAGGTGTAGGTCAGAGCGATGCCTAAAAGCAGTGTGGAGAAAGCGATCGCCGTTCTACGATGCAGGAAACCTGGCATCCGTTGCAACACCAGCACACCCGTCAGCACGAGTGCCGCACAAATTAACTCCACGCGGTTAAATACCCAAAAAATTGAGTAGCCTGCCACCGCAAAATCAGGCTGAGCCATCATTCCTGAGCTATACAGCTCCGGCATGACAACAAGATCGAGAAGCAGACTGCTGCTCAACCAAAAGATCAGCGCGAAAACAACAATTGTTTTCCACTTGAACCGACTAAAGACAGGGGTATAGATTGCGTGCATAGGATAAACTTATCAGATTTATATCTTCAGCTTATCTGATATCCCAGGCATCAACTATAAAGTATCGTTGCAGGCAAAACCAGATTTTAAAGCCCAAATCAGCAATTCTCATTTTTGAAACTGATTGCGGGGTTGGAGCGCTCGTCGGGCGCTCCAACCCCGCAATCGGCGGTAACTACTACCGATTTGCATACTAAGAATTGCCGCTCCCTACGCCCCTCATTTGGGCTTTCACATTAGGCTTTCACATTAAAAGTATTGGAGAGAAATGTGGATTTACTGTGAATTTGATGTGGAGTTATTTGCCCCAATTCTTAGCACAGTTACACTCCTAAGCATTGGGGTTGATTCAGCTTTCAATATTTAAAACTTGGCGAACGATAAATAGCTCAAACCACGAAGCGGATTACGCCATATTGCTCAGCCCAGACCTCTAGCCGTTCAGTATCCTTGAGATATCAAGAGATACATCACTTCGATATTACATACTTCTTTAAAAACGGCTTAAACAACGCCACAATGACTATGCAAAATCCCTACTTCACAGATTTCTATCACGGCTGGATCATTGAAGTAGCTCAAACCAATGGTCGCTTCTCAAGTACTTGTTATTCGCCATCAAGAGAAAGATTCTCGGATGACAATGCTCACGCATCCGATTTTCAAGCCGTTAGCGCTGCCAAGCGAAGAATTAATCTATACCTCGCCTATCATGCTCTATCTAGCTTCTTTCGTGAACTGTATGAGCTAGACCAATTGAGCTTTGAAGAGTGGCGATCGCTCCAACAATCCCTTACTAAAACTAAAGCGGCGTCTTAATGTAAATTCGAAAATTGGGCTTTTGGGAAAGTTGCGCGTCGCGCAACTTTCCCAAAAGCCCAATTTTCATTGTGTTCAATCACCTGCGAATTAAGCGACCTAAAATTTCAATGCTTTTGTCGATATTTTCGAGCGATTGCGAAAAATTGAGCCGCATAGCCGGATAACCTTGCTGATTTGGAAAAAAGGCAGAACCGGGGGTAATCATCACCTTTTGCGTCGCCGCCTCACTACAGATCTGCTGAATCGGCACACCATCGGGCAACTTCACCCACAAAAATAGTCCGCCATTCGGGATCGTCCAGCTTGCCTCTGCCGGGAAAAAACGTTCTAACGCACACAGCATCGCATTCCGGCCTTGCAGGTTGATCGTTCGCAGAGCCGCCAGATGCCGCCGATAATGCCCAGACGCCAGATATTCACTCACAATCGCTTGCGTGATGGTGGAACTGCTTAAATCATGCAGAAGCTTCCGCTCTAGCAGGGCTTGAAAATGCTTCCCCGTCACTACCATGTATCCAATTCGCAATCCCGGCATGAGCGTTTTAGAAAAGGTGCCAATGTACGTCACCAGATCCGAGCGATCCAGTGCCTTGATGGGTGGCGGAACGGCTTCAAAGCTCAGCCCCTCGTAGGCATTGTCTTCTAAGACACGACAGTTGTATTGAGCGGCCAGATTGAATAACTGCTGACGATGACTGGGAGCCGTAGTAATTCCCGTTGGATTGTGCAGAGTGCTGATGGTGTAGATCAGTTTGGGATGATGGCTGTGCAAATATTGCTCTAGCAGTTCCAAATTCATGCCGTTCTGGGTAACCGGAATGCCAATCACACGGGCACCCAGATCTTGAAGAATCGCCAGAGTGCCGTGATAAGTTGGGCTTTCCACAACCACCCAATCCCCAGGCCGAACGTAATAGCTCAGGCTCAGGGACAATGCCTGCATAGAACCGTTCGTGATGATCAAGTGTTCTGGCGAGATATCTAATCCCTGCTGAATGAGGAGTTGCGCGATTTGCTTGCGCAGCATCGGGTATCCCTGCGGCATGTTGTAGTTAAACATGGCCTCGCTGACCCCCTTAAGCGCCCGTCTAGCAATTCGCTGCAAATCATCCAACCCAACCGGACAGGGAAATCCAGAACTCAGCATTACCATGTCGCCCTGATGTTGGGCATAGGTAGACGCAAGGTAAATTTCTGAGTAAGACATCTCCCCCTTTTCTGGAATCATCACCTCTTGCTTGGGTGCAAAGGTAGAAATGCCTTGTGGTATGGCAGAAAGCGATTCTTCTCGAACAAAGTAGCCAGAACCGGGACGAGCATAGATCAGGCCATCTGCTTCCAGCACGCTGTAGGCTTCAATCACCGTTAGCTTATTAACCTGCGCTTCCTCGGCAAGGGTGCGAATGGAGGGGAGGCGATCGCCCGGTTGCAGCATCCCAGATTGAATCAAACGACTGATGCGATCGCGAATTTGCAGATAAACAGGTTCAGTAGCGCGGCGGTTAAGAGGAATTTTCACGGCAGGCCAGAGCGCGAAGGGATAGGTCTGATCAAATCCTATTGGGCACTATAGACGATTTACTGAAATTTCACCTGGTACAGTTTCTTAAAAGTTTTACTATACCAGTTTTCGTTTTGATGAACTGTACTAGTTAAAGTCAACAGATTTGTACCTTATCGCCAATACCAGCCGTCGGCCATAGTGATGATATGCCAATTTGCTACAGGAGTTTATGTCGATGAAAGCCACTATTTCTTCCTCATCTCAGTTGAGATCATTCAAACATGACAGTATTAGAAAATGGGCAAAAATCGTATCCTGCACGCTTGAAAAAATTGGCCAGGAATTGTTTCAATATCTAGCTGGAAATCCTGAATTAAGAATTCACAAAACTGTCAATTCTCAAGGCATGACTTACTGGCGAATTTATGATCCAGTGACTCAAAGAAACATTACGTTGAGTTCCGAACAAGAAGTCAGAACTTGGATTGAGAACCGATACAGCTAACTTTAAAGTCCTCAAATTCTGTTTAGGGTAGGACTGAGTGCTGAACATTCTCCCCTTTTCAGTCCTCAGTCCTCAGTACCCTTATAGCTGTATTCATTCGGGTTAGGACGGGGTGCAGGGGTGGAACCCCTGGCTGGCGAAGAAGCCCCCATCCCCCTCTTGGTTTTCGATGTCCTAACGGATATGACTACAGCTATAAAACACGTTCATCATTTGCGATGAAGACCACCTAACTTAATTCAACAAGAATTCTCGTTTCGAAATCGATTTCGGCAAATTTGCACGGTCACCAATTTGCATAATGGAATTGCTGCTACTTCAATGTGGAAGGAACGTTGTGGAACTGACTATTACTCAGGTAGATGCTTTTACCGATGTCGCGTTTGCGGGCAATCCAGCGGCAGTTTGCGTGATGCCAACGCCTGCGGAGGCGGATTGGATGCAAAACGTAGCGAAAGAGATGAATTTATCGGAAACAGCGTTCCTGTATCCGCAAGACGATGGCTTTAGCCTGCGCTGGTTCACACCTGCTGTAGAGGTAGCGCTGTGCGGCCACGCCACGCTCGCCAGTGCTCATGTGCTGTGGACAGAAGGCCATTTAGCGCCCGACCAGACAGCCCGCTTTCACACTCAGAGTGGTCTGCTCACGGCAACCAAGCATGGTGATTGGATTGAGCTAAATTTCCCAGCCAATCGCTGTACAGACACAACGCCTCCTCCCGATCTGCTAGATGCATTGGGAGTTCGAGCGACGTATGTGGGTAAAAATCAGTTTGATTATCTCGTGGAAGTGGAGTCAGACGAGATCCTGCGCCATATGCAGCCTGATTTCACGCGATTACGAACTTTACCTGTACGAGGCGTGATTGTCACCAGTCGCAGCCATGATACCGAGTCCTACGATTTTGTATCTCGCTTTTTTGCACCAGGATCAGGGATTGATGAAGACCCAGTGACTGGATCAGCCCACTGTTGCCTAGGCCCATACTGGCGCGATCGCCTCCACAAAGATGAGTTTTTAGCCTATCAAGCCTCTGCACGCGGCGGTGTGATCAAGGTGCGATGTGAGGGCGATCGCGTGTTTCTGGGTGGTCAGGCCATTACAACCCTGCGGGGAGAACTGTTTGTGTAGCAGATTGTGTAGCAGAAGTCAGGAGTCAGGAGCCAGAATTCAGAAAACCGTCCCCTGTAGAGACGTGCTATCAGCACGTCTTCCCCACAATATCCGTCACACCCAAGAAACAGCAGAAAGGGGCGATCGCACCATCAGCACGTCTTCCCATAGTATCCATTACCGTCAAAAACCAGTGGGGGAGGGCGATCGCCCTCCCCCACTGGTTGAACTAAATTGATCGCCTACACGTCATAGTAGAGCGAGAACTCATAGGGATGAGGACGAATGTTCACAGGAATCACTTCGTTGTCCAGCTTGTAGCTGATCCAGGTGTTGATGAAGTCTTCTGTGAAGACGCCGCCAGCGGTCAAGAACTCGTGATCGGCTTCCAGATTCTTCAGCGCATCCATCAAAGAACCAGGCGTCGAAGGAACCTTGGACAGTTCTTCAGGAGTGAGGTCATAGATGTCAACATCCAGCGGATCACCGGGATCAATCTGGTTCTTGATACCATCAATACCCGCACAGAGCATCGCTGCAAACGCCAGGTAAGGGTTACAGCTTGCATCTGGACAACGGAACTCCAGACGCTTCGCCTTGGGATTGCTGCCAGACAGCGGAATCCGCACAGACGCAGAGCGGTTGCCCTGAGAGTACGCTAGGTTTACAGGTGCTTCAAAACCAGGAACCAACCGCTTGTAAGAGTTGGTGCTGGGGTTGGTGAGCGCCAGCAGCGCAGGAGCGTGCTTCAGAATACCACCAATATAGTGGAGTGCCATTTGGCTCAGGTTGGCGTAGCCATCTCCGTAGAACAAAGGCTGACCGCCTTTCCAAATGGATTGGTGGCAGTGCATCCCGGAACCGTTGTCGCCAAACAGAGGCTTGGGCATGAAGGTGACGGTCTTGCCGTACTTCTTAGCCACGTTCTTGATGCAATACTTGTAGGTCATCAAGAAGTCAGCCGCCTGGATTAACGGCGCAAACCGGAAGCCCAGCTCACACTGACCGCCAGTTGCCACTTCGTGGTGATGCTTTTCAATGGGAACGCCACAAGCGGCCATCGTCAACAGCATCTCCGTCCGCATGTCTTGAGATGTATCTGTTGGCGAAACTGGGAAGTAACCTTCTTTGTAGCGAGGCTTATATGCCAGGTTGCCGCCTTCTTCCACGCGGCCAGAGTTCCAGCGACCTTCAATGCTGTCTACGTGGTAGTAGCCTTCGTGCTCGTTCTGGTCAAACCGAACATCATCAAAGATGAAAAACTCTGCTTCAGGCCCAAAGTAAGCAATATCACCCAAACCAGTTGAGGTCAGGTAATCTAGCGCTTTTTGGGCGATCGCACGAGGGCAACGGCTATACAGCTCACCCGTGCGAGGCTCAATGATGGTGCACATCATGCTGAGGGTCGGCTCTTTCATGAAGGGATCGATCCAGGCCGTCTTAGGATCGGGCACCATGGCCATGTCTGATTCGTTGATCGCTTTCCAGCCCCGAATACTAGAACCGTCGAAGGGCACCCCGCTGGTAAAGCTGCTTTCATCGATCTGGTCATAATAGAGCGTCAAGTGCTGCCAAATGCCCGGTGTGTCGATGAATTTAAGATCAATCATCTTGATGCCTTGGTCTTTAATCAACGCCAAGACTTCTTGTGCGGTTTCTGCCATGAATTACTCCTTACGTCTGGCTGCTCTCAAATCTACAGAGGGCAAAATGACCTTTTGGTTAACGAGTGGTACCGATTTCAGTCGGCATCGAGGAAGACAAAGCCCAAATTACATAGAGACATCTGATTTAGCATCTCTCAGTGCTCGACTTTAGACAGTTCAAAACTCAAAGAAGACAGGCCGCATCCCTCTAGGATTCAGCTAATGCCCTTTGGGCTTCATATTTAATGATGTCCACCTACTTATCAGAGCAAATCTGCTAAGGAATGGCATACCGTTAATTGAGTCGGGCTTTGTCGCACCTGAATCATCCTAGAAATAGGGGTGGGGATATTTTGTATAACAGACTACCAAACGATCGATTTAAGCACCGCTAACGACGGGTCACAGGACGGTGTGAACGGATACCAAATTGGCCAAGTTGGCCTGTAGTCGCTACCCCAATCCCAGTTGTTGAATACGCAGAACCTCAGATAAAGTCATTCCTGAATGAACTTAATAAATTCTCTAGAAAGGCTCGGCTCACAAAACTTAACAAGTATAAGCTCCCAGCAGCCATTCCAAGCTCAATTAGCGGAAACCTGGCGTGATAAACTTGACTCTGAAATGCTGGTTGCAAGGCTCGGCACGCTTCAGGTCCAGGCTTACCCAACGCAATTGGGTTTAGATATTCCCTGACGGCTACTTTCCTGACCTGAGCCACCGGGTAAATTAGTGGAACCAAATCATAGCAAACTGTTAAATCAAGGAATCGTTGGGAGATTGATTTCCATGCGGGACGCAGTGACAAGCCTGATTAAGAACTACGACGTCATTGGTCGTTATCTAGACCGAGACGCGATCGATACGCTGAAGTCCTATTTCAATACAGGTACGGCACGAGTACAAGCAGCAGCCGTAATTAATTCCAATGCGGCAGCGATTGTAAAGCAGGCTGCTTCCAAACTATTTGAAGATGTTCCCGAACTCATTCGCCCCGGTGGCAACGCTTATACCACTCGTCGCTATGCCGCTTGCTTGCGCGATATGGACTACTACCTCCGCTATGCCAGCTATGCCCTTGTAGCAGGCAGCATGGAAGTCTTGGATGAACGTGTGCTGCAAGGGCTACGTGAGACCTACAACTCACTTGGAGTGCCCATTGGCCCCACGGTTCAAGGCATTCAAATTATGAAAGACATTGTTAAAGAGCAGGTAGCTGCTGCTGGTATCGAAGCAACTACATTCCTAGATCAACCGTTTGACTACTTGAGCCGCGACCTGAGCGAGCGCAACATTTAATCAACATCACCTTTAACAGCAGTGCCCCGTGCGACGCACGGGGCACTGCTGTTTCGATCGCCGGGGTGGCCCCCCTGGCTGGGCTGAAATCCTGCAAAACTGTGCCTCCGCGCGACGCACAGTTTTGCTCCATAAATCAATTTATTGTCCCAGGCGAACTCGGTTTAGCTCCGACTGGTTTTCTAGATCCTCAACCATGAACTGGTTGTCACTGGTGTCATACGAGCCAAACGGTTGAATATCAATATCGGCTCCGTTGATCACCGCACCCAGGAACTGAATATCATCCGATTCGGTAAATTGCTCGACGGCTTCTGCCAGCAATCCTTCTTCGGTATAGCCTGGGCGAGTAACGATCACCATGCCATCGGTGTAAGGCTCCAACAGCAACGCATCGCTAAAGCGGCTGAGCGCAGGAGTATCCAGAATCACCAGATCAAAGCGGCCCCGCACATCTTCTAAGACCTGACGCATCTCGGTTGATTCCAAAATCGCAGCGGCCTGACGCTGAACGCCGGGACTCGGCAAGACGTACAGGTTCTCGATTTCAGGGACGAGACGAATGCAGTCACTCAAATGCCCGTAATAGCGGAGCGGCTCCACAGCGCTGTCTGGATCGGTGGTGACTTTAAGGATGCGCGCTTGGGAGGGCGATCGCAAATCAGCCTCAATCAGCAGGGTACGCCGACCCGCTCTAGCAGAGGCGATCGCCAGGTTATAGGCTGTCAGGGTTTTACCTTCACCATTCACCGTGCTGGTCAACAGAACCATCTTAATGGTCTTATTGGCCCCAGCCAGACGCCGTAAGGTACTGCGGAAGCGCTCATACGACTCCATGTAAGGCGAGTCAACATCAACCACCAGCGGAATGCCATCCACATCTTGCTGCTGAGAAATCAAAGGCAACAATCCCAACACGGGAACTTCCTGCTGGCGCAAGGCACCTTGCAGATCGGGGAGGGTATGGAAAGTCGCATCCAGAGAATCGAGCAGCAGCACTAAACCACCGCCGACCAGAAGACCAACAAAACCACCCACAATCAAGATCAGCAGGGGATTATTACCCGTTTCAGCGACAATCTGAGCGCTCGCGGGTTGAGTCACGACCAAATTACCCACAGCCTCATTTTCAGCAATGGTGACATCCGTCAGTTTTGCTTGAATCTGGTCATAAAAATTCCGCTTGAGTGTCACCTGCTGCTCCAGTCGAGCCTGTTCCAACTGCTTGTTGGGCAGGTTGGCATATTGCTGTCTGAGCTGCCGCTCCGTCTGAGACAGATTGAATAACTGCTGTTGCAGCGTGTCACGCTGAGTCTTTAAGTTGACAAGGGTATTAGCCAATTGCTGCCGCGCTGGATCAAGACTACTGCCCTGCCGAATAGCAGTGGTGGTCGCAAGAGGGGCACCTTGACCACCGATCACCTCATTCACCCGCTGTTGGAGCATTTGCTCATAGGCCCGGTGCTGATTATCTAAATCAACGATGGTGGGGTGTTCTGGACGCAATGTTTGCGCCAGGATAGCGCGCTGAGTCTCATTCTGGTGCAGTTGGCCGCGCAGATTGGCAATAATCGGGTCAGCACTTAAGGCGGAGGCGGCATACGCTTGATCTGCTGACATTCCCAGGCGAGACTGCAAGCTGCTAATCTGGGCGTCAACCCCGGCCAGCGTCAAGCGAATCTGACGCTGCTGGTTTTGCCCTCCTGTAATCGCCCCTACCAGGCTACCGTCTTCTGCGGCTTGCAGGGCAGGCCCTTCGACCCGGATGTAGCGTTCTAAATCCTGTTCTGCATCCCGCAACTCATTACTGACCTTGGGCAAAAGTTCATTCAAGTTTTCGTTGATCAGCCCTAGCTGTTTGGTGTTAAACAAGCGGCTCTGCTCAACCATAGCTGCCATCAGCAGGTTTGCCGTTTTTTCAGACCGCTCTTGATCAACATCCACATAGGTAATTGATACATGGAACCCTGCTGGCTGGTCTCCTTCCCCATCGCCGCCCCCCTGACCAGGGTTAATCTCAACGACCGTATTTTGACGAATCGTTTTGCGGTCAACTTTAATCTGCTGAGCTTCCAAGCCTTTGATCGCGGAATCAATGACATAGTCTGACAGCAGCATTTCAGGAGTAAGCGACTGGCCCTGTTGCTGCAAAGCAACACCCGTTTGGGAGAAGACCAGCGGGGGTGAAACATAGGTTAATAGCCCTTGAGAGGTATAGCTGGTCGGGGGAGGAGGTTGCAGAGCCGCTACGCCTGAGAGTCCCATAACTACGGCGAAACCCGCCAAACCCGCCCATTTGTGACGATCCAGTGCTATCAGATAACGCTTGACAATCGGTGGAGCCATAGCAGTAAGAAGAAGTGGTCAGTTTTTAAGCGATCAGCTAACTTGAGGAACGAATAAAATCAATTCGTAGGTAGAGATAATTCGTTGAATAGATGCCTGGTACCTGTCATTATCAACCCAATCATTCATATGGCGATCGCAACTGAAATTTGAACGGGGTGCAGGGGTGGAGCCTTTGGTTGGGGGCATCCTCCACACCACCGTATTCACACTCTTTTGGGAACGCTATCGAGATTTTGTTTGACATTAACCATACCGACATCCACAGTCATGAACAGCTATTAATTGTTGTTATTGAAAATGTCGAAGAAGAACAAGAACCCTAAAATGTCTCGGAACGGTTGAGTGATCGTATTGAGAGCATTGGTGATGCGACCAATCAGATTACGGCCCACAACGATCACATCATTATTTTCGAGCGGTGGGTTCTGAGACATATCGCCCAACAGGGCCTTCTTGGCATCCAGTTGTTGCGTAACGGCTCGTCCCTGCACCGGATCAAACCGAATCAGCGCGACATCTCCTAAATCGGCACGTTCAGGATTGGGGCCGATGTTAGTTACGGCATCTAGGAAGGTGCTGCCGCTGGGTAAGGTAATGCTGTTAATCGTGGCATTGCCTGTCGCACGCGCACCGCCACCCGCACCCGCCGCGTAGTTCAGCACTCGAATCACCATTTGCTGCTGAGACAGAGTCGAGCGAGCGACTAATGTGCGATCGTAGGTGTCAATGGTTTCAGAATTTAAAGACGGCACGATGATAGAGTCACCATCGGCCAACCGAATCTCTGGCACCGAGTTAGAGTCGCGCAACGGCGAGTAGAGGTCGATATCTCGCTCCAAAACCGTTCCATTGGCTAAAGTGCGACGAATGCGAACGGTTCGCAAATCGGCCAGGCGCGTCGTTCCGCCCGCTGACAAGATGGCAACCTCGAGCTGGGGTGCAGGCAGTGGATAGACACCGGGTTTGACCACCTCTCCGGCAACCGTAACCTGCACCGGGCGCTGGGCGATCAGCGTGATATCGACCTGTGGATTCACGACATAGCGGTTTAATGCAGATTGAATGGTTTGCTCAGCCTGCTCGATGGTCAGGCCCTTGAGCGATAGGGAGCCAACCAGGGGAACAATAACATTGCCCTGTAGATCAAGCGTTGGCTGAAAGTTGAGGTCTGGGAATCGCAGGACGTTGACAAAAACAGAGTCGCCGGGACCCAACCGATAGGCATCAAAGTAAGCATCCAGAGGAGCCACTGTTGATTGAGGGCTGGATGTGCTCCGTGGGTTAACCGCGGGATTTGTCGATTCGCTGCGATCGAGCAGTCGTTGTCGGGCTTGCTCTATAGACTCTTGTGCGCTATTCTGCTGAGTCTGAGAGAATTCGGACGCTGACGCATCGGGAGCAGATTGAGCCAAACTAGCGGGCGCTGAAACGCTGAAACTAGCCGCCCAAATCAGAAGAGCACCGGGCAAGGTGGATGCCACGGAATAGACGCTAAACAGCGAAAGGGCACTGGTACGACGGGAAATGTTATAGGGGGCTTTAGCCATGATTCATCCAAAAGTGAGCTGCTGCTAAAGTTAAGGGTTAGGGTTTAAGGCATTGACCATGAGGGCCGATTGGATAGATTGCCCAATCGATTCGACCAGCGATCGCACGCTGTTGATATCCCCCAGAGGTTTTATCGGAACTAACAGGCTGACGGCTACCCAGGGCATTCGATGGCGATCGCGCCACTGAGTGCTTAAGTCAGCCCAAAACCATTGACTGGGGGATGGATGGCCACCGTCTGACCAGGCGTACCATTGTAAGACTGCGTAAGTTTGCTTCTGGTTCCATCCCCGCAGGAATCGGGCAGCAACATCCACCTGACGTGAGTTTGCTGAGTTCCCAGGTTGAGGAATAGATATCGTAAATGTGAGGCGACGCTGAGAGTCAGCGGTCCACTGTTGCACCCCGTTGATATCCATCCAATCTACCTGGGGTTGGTCGCGATGCCAAGTTTGTGGTCTGAGCATCAAGACTACTGGCGCATTGAGCTGAGCCTGGAGGGCCGCATCCGTGGGCATCATGGTTTGAATAGACCACTTATGGCCGCCCAGTTCAGCCACCTGATGATTTAGGGTTGTCCATCCCGATAAGCTCAATCCGGCGGTTCGCAATTGTTTTAATTGCGTCAGATGGGGCACATCTGGAGGGTTTGTCCAGGGCCACTGCTGAGTAACATAGGCGGGAATTACCGGGACAGCCGCGATCGCCAGGAGAAATACAGCGACGAGTAGTCTAGTCAGATGCGATCGCGGCAACAGTTGAGGCAAAGACAGCATGTTCAAACCAAATATCAGGTAGTACGGCGATACAGGAGGGTTGGAGGCACACCCGCAGGGCTGTATCAGCCCCTTAAGGATTAACTTCTGGATTGGGCGATAGCGGTTCAGACGCAAACCACCGTTCGATCGCGTTGAGTAAAGGCACCAACAGTCCTAACATGCAGGCCGAGTAAAAATCTCCGCCCCAGCCTTCGTGCAGCCAGTCAAAGGCTTGCTCGCGGCCCGTTCCATGAAAAAAGGTGAGTAAGGTGTTACGCAATACGTTGGCGCTCACGCTGATGACAACAATTCCGGCAAAAAACAGACTGGTTTTGGAGCGTGATGATAAGGCTCCCGTCCAGTGAACCAGCATCAGACCGACGTACAGGCTGGTAAACAGCATCTTGAGTCCCGCGCAATAGGGAGCCACTTCGACGATGCGATCGTTTACATAGAGATAAATCTGGTCAACCCTAACATCCATGCCAAATTGCAGCAAGATAAAGCCTGCGGTTCCAGCAATGAACTGCTGGAGCGGCAGCGTATAGGGAGCCAGCAGATAAGGCAATTCAGTCGGGGTAGCCAGAAACACCAGCAGTAAGGGAAAGGCTTGCAGCCGGAATCCAGACCATCCTTTGAGCCAGAGACATATCCCTGCCAGCATGATGGGCAAAGAGAGGTTGATCGCATCTGGTAGATTGCTCCGGTAGAAGACAACACCGACGATTAACGCCACGACACCCAGAAGATGCGATCGCTCAGGCAGCGCTTGCCAGCGATCGCGCTGAAGCCAGACCAGATAGGCGGCGAACGGTAGACCAATCAACCCGTGACTGTAATATTCATGCTCGATGCTAATCGTCTTGTTGAGCCATCCGTCATACCAGTAGACCAGGAGTGGGGCATACAGAATAACAAGGAGGCTAGCCATCGCGATCGCGGGCCAGTGATGCTCAACACGTTGAAATAGCGTGGACCTGGGGGGCATAGGTCATCCTGAAGTTGACGAATTGCACGGCTGTCGATCGCTACCCGACAGGGAGGTGATCAGGGCGTCAATTGCCGAGACGACTCGGCTAATTTGAGCTTCGGTTAGCCCCGGATACATCGGTAAAGACAAGATTTCCTGAGAAAGCGCTTCTGCATTCGGAAAATCACCCAGTTTGTATCCCAACGATTGAAAGGCAGGTTGCAAATGGCAGGGAACGGGATAGTGAATTCCAGTTTGAATGCCCTGCTCCGCCAACTCAACTTGCAGCAGGCTGCGATCGACAGGACAATCAGACGTCACTCGAATCACATAAAGATGATAAACATGGCCTTCACCGCTCTGATTCTGAATGGGAACAATGCCTTGAGCTTGTAGAGGACTCAGAAGTGCATCGTAACGCTGGGCAATCGAGTAGCGATCGCAGTTCCAGTCCACCAAATGGGGCAATTTGGCACTCAGAATCGCCGCTTGCAGCGTATCTAGTCGGCTGTTGGTGCCAATGTCCGTGTGGTAATACTTCCGGGGTGCGCCATAGTTGCGGAGCGATCGCATCGTCTGCGCCACAATCCATTCTCGCGTGACGACCATCCCACCATCGCCCATCGCTCCTAAGTTTTTACTGGGATAGAAGCTAAATGCAGCGGCTGTGCCCACTGACCCGGCACGATAGCCATCTCGTTCGGCCAGGTGCGCCTGTGCAGCATCTTCAAAAATCAATACATCATAGGCACTGGCCAGATCGAGCAACCGATGCGGCGATACCATCTGTCCATAAAGGTGGACTGGAATAATGGCTCGCGTTCGAGGTGTAATAGCCCGTTCAGCTGCCGCAAGATCCATCAAAGCGGTATCCAACTCGCAATCTACAAATATCGGAGTCGCGCCAGCCTGCAAAACCCCAATTAAGGTCGCTACAAATGTATTTGCGGGTAGAATAACCTCATCTCCTTGACCAATGCCACAGGCTCGTAACCCAAGGGCAATGGCATCCGTTCCAGAGGCAACGCCGACACCGTGATTGACTCCACAGGCTTGGGCAAATGCCTGTTCAAACTCGGTTAGCTCATGTCCCAAAATGTAGTCTCCCCGCTCAATCACAGCCTGAATAGCCTTCTCTAGCTTGGGCTGAATGAGCTGATGCTGAGGCTTGAAATCCACAAGGGGAATCGTTGCGTTGGCGATGCTCATAGGAGACCAGAGGAGAGAATGGGAAGATGAGATGAGCAGCACGGTTGCAACCGTGAATTAGATTGCTCAGGGACAAATCGCTCAGAGGCAAATCGCTCAGGGACAGTATCAAGATGGAGCAATTGTAAAAAAGTCATAACTTAGTTATGGGTGATCTACAGCCAATTGAACAGCCTGTAACAGTGAAGACTCTGTAAAGTAAAGGCTGCTAACGCCATCAATGAGCGGTTTAGTCTACGGAATGAACTGAGAGCTGAACGTCAAGCTGTCCACTGTAAAAATACCCAATGTATGCCGCTGCTAAGTCATTCTTGACGTATTCCAACTGATCCGGTCGCAAAATGTTTAATTTCGTGCGGGTTAACCCGTGCAATCGGCATCTGAGCCTGAAACACTATAGGCTGTAGGGCGTATATACAAAATCTTCAAATTTGAGAATCGCCGTTAGAGTATGGATTACGAAACTGCGCGCCAATTTCTAATCAATCAGGGGAAGCCTACAGCAACCGATCCCAATGCCCTTTTAATCCGGCTGAAACAGGGACAACCGCCAGTACCGGGGCAAGTGACCTCCATCCTTTTGGCGCTCAAGATCGTATTTGAGGCGTTGCGTGAAACAGATCGGTTAGAACGCGAATTGGTCAGCTCGCTCTACCAGTTGGCGATCGAAGGTCGGCAACAGTTTGAACGCGGCCAAGTAAACGGCATTCACTGGCCACCTCTGTTGGATGACGACTTGAGGCGAATTGCGATCGCCGTAAAAAGCATTTTTACAGGAACCTGGGAAAAAGATTTCTAAAGTTATCGATAAAGAAAAATCTTCAAAGGCTTAGCCCGTATGGCATAGGCTGTTTCACCCAGGAAAACCGCCTGAACCGACGAAGAACTGTTCCCAAAAGCCTATTCTGAATTGGTAGACATTCCCCTAAAATAGGGACGAATCTAAAGTAACAAAATATTATGCGAATCGTGGCTCTCGTCCCTGGTGGGATCGGTGACCAACTTCTCTTCTTTCCTACTCTAGACGACCTTAAACAAACCTATCCAAACGCCGAAATTGATGTCGTTGTAGAACCCAGGTCAAAGAGTGCATACCGAGTGTCTAAGTCGGTAAATGACACGATCGCCTTTGACTTTAAAGACCGCAATAGCCCCGCAGATTGGGCTAATTTGCTAGGAGTCATTCGCGATCGCTCTTACGATGTTGCCATTTCCTTGGGACAGCGCTGGGGAGTTGGTCTGATGCTGTGGTTAACGGGTGTTCCTGTTCGAATTAGCTACGCGGGCAGTTCAAGTAATCTCTTTTTGACAAATCCCGTTCCGCTAAAGACAGAGCAGTACGCGGCTCACATGTATCATGATTTGCTGACCGGATTAGGGATTAGCCGTCCCTGCCCAGAGCTATCCATTACGATTCCAAAACGAGATTTAGACTGGGCTGAAAATGAGCAGAAAAAGCTCGGCATTCCTGGCAATGGCTATGTGCTCATTCACGGTGGAGCTAGCAAGCTGTCACGAGAGTTGGGCATCAACAAAATTTACCCGGTTCAGCAGTGGCAAACAATTATTCAAGATTTTCAGCAAAAGCAGCCTGATTTGCCGCTAGTGGTCGCTCAAGGCCCGGAAGACGGTGAATTCGTCGCCGCCCTTACCCAAGCATTTCCCAGTTTGCGCATAACCACTCCTGGCGATGTCGGCAAACTCGCGGCCATGATTGCAGGCGCGAACCTGATGCTTTGCACCGATAGTGCACCGATGCACCTGGCTGTTGCCCTGAAAGTGTATACCCTCGCCCTATTTGGCCCCACCAGTCCAGAACGCTTGCTGCCTCAGAACGAGAAGTTTTTAGGGATTAAGTCTACCACGGACAAGATTGCAGATATTACGCCAGAGACCGTGTTAAAGCGCGTTTGGGGCAGTTAAGGCGGCCTCGCTATGGGATCTCCCGCCGTATTTCTTGACCGAGATGGAGTGTTAAACCTGGAAGCAGGCTACATTCATCGAGTTGAAGAGTTACATCTGGTTCAGGGAGCAGCCCAGGCGGTCAAAGCGCTGAATGATCGGGGCATATTTTGTTGTCTGGTCTCTAACCAGTCTGGGCCAGCGCGCGGTTATTATTCGCTCAGCCATGTCGAAGCGCTGCATCAGCGACTCTGTCACCTGTTGGAACAGGAAGCAGGTGCGCGGCTCGATCGCCTCTATTACTGTCCCGATCTCAGCCCTCCCGATGGTGGGATAGAGCCAGCCTTTACCCGATGGACAACCTGGCGCAAACCCAATACCGGAATGCTGGTATCCGCAGCATGGGAGAATGACCTGGATTTATGCCGCAGCTTTATGGTGGGCGATAAGGCAACAGACATCGACCTGGCTCACAATGCAGGCTGTACGGGAATTCTGGTGCAAACGGGATATGGCGATCGCGTTCTCAGTGGCGATTATCAACACCACACGCAGCCCGATTACATTGCCCAAGATCTGCCCGACGCCGTGCAGTGGATTTTGCAGCGCATCCCATCAATACCGTCCGGCGAATAACCGTCAGGCAAATGACCGTCATCCATAACGCCAGGTCAACGCCAGGTTAATAACGCCAGGTAGAGACGTGCCACTGGCACGTCTCACACCCATATCGCCCCATCCAAATCTAAAAATTCAACGTGGATTCGACGAATGCGCAAAATCTTGCCCTACGCGTCACGCATTTCTATGCATTCGTCGAATCCACATACATGGGTTAAAGGATGGCAAAGAAAGCATCATCCAGTTCATAGCCCAACATTTGAGTCATGAACTTAATTTTGGTTTGGCTGCCAATCCCCGTTTTCTGCATCCAATCCACCAGCACAAAAACCTTTTGCATCACAAAAATCTCCAGCGCTTCGGGATTGTATTGAATGCCTTCCGTGGGGCTAAATTGATGGGGTACCAGCATCGCCGCATAGCGCCCCAGTTCACCCGCCTCCCAGTCCAACACATAGGGCAACCAGGGATAGCGAGCATCTAACCGCACAAACCAGAGGCGAATTTCAGGAATCTCTGATAATTCACGCGGATCTTGTGGATCGCGAGGAATATCAATTTCAAACCGAAGCTGCTGATCTTGAGTGGCGATCGCCCCTTCATCTAACCATTTCTCAACGATCGCTGTAACAGGAGACAAATCCAGACTGTTCAAACAATCTGCATCAAGTTTAACGATGACAGGCATTATTTGTTACTTAAAAACGTGTCGCTACATAACCAGAGTAAGCTAGTCTGGCAGATCTGAGGCGATCGCCCCCAGCAATTCTCATTATGCAAATTGGGGCTGTGCCAGCTCGCCGGCGGCGAGCTGGCACAGCCCCAATTGCGGGTTTGGCGCGCCCGTCGGGCGCGCCAAACCCGCAATTGGTTTCAAAATGAGAACTGCCGGATCGCCCCACCCAAGATAGACATTTCAGAAAAATCTAAGTTAAAGTTGTAGTGAGTTTACTTTATAAAATCACCTAGCCATCAGATCGTCCATCAAACCTGTGGGATGTGCAGCGCTCATACAACAGGCCGTGTGGCTAGAATGAAGGATTTAAAGACTCCATTAATAGCTTGTTGGGTAGAGCGAGAGTGCCGGATATGCATAGCGAAGGGGCAGTACGGAGACCAATTCGATCGCTGGAAGATGCTGTAGACCAATGTCAATCATTAGGGATGCGCCTCAGCAAACAGCGTCGTTTCATTTTAGAGCTGCTGTGGCAAGCCAAAGAACATCTTTCAGCACGTGAGATTTACGACCGATTGAATCAACAGGGCAAAGAAATCGGTCATACCTCGGTTTATCAAAACTTAGAAGCGCTGTCTGAGCAAGGCATTATTGAGTGCATTGAGCGATCGGATGGTCGGCTCTACGGTAATATTAGTGAGCCTCACAGCCACATCAACTGCCTGGATACAAATCAAATTGTAGATGTTCACGTTCAGCTTCCCGAAGATTTGATTCATCGAATTGAGCAAGAGACGGGCATTCGAATTGTGAATTACACCGTCGATTTCTACGGCTATCGCCACGCCGAAGCAAAATAGACAGCAATTCTTCATTTTGAAATCAATTGCGGGTTTTACACACAGAACCTGCGGTTAGGGCCATGTAAGCTCACCTGCGGCGAGCTTACATGGCCCTAATTTACATCATGAGAATTGCTACACATGCTCACGATAGAAGCGCGCTAATGCGTCTATTCAATCAGTAGGGTGGGCAATGCCCACCCTACTGGTGTATTAACCTCGTCTCCAGGTTTTACCGGGAGATGCTTAAACGGAGGCTCTGCCCCCTTTTGGGTCTGGTCATGAGGCAGGGCCTCAACGTGACTTCGATCGCGTCATTTCAGATCACGTCGCTAAAATGGCGCAAAGTTGCGCAGGGCACAACTTTGCGCATTCATCAAATTCACGCTAAGTAAAGGAACGTAATGGCTCATCCCTGATCCCCGTCCCCCATCCTTATCAACATCGCTATCAGTGTTACTCTTTATAAAAATTGCTAAGCATTGAGTCCAAGATTGCAGTAGAAAAGTTGGTTATTTGAAGTTAGAAAAATTGCTATTTCCGAGTAAGCTGAATTATCAAGATTTTTCAACATTCAAAACGCTGAATGCAGTGATCGGCAGTATCTTGTCAAATCATGCTGCAACTTCAGAAATGCATTCTCCAAATCATCAGGCCGTGTATGGGGGACTACTGTGGGGAAGGGTTTTAGCCGATTTGACAACCTAGCTCAAAAGAAATTTAATTGGTCGTCTGAAGAGCCTGCAAGTGGGGCACCATTTAAGCCAATGAAATCTGCACCCGACGTGAAACAGCCAAGATTCAATTTGGACGGTCAATCCGTGCATGATGGCGCACCGCAAGCAAGACGCCGTCCACCCCAACCGACACCCACTCAACCTGCTCCTACAAGACGCCGCAGGCCAATGAAGAAGACACGCTACCGTCAGCGATGGAAGTGGTCTCTGGTTTTCTTGGCAACGTTAGGCGTTTTTGGCACAGTTGGGCTGGGAGCCTTTCTCTGGCTAGCTACCCTGCCCCCCCTGCCCAATTGCCAAAGTATTTCTCCCTTATCTGCCGATATGGAGCGGCTGTACTGCGCTCGCGCCGCCATTCAATCGGGTAAGGTGCCCGATCTGGTTGCAGGGATTGAACTGGTAAAAGGGTGGACAGACGATCGCCCTTTATATAAAGAAGCGGAACAACTACTAGCAGATTGTTCCACAGCGCTAATGACGATCGCCCGCTCCAAAGTAGAACACAACGAGTTAGACGAAGCCGTCAAGATTGCCAGCAGCATTCCCAGCAGCAGTCCCCTATATGCCAAAGCGCAGGAGGCGATCGCCCACTGGAAAAGTGAGTGGCAGCAGGGAACCGCCATTTATGCAGCAGCACAGGCTGCATTGAAAGCGCAAAATTGGAATGAAGCGGCGGCACAAGTTCCGGCTCTGGGGCAGCTTGATAACCTGTACTGGCGACGTGATCGGGCCAGCGATTTAACGCAAGAAATTTTGGCCGAACGCAGTTCGCGTGAGACTTTAACTCAAGCGCAGAAGTTAGCGAAAAGCGGTGACCTGGATAAAGTAGGACAGGCGATCGCCTTCATCACCGATGTTGATCCCGAGACCTATGCATGGCAGGAAGCAACGGTCGAGTTGAAGACATGGAGCCAATCGCTGTTAACAGTTGCCATGCAGAACTGGTGGCAAGGTAATTTAGACGGGGCACTTGCTCTGGCTCAGTACATTCCACCCGACTTGGAACTGGATTCAACCGAGCGAGATCTCGTTCAGTTCAGCCATGCCCAAAAGCTGATTGACCAACATGCGAATCAAATGGGGCCATCGCTCCAGCAAATTTGGGGCTTGCGAGAAGCGGTAGCGGCGGCCCAGCAAATTAAACCAGAAAGCCCGCTCTATCCCCTGGTACACCGCAAAATTAAGGACTGGCAGGCCCAAATTCAGGATCTAACGCAGCTTCAGTTCGCCAATTTCACCGCCAGCCTGGGTCAGCGTGCCGCGTATGAAGTGGCGATCGCTCAGGCGGCAACGATTGCACCGAACAGCACCAAACGACTGCAAGCGCAGACCCTGATTGCCCACTGGCATCAGCAAATCGAGCGCATCCAAGACCAGCCCTATCTCTTGAGCGCACGTAAACTGGCTGAACCCGGTACTATTCCAGCCTTAAAAGCCGCGATCGCTCTAGCCCAGCAGATTCCTCTAGGTCGTGCCCTACGAATTGATGCTCAAACGGCGATCGCCGAATGGACAGACCAGATCGAAACGATTGAAGATAAGCCCATGCTGGATAAAGCAATGGCTCTGGCTGAAAAAGGCAACCTGAGCGATGCGATTCAGGAAGCTAAGAAGATTCGGTCGGGTCGGGCGCTATATGACAAAGCTCAAGCGGCGATCGCAGATTGGCGAGCACAGATCCGCGCCGCTCAAATTGCAGAAGACCGCAAAATTTTGGATAAAGCGGGTTCTCTGGCTGCCGTTCAAAGCCTCACGCTGGCGATTGAAACGGCGTCTCAAATTGGCCCCGGTCGTCCGCTCTATGACGAAGCTCAATCAGCGATCGCGGAATGGCGGTCACAGCGGGCCGCCATCTGGGAAACCTGGTCTGAACAAGATCAGCAGAGCGGCGATGATTCCTCATCCGACGATTATTCATCAGGGGATTCGTCGTCTGATGAAAGCTATGACGCGCCTCAGTGAGCGCTATCTACTTCTGCCGCGTCTCCTCGAAGGGCACCCCACAATAGGCGAATGGCCATGATGGTAAACCCGATGGCGGCGATCGCCTTGACCCAATGGGCTGGCAATAGTTGAGATATGCCACCGCCCAGCAGCACGCCCAAGAAACTCGCTAGCACCAGCGCCGCTGATGCTCCCAGAAACACAGCCCTGAGGGATTTACAGCTACCGCCCAGCGCGATCGCCGCCAACTGACTCTTATCTCCTAATTCAGAGAGAAAGACGGTAACAAAGCTGAGACCTAGCAAGTTCCAATCCATGGCATGTCCTAATTTGAAATCTTTCCTTGAGAAGCAGACTGCACGACCGCGTTAAGTGTGGAGAATATCCCAGAACAACATGGTGGCAATAAACAGCAGGATACATCCGGCTGATAGCTCCAGGGTTTTAGGCGACACTTTAGTGGCCAGCCATCGCCCCAGCAAAATTCCTAAAAGGCTGGTGCAAACCAGCGCGGCTCCGGCTCCAGCAAAGACGAGCCAAGGCGATTGCGACTCGGCACTCATGAGCAATGTTGTCAGTTGAGTCTTGTCTCCCAACTCGGCTAGAAAAATGGTGATGAAGGTAGACGCAAAAATTTCTAGCTCACATTTAAGCGATGGCTTTTCTGTAGGTTCCGCCGCTTGAGATAGCTCGGCCAGAGCGAGAGCTGCTGGTAGCTCTGCATCAATACAGGTTGTCTCTAGCGGTTCAGTCTCTAGCACCTCAGGCTTTATCACAGGCATTGGTTGAGCAATTGAATCGGTTGAAGCAGACCGAGAGCGTAACAAGCTGGGAGAAATGGAGAATAGGTTCACAGCGATTTGCCACTATGATTTTCATATTCCTTTCATTATTATCCGCAAGCGCATAAAGATCAACAAGATTTCGATGAATTAAGAGATTGACGTAGGCCAGAAGGGGTGAGCTATGATCCCGACATAATTGTGTACCAGGAGTTTGGGGCGAATCAGGATGTCTGCTAAACCTTACAAAACGATTGGAGCGGGTGCAGGAATCGGGAATCTGCAAGTTTTCAGTCAAGGGACATCTAGAATCCAAACGAACGCCGTTCGACGAGAAGCCGAACGGATTGAAGATTTACTTAGAAAGCTGCTGTATTCCAGAACTGATTTAGAAGATGGCTGGGATGTTTATACCCACGATTATCAAAAGTTGAGAAACCTCAATAGTTTTGGTAAGCAGGTTGCAATGCAAATGTTGAG
This sequence comes from Crinalium sp., assembly GCA_036703095.1. Taxonomy (GTDB): domain Bacteria; phylum Cyanobacteriota; class Cyanobacteriia; order Elainellales; family Elainellaceae; genus DATNPS01. The sequence continues at coordinate 4,756 of DATNPS010000546.1, read as the reverse complement.
AAGCAACCCAGCCTTCCAAGGATTTAGAGTTGAATTTAAAGATCCCGCATTAAAGCCAGATGCTTTATTTCTGGTAGGAACGCTATGCAACGATTTCGACCACATGAATACCAGCCCGCTTTATGGAATTAACGTTCTGGATGTAGGCTGCGGTTCACTTTCACCGTATGGCAACGCAAAGGATAAAGATTCATTAGTCGAACAATTTTTTAGCGATCAACCCCCGATCGCCACAGAATTATTGCAGATTCTAGGGGCACACACAGTAGGCATTGATCCTCGCCATCCATCCAGAGAGGTTTACGATTATCAGACGACATACAAGCATAGAACGATGGATTTTTCCGATATCAGCAAATGGTTAACGACCCTCGATTATTGCTTTGATGTTGTTTCATGCCTCAATTTGTTTGATAAGTCGAATTTTGCGTACTACTACAGTTTGCCTGAAGACCTCTCTCGCTTCTTGAAGCTTTTGCGACGAGCGATGTCTCCAAAGGGATTGCTGTATTGTACCCATCCCTTCCTGCCGTCCTCTGAAGAAAATCAGCAAACGAATCGTCAAATCTTTAACGAGGCCGGGTTTGACATTCTACATGAAGGCTATTACGTCATCTTGCAGGTTCAATAACACGCAAATGGTGTCTCACTTGACGAGTGAGACACCATTTGCGCCATTTGCGCCGCCCATCGGGTGGCGCAAATGGTGGTATCGTAACGGCCTATAGCTGTTTCACGCTGGCAACCAGTTGTGTCACCACATCCTTAGCGCTGCCAAACAGCATCATGGTTTTATCTTTGTAAAACAGCTCATTATCGACGCCAGAGAACCCACTACTCATACCGCGTTTAATGACAATTGTGTGATTGGCTTTGTCTACTTCGAGAATGGGCATTCCATAAATGGGGCTATCCGTATCATGACGTGCGGCTGGATTGACGACATCATTAGCACCAATTACTAGCGCTACATCCGTGCGGTCAAACTCAGGATTAATGTCATCCATATCATATAGTTGGGGATACGGCACATTGGCCTCAGCCAAAAGCACGTTCATGTGCCCCGGCATCCGTCCAGCTACCGGGTGGATGGCATACTTCACGTCAACCCCCAGTCGCTCTAGCTGATCTACCAATTCGCGCACGGCATGTTGGGCTTGGGCAACGGCCATACCATACCCTGGAACGATGACTACCGAACGGGCGTAGCCCAACATCATTGCGCCTTCTTCGGAGTCGATCGATTTCACCGTCTTCTCGCCAGCATCTGCTCCACTGCTGCCGCCTACACTCGTCTTGGCTTTGCTAAAGGCGCTAAACAAGACATTAGACAGAGAGCGATTCATCGCTTTGCACATGATTTGAGTGAGGATGATCCCCGATGCGCCGACCAGCGCACCTGAGATGATCAGCATGTTGTTCATCAGAACAAAGCCCGCCGCACTCGCCGCCAAACCAGAGAAGGAGTTCAGCAATGAAACCACTACAGGCATGTCCGCCCCGCCGATGGGGATCACAAACAGGACACCCAGCACTAGCGAGATACCGACTAAGCCCAGGAAGATGGCAGAATCTTGAGGATTGACCACCAGGTAAGCGCTACCCGCAAAGAAGGCCAGCAGAAGCCCAATGCTGACAAATCGCTGGAGCGGAAAGACGATCGCCCCTCCACTCATTAACTCTTGCAGTTTGGCAAAGGCAATCAGGCTGCCCGTTAGCGTAATCCCCCCAATGAGAATGCTGAGGATCATAGTAATGGTGCTGTCGAGGGCGATCGCCTCTGGACTACTTAACAGCCGCCAAAATTCCGCCATGGCGACGAGTGTAGAAGCACCACCGCCCAAGCCGTTTAGCAAACCGACCATCTGCGGCATGGCGGTCATCTCGACTCGCTGAGCCATGATCGTCCCGATGAGAGAACCGATCGCGATCCCCACAATAATCATGTTGTAGTCAAGGACAGCACGATCGAGGAGGGTAGACACTACTGCAATCAGCATCCCGATCGCCGCTACCAGGTTGCCCCGTCGGGCGGTCGCTGGAGATCCCAGTTCCTTTAGACCCAAGATGAATAAGCAAGAGGCCAGCAAATAGCTGAGTTGAATCCCCGTTGGCAGAAAATCAGTCATGCTTTTACCTCCTTCTTCTTAAACATTTGCAGCATCCGATCGGTGACCAGAAACCCGCCAACGACGTTAATCGTTGCCAGAATGACAGCCACTAGGCCCAGGGCAACCGATAAATTCCAATCTCCTGAACCGGAGACCAGCAAAGCACCCACCACGGCGATCCCCGAAATCGCGTTAGATCCAGACATCAAGGGCGTATGCAGCGTCGGAGGCACTTTATTAATGACTTCAAATCCGACAAACGAGGCCAACACAAACACCACCAGGCCAGCTACCAATTCTTCTGCCATGTAGTCGTCTCCAATAGGTCAAAAAGCAACGTCTAGATAGGGCTTGGCAATGCCAAGCCCTTACAGACCATAAAACTGTGTGCTCAAAGCGCGATCGCCTATCCCAGCGCAGGCTGACGGCTTGCGTCTAATGCGTCTTGGACGCGCTGATTGCGGATTTCGCCATCATGCGTGACACACGCGCTGTGGATAATGTCGTCCTCAAAGTTGAGATGGATCGTCTGCTCTTTCGTCGTCAACAGTTGCAGCAGCGTTGAGATGTTTTTGGAATACATCTGACTGGCATGAACGGGCATCGACGAAGGCAGGTTAATCGGCCCAATAATCGTGACGCCGTTGCGGGTGACATCTTTGCCCGGTTCTGTACAGGCACAGTTCCCTCCCTGATCTGCCGCCAAGTCCACAATCACGGAACCCGGTTTCATTTGGGCAACCATGTCTTCCGTCACGAGAGTTGGGGCTTTTTTACCGGGCACCTGAGCCGTGGTAATCACAACATCGGATTGTTTGATGTGCTCGGTGACAAGCTGGCGCGATCGCTCCTTGGCCGCCTCCGATATCTCCTTGGCATAGCCTCCCTCCGCAACCGTGTCTTCCTCAAGCTTGACTTCCACAAACTTGGCACCCAGGCTCTGCACCTCTTCCTTTACGGCAGGACGAATATCAAACGCTTCGACGACTGCACCTAAGCGACGAGCGGTGGCGATCGCCTGAAGCCCTGCAACGCCAGCCCCCATCACAAACACTTTGGCCGGCGGAATCGTCCCTGCGGCGGTCGTCAACATGGGGAAGAATTTGGGTAGGGCGGCAGCAGCAATCAGCGTGGCTTGATATCCTGCGATACCTGCTTGAGATGAAAGCGCATCCATACTTTGAGCGCGGCTCGTGCGAGGGATCAGCTCCATACTGAGCGCCGTGATCTTGCGCTCTGCCAATCGTTGAATCAGAGCCGGGTCGCCCAGTGGATTCAGAAAGCTAATGAGAATACTGCCTTCACGCAGCAGATTCAGCTCCATCTGCCCGTCTTCACGCTCCTGTGGTGGATTAATTTTGAGCACCACATCCGCTGATCCCCACAGGTGAGCTGTGTCTGCAACGATCGTTGCACCTGCGGCTTCATACGCCGCATCTGAAAAATAGGCCCGGTCTCCTGCTCCAGACTCCACCCAAACCTCAAGCCCTTGCTTGACCAAGCGAGAAACCGTGTCAGGGATCAAGGCAACCCGCCGTTCTCCAACTTCTATTTCTTTGGCAACAGCTACTTTCATGAACTCTCCTTGCGCGTTGAATTAATTCATCAGATGAAATTCGATGAATTGAACCTAAACCTGTGTGGTGAATGGAATATCAATCTAAAGCGATTGCAACAGCCAACTATTCCAACAAGCCAATCCTGCACCCAATATCTTTAAAAGAATTGCGTGAACTCTATCAAAAGACAGTTGAGTTTATCGTAAGAAAAACGAATAGCCAGAGTCTTGAAGAATGGCTCAATAAGCGGATTTCCGAATTAAAGAATCACGCTGACTTTATATGCATTAACTCAACATTGAGTCGGCCACAAAGTGATTGGATTAGACGCTTACTTATCTTCAAAACTAAAAGCGATATCAATTTTATTCAAGACCATTTTGGAGACATTACTAACTCTTCATCTACTTGTTTGTTAGGGAAACCTAACTTTTTGGTTCAACATTTATCTCCAAACCAGCTTTAACTTGGAGCACCAGAATCTTCAGCAATGCCAATTCATTTTAAGAGGGTATAGAACGTGTCTAAGCCGCAAAACAGCCAAGTTTTATTCTATGCAGCTTCACCTGAAATGAGTAAATAGTCTTGAACAACGCTATTGGACAATGATTAGCACTATGCAGATTCCCAGAGATTATTGTGCATCCTAGATTGATCCCCAAAGCACAAACTTATATCTTCAACTTCTCTACAGATTGATGAAGCTTATCCTTAAAATACCGAAACAATTCGTTTTAACTTTCAAGAAATCTATAGAAACCAAATGAGAATTTTGAAGGGATCAAAATTTATAGAGAAGCGATCGCCTGACAAATTTCTGGCAGCAAACTATTAGAATCGCCAACAATATACACATCTATAAAGCAGCCTAAATTTTTCTCAATGAATTTGAGATGCTTTCTCTTCTAAGTAGGCAAGCCTAATTAAACCAAACCCAGAAAAACGGGGGAGTGCCCCGGAGGGGCACTCCCCCGTTTTTTCTATCTAATGTTTAATTGTGTCTACCTACTTACACGTCCGACGGGCGCGCTAAACCCAAAATTAGCTTTAAAGAAAAGACCATCATTGCAATTCACCCACTTTTAG
>DATNPS010000541.1:0-43307 GCA_036703095.1 Crinalium sp. | reverse complement strand
CTCTGGAGCGACTACCGAACTGACTCACTCCGCTGAAGTGCTGCCTACCTCTGCTCAAGATGCCGATGAGCTGAGTGTCAACATCACTATTGAGGCTGGCGATCCGTACCAGGCTAGTTCTGGCTTAAGTTCCAATGTGGCTCTGGGGTTGATTCAGGGCAACATGACGGATGGTACACCCTTCAAGACGCAGTTAACCATTGATGATGCCGCAACAGTAGACTTACCGCAGCGCTACCGGGCTGATTTCGACCTGAATCTCAGCTTCTTAGACGGTGGCACGTCACCTGCAACGCTGAACATTCCACACATTCATTATGAGTCGAGTGCAGACGAAACCTTGGCGGAATTTTTGCTGAAACTCAATCTGGAGGTTTACAACAAGATCTCTGAAGCGAGCACAGGCACAGGCAAAAGCAATATCTTCACAGATTCACCCCTTCCAGCGATCGCCATCCTCCCCGATTTATCCAAATTACTGGATGGTAAAGTTCCGCTGCTCATTCAAGCCCGCTTCCCGGAAATTGTGGGCATGGAGTTAACCAATTTCACGCTAAGCGAAGATTCCACTCCAGTGTCTCAAGTTGCCCATCAGTTTGAAGATGGCCGCTCCCGCACTCTGGGCTTTAGCTTTAACCAACAGGGGTTTGGACAAGTGATTGCAGCGGCTCCACTGCCGGTAGACGGCAAGATTCAGGAAGACACCGATCTGCGGCTCACCATTGACGGTACTGCAATTGACCTGAAACTGGAGAGCGATCGCAGTGGTAATATCAACAGCGCTGGAGAACTGGTAGCGGCATTAGATACAGCCCTGCAACGGCGATTAGACGAAGGGTTTGCACCAGGTCAACGACCTGATGTGCACGCTATTTTGGTGGGCGATCGCGTTGCCTTTGAAAGCCCCAATCACACCCTCACCGTCACTTTCCAAACCGAAGAGCGCTCAAAGGTAGAAGTCAACCTGGGGTTAAACCTGGTCGATCCTGATTTTCCAGACGATGCAGGAGAAGCAAATGAGGCGATCGAGCAAGGCTTAGAAGAGGGTGATCAGTCCTTATTTAACCGAGTCAGTATCGGCACCATCTTTGGCGGCAACCTGATCGACATCTTCAAACCCACTCTGGAAGCCAAAGGACAACTGCGGCTGCACGTGGATGCCGGGTCAGATCACATCACAAACTTCGCGGAGCAAGCACTCAGCATCTTTGGAGTCAATAAAGGTTCACTGGAATTACCCTCTGCGACCTTTGACTTAAAAATTGATGCTTCTGTGTCTGCCAGCGTTGGCCCAGATGATAAAACGGGCGATTTCGGACTCAAACCCGAATATGGTATTGACGAATTCCACTTCGACAACATTGCGCTCGATGTAGGCTCACTGCTTGATAACATTGTCAAACCTGTTGCTAACACCATCGGTACAGTACTCGAACCCGTTTTTGATGTCATTGGCAGCAGTACAGATAAAGTTGATGGATTTATCAATCAACCCTTACCTCTGTTGGATAAGCTTGGCTTTCACACCAGCCTGCGAGATATTGCTTCTAACCTCCCCGCATTCCAAAATTTGGTGAAGATTTACGACCTGGCTAAGCAATTAGCCGATGTGGCCAGTGGCATCGATCAATTCCTGAAAAACTACGACGGTAATCCCATCCGCTTTGGCTGTTTAGAAGTGGTGATGGACCCAGATAGTCCATTGTATTTCCCTAACATTAAAACGCCTGTTCCCTGCGAACTAGCAACTGCTGTTGATGATATTCAAAATATCGATGCGGGTAGCTTGCTCAAAACGAAGGGAGATGTTGACATTGAACCAGGCGGACTGAAACTGGATATCCTGACCCCCGGAGCCGTTGCGGATCTGCTGTTGGGTCAACCGCTAGACTTGCTGAGCTTTAATCTACCCAAGCTCGATCTTTTCCTGGGGGCCGACTTTGGGTTTAACTTCAAGCAACTGGGCTTTAACATTCACGCTGGAGCCACCATCAAAACCAATCTGGGCATTGGTTACGATTCGACCGGATTGGAGCGCATGGTGGATGCCATTCAAGCTGGAGGAGTGCCCGACTTTAGCGACCTGCTGGATGGCTTCTATATCCGTAACAACGTTGGCCCCGAATTAAGTCTGGATCTTTCGGTCGGTGGTGGTGGTCACGCTGGCCCAATCCGAACCCCCGGTTTCAGCCTAGGCCTATTGTCAATTCCTCCTGTAACCGTCTTTGATGCATCTGCACAAGCAAGCCTGAGTGGCGGCATTGCCTTCGACTTACAAGACCCCAATGAAGATGGCCGCCTGCGTCTGGACGAAATCATGGCGTTTACGAATAACCTGAACAGTCCTCAGAATCTGCTCAAAATGTTCGACATTACGGGCGGTATCCGTGGTGGTTTTAATGCTTCCATCACGGTTTTCAATAAAACGTTGAGCACCAATGATCTCCCTTTCCCCACTAACTTTGATGCTAATTTCTCACTGCAACAGATCCTGGGTACGAACTTTGCCATTGAAAATGCGGCCCAACCTACGCCCGAATTAGCAACCATCATTACAGTAGATGGTAAACCTGTATTGCGCATTAATACTGGGCCTTACGCCAGTGCGCGGATTGCAGGCGATACAGACGATAGCGATAACCCAGTTAATATCTCTGGCCGCCAGCTTGCCGATGGCAGAATTGAGCTGACTGGCTACGGAGTCACTAAAATCTATGGTGCAGCTAATGGTGTACCCATCGATCGCATTTTGGTAGTTGGCGGAAGAGATGGAGATGTATTCGACTTCTCCAACCCGGAGGTGCAAATCGTGCCCTAATATACCGTAAATTCGATAGCGCCATTTCAGATGCCCAATGGGCATCTGAAATGGCGTAAATGTACATTTGTACAGTGACTTTTTATTTGTCGTGAGACACATTAGTATCGTTAAAGAAGAAACGCCAAATTAGCTTGCTTTTTCACCTAAGAAAGCAGTTCGGCAATTCTGATGGTATGAGGTAGCCACTAAGCAATCTCTCTCTGCAATCCTATAGCGATTGAGAATCGCTACAAAATATAGCAGGTTTTACTTAGTGACACGAATTTGTCTCGATGCGTTTAATTTGGCACTGCACAACTCTACTTAGCAATTCGGGTCGCATTCAAAATCGCCAGCAGTGCCACACCTACATCAGCAAACACAGCCTCCCAAAGGGTTGCCAGTCCAATGGTGCCTAATGCAATAAAAATTGCTTTGATCGCCAGTGCTATGACAATGTTTTGCAGTACGATCTGGCGAGTTTTGCGGGCAACTTTGATCGCTTCTGCCACCTTAGAGGGAGCGTCAGTCATTAACACGATATCCGCTGTTTCAATCGCAGCATCTGATCCTAAACCGCCCATCGCCATCCCCACATCTGCCCTGGCAATCACTGGCGCATCGTTAATGCCATCTCCGACAAATGCCAGTTTCGTTTTGCCCGATCGATCTAACAGTTTCTCAATTTCGTCTACTTTACCTTCGGGCAACAGTTCAGCGATGAATTGATCTAAACCCAGTTGACGAGCGACGGACTGGGCAACCGTTTGATTGTCTCCCGTCAACATCACGGTTTTTACGACTCCCATGCGCTTTAAGTCTTGAATTGCTTGAGCGGCATCGGCTTTGATTTCATCTGCAATCAAAATGTATCCAGCGTAGCGTCCATCAATGGCTAGATGAACAACTGTACCCGCCACATCACACGTATCATGTTCAATGTGTTCTCGATGGAGTAGGCGATCGTTGCCAGCAATCACTGTTTGATTTTGCACGACTGCCCGAATCCCATGTCCCGCAATTTCTTCGTAATCGGTGACTTCAGATTCAGCGATCGCTTGACCATAGGCTTCTCGAATCGATTGTGCAACCGGATGATTGGAGTGGGATTCTGCTTTCGCTGCCAGAGCCAACAGTTCTGCTTCAGAAAATCCATTTTTGGTAACGATCTGGGTGACTTTGAACGTTCCCTGAGTCAAGGTGCCTGTTTTGTCAAACACCACCGTCTTCACGGCGGTTAGCGAATCCAAAAACGTAGAACCTTTGACCAAAATTCCGCGTTTTGCAGCGCCCCCAATGCCGCCGAAATAGCCCAGCGGAATGCTAATCACCAGTCCACATGGACAGGAAATCACCAGCAGCACCAGGGCACGATAGACCCAATCTGCGCGATCGGCTCCTGGAATCAGTAAGGGGGGTAACAGGGCAACAGCCAGCGAAAGAATCACCACCACAGGCGTGTAATAGCGAGCAAACTTTGTAATAAATTTCTCAGTGGATGCCTTTTTGCTGGACGCATTTTCCACCAGATCCAGAATTTTGGCGATCGAGGATTCTCCAAATAGCTTGGTCACTCGAATCGTCAGCACACCGGATTTATTAATCATGCCTGCTAGAATCGTATCTCCAGGTTTAACGGTACGCGGCACCGATTCTCCCGTCAGGGCTGAGGTATCAACTTGCGAGTCACCCTCTAGAATTTCACCATCCAGCGGAACTTTCTCACCTGGTTTGACCAGAATCATGTCGCCGACGTTGATCGTTTCAGGCGAAACCTGTTTTACCGTGCCATTCAACTTGAGATTTGCGGTATCAGGACGTACTTCCAGTAATGCTTTAATTGAACGGCGCGATCGCCCCACCGAATACTCTTGAAATAACTCTCCGACGCGAAAGAACAGCATCACTGCAACGGCTTCAGGCAATTGATGAATCGCCAGTGCGCCCAGGGTGGCGATCGTCATCAAAAAGTTTTCATCAAAAATTTGCCCTCTGAGAATGTTGCGTCCCGCTGCTTTCAATACCGTCCACCCGCTTAACAGATAGGCAGGAATAATCACCGCAAATTCAGCAAAGTTGTAGGGCGTGTTGTGTAAGGGTTGCTCAAACAGAATGGCAATAGCAAATAGAGCGATCGCGATCAGGACGGGTGGCAATTCTTGCTTCAGGTTAAATTCACCAGAGCCGTGATTGTGCCCATGATCATGTCCATCGTCTACATCTGACTCGTCGTGAGAATGTCCGTCATTGTGACGGTGCTCTGCGGCATGATCGTCATGATCATGGTCATGATCGGGCTGATGTCTGTCTGTTGTTTGGGGGATGGACGATCGAGGATCTCGAACGGTGTAGCCCAGAGATTTGATTCGGTCTTGAATTGCGGCTTCGTTGATCTGTTCCGGGTCGTAGGTTACAACTAATCGCCCGGTTGCCACCGTCACCGCTGCCTCCGTTACCCCTCTCAGCCGTTCCAGGCTCCCTTCTATTTTCATCTTGCAGCCTGTACAGTCCATGCCACCGACCTGCATCTGCTGAGTTTTGAGCGATGGCGTTTGAGTCATAGTAATTGCCTACAGTAATTGCCCACAACCGGAGTGTTTTCCAAATTGTAGATCAATTTCAACAAATATATGAATGATTGTTCATACATAGAATGATTCTCAGTTTCACCTTTATAATGAGGCTGAAAGCATTAATGCTGATTCAGAGATCAACTTCATGGCCAAACCCATTCAGACTGTAGAGTTTGCTCCCGATAATGCAGGAATGCCGCAATGTGAGCAGCATTGCCCAGTCCATCTTGATCAGATGCGGCAAGTGCAACCAGACATGCTGCCGTTGGACAGGGCACAGAAAATGGCAGAGTTTTTTGGCACCTTAGCCGACCCCACTCGATTGCGCTTACTTTCAGTGTTGGCAACTCAGGAGTTATGCGTTTGTGACTTAGCTACCGCGCTGAAGATGAGTGAATCTGCGGTGTCTCATCAGCTTCGTGTTTTGCGATCGCAGCGTTTGGTTAAATATCGCAAAGAAGGACGCAATATCTACTACAGCTTGGCAGATAGTCATGTCATGAATTTATACCAAGAAGTCGCAGAACACTTGAATGAGCCCCAATGATGGCGACCTTCATGAGGATTGCAGTAGCCAATCTCGCTTGTTGGTTGAAAGGAGGCAACCAGAGTTTTCCGCTCAAACTCTCTGCCCTCTAACACTTCATCGGCATCGACAACGAATGTGAATTCCTGTAGGGTGCGGAGCCGCTGACCAGCGATAGTTACAGGAGATTTGACAACGTAGATAGGTGACCAAGGACAGCAGTAAAAGTAACCAATCCGTTTGCCCGATCGGTCGGTTGCATAGGCAATGTCGCCTCGGTTAAAAGCGGCGTTGATTTCTGTTTGAATTGCTAACGTTTGATCTGGATCAGGATCATGTTTCCACAGTTCTTCAATAGCTTCTCTCCATTGAGTTTGGGAAACTCGTGCAAGAAATGAGCTGCGCTCAAGGGGCAATGGCTCCATAAATCCAGAAATTCTCTCGTCCCCATTGCACGGCAACTCTGGGTTTGACTCCTTTGGCCGTAATCACTTTACCGCTCTGTGGTTTCAATCCCAATCGGGTTTCATCCTGGCAAAGATAGTGAATCACTTTTCCCTGCGCCAACAGGCTCTCCAGCACAATCAGCGCAGCACCAAGGTTTTCTTAAATATCTCAACCGCTTGCTCATTCTGCTGAGCGCTCTGCAGACGTGGCTCCTTCAGTTTCGCTCCCAACCGATACCTGACGGTGGCGTAAACCGTGCCGTACTCAACCACCAAACCATGTTTCTGCTCCAGCCATTCCACAATCGCCCCATAGCTGGAGAAGCCCTCTGCTTTTTGCAATTGCTGTTGCAAGTCCGCTAGCACCTCACCCTTGATTTTGCGCTCGTTCCCCGGTGCTTTGTTGATTTTTAATAGTTCTACCAGTCCGCCACGACGGTACTTTTGCAGCCAAAGTGTCACTGTGGATTTGTCACGTCCGAGTCGTTTGCCGATTTCTTGTTGCTGCGTTACTTGTCCACTTTTGGGCCACCAGAGCATTTGGAGTTTTTCCTTGTGAATCGCCTCCCGTGCCTGTTGGAGTCGTTGCTTCAAGTCGGCTTCGCTCTCTGTAATTTCGATGATGAACGGGCGACCCATCGCTTGCTTGCCTCCTAGACTTTACAGCTCATATTATATGAACCTTCATATTTAATTGGTATAAGAGGCTTATCCCCACTTAGCCTAACTACGCGCCACCTGTGATCGAGCTTTCTTGACCATTGAGGGTGATACCTTTATCGGCTCTGCCTGCACCCGTTGTGGTGTTAATAACAATTTGCTGCTGCTGTAGTCCAAAGCGACTGTCATAGCCATACAAACTGCCGTTGTCAAAGAGCAATGCATCAACTTGAGAAAAGCCAATATCGCCAATAAATTGCGTGTCGCCTGTCGGACTGATCGAATAAAGGAGACTGTTCGACGTGGAAGCCGTGTTTGCCGAAGCATAGAAACGCCCGATCGCCGGATTATAAGCAATATCGCCAATCTGCACAATGCCAGGAATATTTGCCACTAGGGTCGTTGCACCTGTCGCTAAATCGACTTTAAACAAGCCCGACAGATTGGGAGTCCTTTGATAGCTGCCGATCGTATAAAGCGTTCCGGAGGAATCGAAACCTAATGATTCAAAAGTAATCCCTGCAAGGAAGCCACCCAGATCGCCCAGACGGGTGTAATTCCCAGTGTTGGTATCCACTTTACAAAAAGTGCCGAGCAAATCGATCGCATAGGTTTCGCCGTTAAAAGACGCAATATCATTTAAGGTCAATTGCCCGACTGAGTTACCCAGCGGTAATTCGGTCAGGCTGGCAGTACTGAGATCAATCCACGCATATCGAGGTCGAGCGACGGCTGCTGGCAACCCTAAAGAGACTAATCTTCGTGAGGAAGGATTGGGGTTAGGGGCGGAATTAGGTGTAGCGTTAAGTGCCAGCCTATAACGACTATTGCCACTCTTTTGCTGTACCCGAATGTAATACGTTCCCGGTTTCAATGTGGCGGCGATCGCTTCAGTTTTTTTCCCGCCTTTGCGCGAACTCAGTTTGACCCCTGCCCCTTGCAGAAACACGTCTACATTGTTTTGTAAACGACTTAGAGACAGCCTGAAGTTACTCCTTCCTGTTAACCGAAACGAGTAGAAATCAACCTTGTCCCTTAAACTAACAGAGTTTTGAAATGCTTTTGTTCCATTCAGAACACCAATTTTTAGAGCGCCACTGGGACGGTTGTCAGACAATTGCGATCGCTCATTGCGTTGATAGTTTGTGAACATGGAGATGTCAATATAAGAAAAACAACAGATTTACACAAAGTCTGCACGGTTGAGCAGGCTTTGTTGGATATCTTCAATCAGAAGTACGTTGGTTCCCCTCAGTTTGATCACGACATCATTACCCTGTTGGCGTAGAGTGAGTTGACCAAAACTCACTCCAGTCAGATCAATCTTGTCCTGGTTGTTGCGAAAATCAGTGACGCGGTCCAATCCCTGGTTGCGGCGCAGTAAGATGCGATCGCGTCCGCCCCCTGACGTAATCACATCATTGCCTGTTTCACCATCCAAGATATCGCTGCCGATGCCGCCTGATAGAATATCACGTCCGGCTCCGCCCACCAGACGATCGTTTCCGGCATCACCCAACAAACGGTCATTTCCAGCAAGACCCAGGATTGTATCATTGCCTGTAAAGCCACGAATTGCATCCCGTTGGAGAGTTCCCTGTAAGAGATCGTCGCCACTGAAATCAGGAACTGGATTAAGCGTCAATGAATACTGAGTCGATCTCACTGGCGAAACCCGACCAGCTTGAATAAAGTAGTTGCCTGGTAACAACGTGACGGAGAAGCTATTTTCTGAACTGCTTCGACTCGCAATGGTTTCACCCAAATCATACACACCATTGCTATTCTCATCAGCCGCGATGAAAATAGGGGTTATTTGCGTTTCTCCATTCACAAAAACCCCTAGATTGGTTTTTTGCGTAATGGTGAATTTGTAGAAATCAAGTAGATCAGCATCACCGATATAGTCCTGTAATACGCGTTGCGCTGAGAGTACTCCCAAATCCAATGCTTGACTAAAGGTATTCCCCGGATCGGGAGAAACATTTCCAGGTTTAGGCGTTGCAGAAATGCGCAAACTATATTCTGTCAATCGGTTAGATGGTGTTAGCATCCTGATAAAGTAAGTTCCCGCAGGCAGCGGTTCAATAAAGAATTGATTTGTACTTGATGTCAATGCCTCAATGTATTCTTCGTTTTCATCAATGCCATTGCCATTGAAATCTGCAATCAGTCGTGTATCAATAAAAGCGCCTGGAAGTTGCACGAGCACATCACTGTTTTGCGTGATGGTGAATTTATAGTATGCAACCTTGTCTGTTGAGTCAAAAGAGCCAAGAATTTCCAGCGGACTTAAAAGGATACCAAGATTATTAGCAGTTGCGAGGGTATTGTCTGCAAGTGAAACCATGATGATAGTTGATGAATGATAGTTGAACACTTAGAAACACTTAGTTGTGTTGCTCATGTGCATTGACGTTAACTCAGTGAAGACTGTAGAACGATCTACGTCTGTCCAAAAGAAAGATACTGACGAGATCTAACATCTCAGGTTGCGTGAGTGCATGTTTCTATTTGTAGCGATCGCCTGTAAAAAGTAGAGAACATAGAAATGTAAGCGCAAGAGAAACGACAAAGTTGTCGGTCATATAGCAACCAAGGGGTTGGTTAGGACAGAGTGCAGGGGTGAAACCCCTGGCTAGGGGCGAAGCCTCTACGCCCCCTTTGTCTTAACTATCTCCTCGACTGCTATAGCATCCTTTAGAGCAAGCGGTAAGCCGTGTAATCACAGCATTCCGATCAGCGTTCGCAAAATCATGCTGATGGTTACAACTATTGCTAAATTAAACGATTAACTTTTTGCTTTCTTGACCATTGATGCCAAGAAATTGACCGATCGCGCCATTTTAAGTTGACTCAGATTTTGCACCATTTGCAGGAGCGCTTTGCGCTCCTGCAAATGGTGCGGGTTTGGGCGGCGTTACGCGCCGCCCAAACCCGCTTATTAAGAAAGGTGCAAGATTTAAGTTGACGCAAATCAACGATCAGGTTTTGTCGAGCAGCCCTTCAAGTCCGTCAAGAATCAAGTTCAACCCAAACTCAAAATCGTAAATACCGTCATAATTGCTCTCGATAACGTGCCGCATCAGCCTGTTGGAATAGGGGTATTGGTCGGCAGGAAATTGTGGAAGGAATCTCTCCGCCGTTTCAGCGAACTCCGATGAATCCACCGGACAATTGATTTCCTGAAGCGTGAATCCATAAATGTGGCTGTCGATCGCATTCCACGCATAATCTGCCATCTTGAGCGAAAAGCCTGCCTCGCACAAACAGCCCAGCGTTGCATCCACATAGCGCAACATAGCTGGACCCACGTTGATCCGAGAGACGATCGCCATCGTTGCCCAGGGGTGACGCAACAGCACCTCATGAGCCGCGATCGCCCGCCGTCGCATGGCAGTCTTCCAGTTAAGCTTCAGGTCAGGCACCTCAATTTCACTGATCACCATGTCAACCATGCCATCCAGGATGTCGTCCTTGTTCGTGACATGGTTATAAAGCGACATCGCCTTAACCCCCAACGCCTGAGCTACCTTTCGCATGGAAAGCGACTCCATGCCCATCTCGTCCACCAGACGAAGTGCTGCATGCAGTATCCGCTCGCGACTCAATGGCTCTGGGGAAGGTGTATCAAGAGTATCCGTCTCAGTCATCTAACCTGTCTTGCAGTGAAATCGATAGAACCAGCTTAGTTCCAGTTGGTCAGTGCGGTTTTTACCTTGACAAACTTACGGCGTAAGTTAAACTTGCACTGTAAGGCGAACTTACACTGTAAGTTCACTAGGGGAAGTCAAGTTTGCTGCTGAATCTGGTTTTCCTTCAACTTAGAGAATGCCATGAAAACAAACCCACTCACCTCTAATCAAGGGAATAGCCAGAAGGATGAAACAAATGAGCGCGATCGCCCGATCTGAATACGGTTCACCAGACCTATTGAGACTAGAGGAAATCAACAAGCCCGCCGTGCCAGACAACGGCGTACTGGTGCGGGTTCGTGCCACGTCCGTTAATGCAGGTGATTGTCATCTGATGAGGGGTGAGCCGTTCTTCATTCGCTTCATACTTGGGGGGCTGCTCAAGCCCAAAATCAAAATTCTCGGCTTTGATGTGGCTGGACAGGTTGAAGCCGTTGGCAAAGATGTGGCGCAGTTTCAGCCCGGTGACGAAGTGTTTGGAGATCTGTCTGAGTGTGGATTCGGTGCGTTCGCCGAGTATGCCTGTGCCACCGAAGCAGCATTGGCACTCAAGCCCACCAACCTCTCCTTTGAGGAAGCGGCAACCGTTCCTGGCGCAGCCCTTACCGCCTTACAGGGATTGCGGGATTGTGGGCAGATGCAGTCGGGGCAGAAGGTGTTAATTAATGGTGCATCCGGCGGTGTGGGATCGTTTGCGGTGCAGATTGCGAAGGCATTTGGCGCTGAGGTGACCGCTGTGTGCAGCACGAAAAAAATGGATGGGGTACGATCGCTCGGCGCAGATCACGTCATCGATTACACGCAAACCGATGTCACCCAAACAGGACAGCATTACGACCTGATCTTTGATGCAGCAGCTTACCGTTCCGTGTTCGACTATCTGCCAGCACTGACTCCCGATGGCACCTACGTTATGATCGGTGGCTCCATCGCTCGATTTTTCCAGGTGATGTTCCTTGCACCCTGGATTTCGAGAACCCGTCGCCAGAAGGTGAAGTGTTTAGCAGCGAAACCTAATCAAACCGATCTGACGACGTTGAAAGCTCTCGTGGAGGCTGGAGCGATCGCCCCCCTCATCGACCAACGCTACACCCTGAGCGAAGTTCCCGCCGCCATTCGCCACCTGGAACAGCGGCAGGTGCTAGGGAAAGTTGCTATTCGTGTTTGACGTTTAACTCTAACTCCCATCCTAATGAAAGCCATCGTTTTGCTGCTCACAGCCAGTCTCATCTTCTTCTCCCTCGGTTTGCAGGCATTCTCTTGTGAACCAACTCTTGCCTCAGAGGCTTCACCTCCTTCGCCAAACCCAGAATCAGGGGTGGAAAGCCCTCGGCCCCTAATCCCCAATCCGTTGCCTCGTCTTTCTGAAGCTGAAATCAAAGCCTTGCAGGCGGAAGTGGCTCAAAGTATCGACCTCTGGTTTGATTTGGCAGGTGTCTCTGCCATGTCGCCGCCGCCTGCTCTAACCGACGAGCTTGAGAATTATCGGGAAGCGTGGAGTGCCGTCAATCCTAATGTGGCAACCTTTTTAGGAGCGTGGGTCTATATGGATAGCGCAGGCTCCTTCTATTCTGTGACCGTTTTTCCCTCTCGGACTCCAGGGCAGGCGTGTGTATTGGAGTTCATTCCCGAATCGAGCCTCTACATCTATAACGAGGTTACAGGAGAATATGTCAAAGACATCCTGGCTGAGCAACTTCTCACCATTTCCGTTGCTATGGTGCAAGATGGACACCTGCGTAGCAGTCAAGTTCGTTCTGTTGGCTCGGCTACGGTGATGGCGAATTATGCCGAGGATCATCCCGTTGCGTTTATGGGCCTGATGGACGATCAAGGCACCCGCCGTGTTGTGGCACTGGCTTCGCCCCCTACCTTACCCAGCGACCTACCCGAAGCCCTGGTGGGACCTGTCTCTCTAACCCTGTCTACCTACGGCTGCATCACAGATCCGGTTTTACCTGGAGAGTAGTCCGATTCTGGATTTTGGATTGCCTGACTCGCTATCAAGTTCTGCCTTGATGAGCCCAGCCCTCGATGGATGGCTGAAGATTACCCGATCGCGCCATTTTCAGCAAAGAGCGATCGTTTGTTGCCCCACCGCTTTACGATTTCAGTTGACATATGCCCGAAAAAACAGTTGCTGTTTATATGACCCGCCCTGTGATTCAGTTTGCAGCACAGCATGGGGTTGATATTGAAAAACTCTATAGCACAGTTGGCTTTGATCCTGACCTCTTAAAAACACCGGATCAACACATTCCGCGATCGCTGCACTATGGTATCTGGCAAGAAATCATCAGGCAAACCGGAAATGAAAATCTCGGGTTACATTTGGGAGAAGCTTTTAGTCTAAGTAGCTATGGTATCGCTGGATATGTGTTGCTCAACTGCCAAACTCTAAACGAAGTCTTTGAAAAATTTTGCAAATATACGTGCTTGTTTTGCCAGGAGATGTTCACGCGACTGACCATATCCGAAAGAATGGCGTTTTTTGAATGTAATAGCATTCCTGGATGTGAGCCAGACGACGATTTGCTAGAGACCGCTCGTTACGACACAGAATGCACGTTTGCTTCAGCATTACCTACTATCAAAGCGCTCACTGGAAAAACACTTCGCCCAATCGCTGTATGGTTTCGCCATCAACTACCCACCGACTTATCAGAATACGATCGCATCTTTCAATCCGATGTGAAATTTTCCATGCCCGTGAATCGATTGATCTTTGATGCCAATTGTTTAAAGTGGTCGGTGTTATCGAGTAATGTGAATCTTCTCTCTTTCTTTGAAGAACGGGCTGAAGCCACTTTAAATCAGTTAAATGGGGACGATCGCTACATTGCTAAAGTGACCCAGGCCATTGTGCAAAAAATGAAGGGAGAACTGCCGACTGTGACTGCGATCGCCTCTGGCTTAGCGATGAGTACCCGCCAGTTGCAACGTGCATTAAAAGTAGAAGGTACATCTTTTCAAAAGTTGTTGGATCAAATACGGCAAGACATAGCATTGCAATATCTCAAAGATCCAACCATTCCCATTCATAGTATTGCCTTCTTGTTAGGCTTTTCAGAACCCAGTGCTTTTAATCGCGCCTTCAAACGCTGGACAGGGAAAACACCCGGAGACTACCGTTAATTTGAGATGTAGTTATACCAATTCTTGAAAGTTAAGCGACAGATGTTGTAAGACTGATAAAGAGTTGAGTCAGGGTCTATGGCAGGAGTCTACAAACTGGAGATCCAAGAGAGTGAAGATGAACTCAAGCAACTGCTGAGATCGCAGAGAGCAGCATCTGGTAAAGAACGAATTCATTTGTTGTATCTGCTCAAAAGCAAGCAGGCTAAAACGGTACAAGAGGCCGCATCGATGTTGGGGCGACACCGAGCTACGGTACAGGAATGGCTCAAACAGTACCGCAAAGGAGGCATTGAGGAATTGCTCAAAAGCAGACCTCGCTCTGGTCGTCCTCGAGCGATTCCCGCTTGGGCCGTTTCA
Source organism: Crinalium sp. (assembly GCA_036703095.1). GTDB lineage: Bacteria > Cyanobacteriota > Cyanobacteriia > Elainellales > Elainellaceae > DATNPS01. The sequence continues at coordinate 29,112 of DATNPS010000541.1, read as the reverse complement.
GCCCTGCAAAAACGATTAGAAGAACCGCAAGGCTTCGATGGGTATCAAGCGATTTGTGACTGGTTGAAGAGTCAGTTGGGAATTGTCGCCGAGTACAAAACAGTGCATCAACTAGTGCATTACCGCTTGCAAGCTTCGCCCAAAGTCCCCCGTCCTGTAAGTGTCAAGCAGTCATCTGAGCAACTAGAGGCATATAAAAAAACTTAGCCCAAAACTTGGCGATGCTGGTAGCAATCGCATGGAGTGTCTTGGGTTGGAGTGGAAATATCCGCTTCTTTTGCGGCGATGAAACACGATTGGGATTGAAAACGTTAGGTGGACGCAAGATAACGGCTAAAGGAGTCAAACCTGTTGGACAAGTACAATGACAATTTCAAGCCACCTACCTCTATGGCATTGTGGAGCCGAAAACCGGAGACTCTTTGTTCTTTGAGTGCTCTCACTTAAATACCGATTGCTTTCAGGTGTTTTTGAACTTGGTGGCCGAGCAGTTCAAAGATGACTTGTTGATCATTCAGTTGGACAATGGAAGGTTTCACAAAGCCAAGCGGTTGAGGGTTCCAAGTAACATTATTCTGATGTTTCAGCCACCTCATTGTCCTGAGCTAAACTCCATCGAGCAGGTGTGGCAATATCTCAAGCGACGATTGCACTGGAGTTTACCAACCACACTCGACCAATTGCGCCAACAGGTGCAAGAACGACTGAAAAACCTCACTCCTGAGACCATTGCATCAATTACAGGAAGGCAATCCATCCTTGATGCCTTATCTGTATCTGGAATTTAGAGAATTGGTATTACTACTCACACATTGAGATATGAACAGATTTCCTGTCTCTCCTAAAAAGACTTTGAGTTTGCTATAGTCAATGCGGTAGAACATGACGCGCTCATATTGGCTGACTAGATGTTGAGCGGTCTGAACCAGTTTCAGTTTTTAGGGGATTCAGGTTTTGGCGATTAACTGAAGAGAAGATACAAGAGGCGATCGCGCTCTTGTTTCAGTTTCGCAAGCGGGATTCAGGTTTTGGCGACTGGCAACTGTCGGAAGGCCATAGAAGCTGGATTAAAGGTTTCAGTCCCGCAAGCGGGATTCAGGTTTTGGCGACCAGATTGTATGTCCAGGTTCCATTGGAATCAACAACCAGTTTCAGTCCCGCAAGCGGGATTCAGGTTTTGGCGACACTGTCAGCGGCATTCAAAAGCAACTGAATCAGACATGTTTCAGTCCCGCAAGCGGGATTCAGGTTTTGGCGACTAGCATTTGGAGATGGAGATATTGAAAGAGAAGAGATGTTTCAGTCCCGCAAGCGGGATTCAGGTTTTGGCGACAATAACTATTTACATCCATTCTTCCTATGACCAACAGTTTCAGTCCCGCAAGCGGGATTCAGGTTTTGGCGACATTGTGCAAGACTGCTACAAAGGTAAGCAGGTTGAGGTTTCAGTCCCGCAAGCGGGATTCAGGTTTTGGCGACCTACGCAACGATTCGAGGGGCGAGCGATATGCATCGTTTCAGTCCCGCAAGCGGGATTCAGGTTTTGGCGACCAACATCTGCTTGCGTGCCCATTTCGTTAATTCAATGTTTCAGTCCCGCAAGCGGGATTCAGGTTTTGGCGACGCTGAATTTGTCCTACTGTGTCTTGAATGTTTAACACCTGTTTCAGTCCCGCAAGCGGGATTCAGGTTTTGGCGACCTGGAGTGGATACCCTCACTGGAGGCGCAGGGAAAGAGTTTCAGTCCCGCAAGCGGGATTCAGGTTTTGGCGACATTTGATGTAATCCATCGGCGAGGGGCGAAGATGTGACTGCTTGCAATTCAATGAATCCCGGCAACGGGACTGAAACAAGCATGGAAAACAACGAAAACGGTTTAGTGCCAACTTGCAATTCAATGAATCCCAGGCAACGGGACTGAAACGTAAGTTCTACTCCATTGTTCTTGGCCTGAATTAACCTTGCAATTCAATGAATCCCGGCAACGGGACTGAAACTCAGCTTGAAAAGCTCTCTGCTAAAGACCTGTTGAAACTTGCAATTCAATGAATCCCGGCAACGGGACTGAAACCCTAGTTGGTTCTGATGAACTGTCTGATAGTTAACGTCTTGCAATTCAATGAATCCCGGCAACGGGACTGAAACACTGCTACCTTGCGCCCCGGCCTTGGCAGCGTCGAACTTGCAATTCAATGAATCCCGGCAACGGGACTGAAACGCCCAACACCGCACAGGCTTTGAAATAATCGCCCCTACTTGCAGTATCTCTTCCCTCATCGGCTTGCCCTTGCTGCCTTTGGGGTTCCAAATGACTACCATCTCTGCAAACACTACCCTCGCCTGGTGGACGGTCAGCACTACCTCAAGATTCGAGGGTCTGACAACGTGGAACGCTTGTTTTACACCCTGATAGGACTCCTCACCCTCTCAGATCTCATCAATACGCCCCAGGCACAAGCCTTTAAGCAGGCCCTCATTGCCCATACTCAACCTCCAGGCGAGATCGTTCCATCCCCTTCAACGCCAATCGCCCCGAATCAACCGCAGACTCCATCTCCCCTTGCAACGGCTCAAAGCTCAGCGACAACGGTTCTTCAAAACGATCGCCCCTTTTCCCCTACCCCGATCGCCCCTCCTTCTGTTGACCCTGCTGCCCTGGTTGCTCAATACCTGCGACCGGAGATCGAACGAGTAATTGAGCGATCGCTCTTTTCCCACTCTCCAGGTTCAGCCTCCTCTACCTATCCCAGCCCTCAAGACACGGCTGCTCTGATCTTTGAAGCGCAACGCCTTGCTACAGAACACGCCCAACACACGGCTCAAACCCTGCTCAATGCCCAACGATTCATTCATGAGCAGTCCCCCTCAGAACTTCACATCCACGTCAACCTGTGGAAGCGCTGGGATGATTGGCTGGCTCAACAAGACACCTGGGCCATGACCCTGATTGCCACGGCCATCTTTGCACTCTTTGGCATCGGCGCGTATTGCCTGGTGGCTGTTACCGTTCGCCCCACGTCACTCTCTCAGTCCACCCCCAATGCTCAACCAACGGAGGTTCGCCCATGAGACGCCTGATGAAATACTCCCCTTCCCCCGATGAGTCTCGTCCTTCGTTGAACGCTCATCTGGTTACCCCTCGCCTGCGTGAACTCAATGAAACCGAGTTTAACGACGCAACCGAGCGCATCAAACGCCAACAGCGAGGCGTGAAACTGGCGGCCTTTGAGTCTGAGCTAGAAAAAGACCGCATCCTCCTCACTCAAAAACGAGTAGAAGTGGGCATTGCCAAAGTCAATCTGGAATCCACCAAATGCGATTTCCTGGCCGCCGCACACAAGCTGGTCGAAAAACGAGCACGAGTGGCGATCGCCCATGACACTGCTCAATCCGCCATCAGCGAGTGGAGCTTAAACCAGGATGCTATCCGAGAGAAGGTGCAAAGCCTTCACCTGTCTGTTCAAGAAGCCACTCAAAAGAACCAGGACAAAGAAGATGATTTGCGCATGAGAGGGATGGCTCCCCGCTTCTCCCTGCGATAGTCTAAATCCCCTTAAAGTCCCACCCATCCAGCCATGAAACGCCTTGCGATCGCCCTTTCACTGTTGCTCTCCCTCAATCTCCTAACGCTGGGGATACGCTGGCTCATCTCCAGCCAGGTACTTCCTCTCGCCACGGTTTGGCTCACAGCTCTGGTGTGCATCGGAATAGTTGCCCTCACCTACTTTTCCACCCTGGCAGCCAGTCCCCTGTATGCCCTCTACCACCGGGAGGCAAAAGTCTACGCGGCAGCGGGGTTAGCCGGAGTGATATTGGGTCTTTTGTAATGGCCTGTGGCCTGGAGGTTTTTCCCCTCGTGCATCTATCCCATTGTCAATCCAACCATCTCCTGACGTTGCTAGCCCTCCTGTCGCTCTTTACCTTTATTGGAATTGGCGATAAGCAAAACCAGGGGCTATGGCTTTCGCTGCGGATTGTGGGCTGTGGTGCGGCTTTATCGGCGGCCTACGGCTACTGCAAGGAGGAAGAAGACACTCAGACCACCGATGAAAACACCTGCCTGCTTGATGCCGTTAGCGAGATCAAAGAGGGTTATGAGTGGCAGCAGTACACGCACCAAGGATGATTGCACCAGCACCAACCCGGTGCAGGGGCAGTTTGCCCTCCTCGACCCAGAGATCACCCTGCAACTGACAGAATCTGTTCTCAAGACTTTCGATGCCTACAAATCCCAAACTAAAGTAATCGAAATAATCTGGAATATTACCAAGTCAGGAACCAGTAATAAGTACCGGGCTGCCAAGTGGAAATTCAGACGAATTCTCAAAAAACATGGCCGTACTTTACCAGGAAAACCGTGGGGAGAAGACCCGGATGATTTCAAGAACTTCAATGAGGTAATCCAGCCATGAAGCGGATTTTGTTGATAGGAACCGTGGGGGCGATCGCCCTGGTTACAGGAGGACAAATGGCCATAAGCCAACTGGCTACCTCCACCTCTGCATTAGCCGATGAACCGATTCCATCTCCTCCTCCTCCGCCAAAAACAGAGTTGCGATGGAAGCAGTTCCCCACCCCTTTACCCAGTTCTCAACCATTTTCTGCTGCTGTGCCTTCAGCACAACCGCTAGCAACCACCCAACAAATCACAACTTGTGCCGGGAACCGCAATGCCAATTTTCGACAATACCCCACGCTTAATCCGTCTTCCATCCTGGGCGTTGTGGCGTATGGGGAGTCCGTGCAGCTAACTGGAAGAACGACTCAAGCGGAGGGAGTGCAGTGGGTAGAGGCGACCCTTGCGGTATCTGCGAAGCAGCACGCCCCTGCACTTTACCCAAGTTGGAGGCGAACGCTCAAAATCGTCTTGATGCAAATCAGACAGGATGGGTTGCAGGGTGTTTCTTAGAAAAATCTTGGTAAATAAGTTTTGATCTACATTGGATTTACAGGCAGAATTAAATTTTGACGTGATTGAAGTGAGAAGCTGATGTTAAGTGGAATCCGGCAGAAGGCAGTGGTTCAGCCAGGAGGTATTGTTGAACTTCAATCATCTGATCTCCCGGAGGGTGCGATTGTTGAAGTCATCGTTTTATTAGAATCAGAGACTCAACCATCCAAAACTCTCGCTAGTTTAATTGGAGCGGCAAGGGGAAATTTTGCAACACCAGAGGAAGTTGATCAATTTATTCGACAAGCGCGCGAAGCATGGGACTCCTGACGGCACTTCAAGGTGATTCCATTATCTGGATACGAATATTTGGATTTATGCTCTTGCGGGGTTTTCAGCTTTTGCTCAAGATTTAGCAGCTTCCTTTGCTCATACACTATAAATACTAACTAGAGTGGGAAATGGTGAACATGGCAAATTGTAGAAATTCCCTTCCACGGAATTCCTGGCAAAAGCTATTAACTAAAATCCACTTCTGTTAGTAACATAGCCCGAATCCCTTGGTTCCTGTCCACGGAAAAGTTTACACAACAACAATATCCTGAGCATGTAATATTGTCCCTGCCTTAAGCTGAGCAAATTCGATTGCCTTCTTCCCGCCGCGCCCATCCATGTCAAACAGCAGATCTCCAGTCAGCCTGTTATAAATCAAGCGATCGCCCGTCGTTTTAGCCGTCATACCCAGACGGAATATTTGACTAGGCAAAGATCCTACTTTGAGTCCTCCGGCAAATTGGCTACTTAGAATCAAGCGACCGCCTCTAGTGAAATCAGTAATGATGCTATGTCCGCTAAGATTGCGAAACACAAAGCTATCATGGCCTTTGCCACCAGTGCAGGTATTTTTGCCCTGTCCAGCGATGAGAACATCATCGCCATCACCGCCTAATAGAATGTCATTGCCCTGACCACCCAACAATAGGTCATTGCCCTGACCGCCATTCAGGGTGTCATTTCCATCACCACCACTGAGAATATCATGACCCTTGCCACCAGAAAGGATATCCTTACTGCCATAGCCTCTCAAGACATCGTTGGCATTCGTGCCCTTGATCGAGTTAGCACCAGCATTGCCTTGCTGTGAATTAAAGGTTGATAGATTGACATCAAGCAAATTGTCATTCAGCGCAATTAGCGTTGATGTAGGAACAAAGTGGCCTGTCTCAACCTTAAAAAGGATGGACTGATTTACAGAGGAAGGACTTTCCGCTGAGGTCGTATCCGGGTTTTGAGTTGGAGGCGTTGTAACATTCCAAAGCAATTCTGCATTTTGACTGAGACTATTTTTAGCTTGATCGTGAATGCCAGAACCTGAGCCGGATAGCACAAGACGATATTGTCCGGCGGTAGATGTAAGACCTGTGAGTCCATTTAGGAGAAACTTCTGGTCATTGGTTTTATCAAGTTTAGCGCTACTTAAATCAACGGGTAGGTTGTCACGTAGGAGACGCACATCGCTAATGTCAAAGCCGTTGACAACTTCACTGAAATTAAACGTCAGACTATCTACAGCTGTTGTACGAGATATTGGATCAACACCAGACACACTGACTGTTGGAGCAATGCTATCAACTCGAAGATTGAATGGTGCAGAGGGCAAGCTTACGGTACCTGCGAGATTAGTGGCAGTAGCAGTAATAGAGTAGGAGCCATCCTTTAGTATTGGAGTGGTTGTGAGTGACCACTTACCTTCACTGTTAGTAGTCGTATTGCCAAGCATCTGATCGCCTACCTTTACCAGAATGATGCTGTTAGGCAATGCTGTACCATTTAAGGTTGGCTGTGAAGCATTCGTGAGTGTAAGACCAGTATCAAAGCTAGGTGGCTTAGGCGTACTGGTGTCAACCGTTAGGTGAAAAGCAGCCGATGGTGCACTCATATTTCCAGCCGCGTCCAGGGTTGCCGCTGTGAAAGTGTAGTCATTATCTGGCAACTCGGTCGTGAGAGAGTAAGACCACTCTCCATTCGCATCAACAGTTGCTAACCCAAGAGGCTGATTATTCTGAAAGACTTGAACGAGAGCCTGAGCTTCAGCCGTCCCGGTTAACGTTGGTTTCGACACATTGGTAATGTTAGACGAGTTGGTGATACTCGGCTGAGGTGGGGGAGTATGATCGTAGATTCGAACAAGTTGGACGGCATCATTACCGTTGGTAGCGTCATCTTGTACTGCATTTTGACCGACAGCGATCGTGATTAACCCCTCTTGTTGTGGAGTGACATCAAAGGTGTAATGCAGAGCATCGATCGCTTTAAAGTGACTGATAGTAGTGTTTTGAACTGTGATTTTGTCTTGATTGAGGACAGAAAAGCCATCTTCTATCGCAACCGTAACTGCGAAAGAACCGTTTACAACCTCTACAGAGGGAGAATCAAGCGTAATGACTGGAATTTGATTGTCAATGGTAACGACAAAGCCTTGGGAAAGCTGGCTCTTATTACCTGCAACATCAGTCACCGCCGCTGTTAGTGTATATTGGCCATCGAATAAGGGATTGTTTTGGAAGGAGTAGCTCCACGCACCCGTTGTTGCATCGGTTGTCGTTTCGCCCAGCCATTCATTTGCAGAAAATAGCTGAACCGTACTATTTGGATCAGTAGTACCAGAGAGCGTTAGTTTTGCACCATTCATGTGGCCGCCACTGGCTACATTACCACTGATAATAGGCGCATCTGGAGTTTTAGTGTCAACAATCAATGTGTCTGTGCTTGACGGACTGCTGTTACCTGCTGTGTCAAGAGCGATCGCATTAACGATATATCTTCCATCTGCTAACGCTATTGTCGGAGTGTAGCTCCAGTTACCGCTTGCATCGGCTTGAATTGGAATAATCGCCTGATTGTTTAGTTTAAGCTGAATAGTACTATTCGCTTCAGCCGTACCTGAAATCGTCGGTGTAGGGTTACTGGATGGACGAATAGGCTCAATAATGGGCGCATCTGGAGCTAGAGTATCAATCATTAAACCATAACCAACTGATTCATCGCTGGTATTTCCCGCTGCATCAGTGGCCGTTGCTGTTAATGTATGAAATCCATCGCTAAGAGCAATGGTCGAGGTCAAAGCCCAATGACCGTTCGTATCTGCAAGAGTGCTACCAATTTCAGTACCATCGTCGAGCGTAACCGTTACTATGCTTTTGACTTCGGCTGTACCTGCCAACGACAATCTATTGTTTTTGCTGAGATCGACCGTTGCCTCAAACGTTGGTATTGAAGGGGAAATACTGTCGTACAGGAGGCTGAGGCGAGCATCTGCAACATTACCAACTGTGTTAGCTGGGATGGTAACAACAACTTCATCTTGATCAATCGGCGTGATGGTGAAGGTATATGTCTGGTTATCGTTTGTTTGCAGATCACTGACTGAACCATTACTGATTTGGATGTCCTGCTCAGTAAAGCCTGCAACAAGAGCACTGAAGGTTGCAGTCACCGTAAACGCCTGGTTGACCACAACGGCTGGAGGAGCCGTCAGAGTAACCTGCACCGGAGGAGCAAAGGTATTTTGGTAGAGTTGGGCGATCGCTTCACCTGTCACCGTAATACCGCTCATTAGCAGGTCGGGTTTACCATCGTTGGTGTAATCCATCCAACGAACGGAACCGAGACTGATACCCGAAAGATTAGATGAGAAATCTTCCTTAAACCCATTGCCTGTGTTTTGGTAGAGTTTAGCAATGGGAGTCCCTGTTACACTGAGACCACTGATGAGAAAATCGGGCTTACTATCCCCGTTGTAATCTGCCCAGGCGACAGAGCTATAGTACACACCAAGCAACGTAACAGACGTATCTTCGCTAAACCCATTGCCTGTATTGCGATAAAGTTTGGCGATCGCTTGGTTGTCAATTGTCCGTCCCGTTAACAAGAAATCGAGCTTACCGTCGCCGTTATAGTCTGCCCAGGCAACAGCACCAGACTTGACTCCTGGTAAGGTTACACCTGCCTCCTCAGTAAATCCATTGCCTGTGTTGCGATAAAGTTTGGCAATGGGGGAAGTGCCAACACCTGTAAGCAGCAGGTCGAGCTTACCATCACCGTTGTAATCAGCCCAAGTCGCGTTGCTATCAGAAACGCCTGGCAATGAGATAGACGTATCTTCAATAAACCCATTGCCCGTATTCAGGTAGAACTTCGTGAGTTTGATACTACCTGCACCTAAGCCAGTCAAAACAAAATCGAGTTTGCCGTCGCCGTTGTAGTCTGCCCAGGCAGCAGAGCCATTGGAGACACCAGGTAAGGTCAGGGAAGGCTCTTCAGTAAATCCGTTACCTGTATTCCGATAAAGCTTAGCGATTTTGGTCTTGGTTGCATCTGTTCCTGTGATCAGAAGATCTGGTTTGTCATCGCCGTTATAGTCAGCCCAGCTAACCGAAGCATTCGAGACACCAGGCAAGGAAACAGAGGTATCTTCATTGAAACCACTGCCTGTATTTTGGTAAAGCTTGGCGATCGCCTGTCCATTGGCGTTTTGCCCGGTGAGCAAAATGTCTAATTTGCCGTCACCGTTGTAATCAGCGGATGTAATGGCACTATAACCAACACCTGTTAGATCCAATGTGGTATCTTGCGTAAAACTTGAAGTAGGAGATGACATTGTTTGTTCTTCGATTAAATGTCGTTAAAATCGTGCTGCAAATCATGAAAAGATAGACTGGCTTAACTCACCAGAATGTGATGAGCCGTCAACGCTAAGCCTTTAGAGAACTGGGCAATCTGCATTTGCCGACTGCCACCCAGACCATCAGCGTCATAGAACAAAGCTCCGTTACGGGCATTGTAGATAAAGCGATCGCTTCGATCAGCCGCTTTATTGCCTAGATGGAATTGGCGATCGCTAATTGGTTTACCATGCCTAAATCTGCCCGACAGTCCGTCAATCCGCAGTAAATCATCTCGAATACTGAAATCGGTAATCTTATCCTTTCCGGTTTCTGCCACGTTGATTGCAAACCGATCTTTACCAGCTCCGCCCAGCAGAATATCGTTGCCATCTCCACCTGCAAGGATGTCATTGCCATCCCCACCCGTTAGGCGATCGCTACCCCTACCCCCGGCCAGGCTGTCGTTCCCCTGATCGCCTTGAAGACGGTCGTTGCCGCCGTTACCCAAGAGGCGATCGTTCCCCTTCTTACCAATCACGACATCGTTGCCTAAGTTACCTCCTAAAACATCGTCTCGGTTCGTGCCAGTTAATCTCAGATTTTTCGTGGCGGCCTCTAACCCTGGACGAATTGTGGGATCATTCACCTGTACCTCGGCTGCCTGCTTGAGAATCGCGTCGCGTGTCGTTTGGGCAAGAAATTCTTCAGGAGTGATTCTGCCTGCTGCCAGTTGTGTCAGATCATCTGCAACTTGTCCCAAAGACAAAGCTTGCAGTCGAGTAATTTCGAGGGAAATTTCCTTTGAAGGACGACCGCTAATCACCAATTCTTGAGTCATCTGATTGCCCAGAGCGATGACTTGAGCGGCGGCTGTCGCAACCGTGGAGAGCTGCGTTAGGTTAAGGCTTGGATCAGATTCCGCCGCCTTTGTCAGTGTATTTTGTATAATCGACTGAATGGTTTCTGCCTTACTAAAATCGACGGGAGTACCATCTTTGACTTGATTGGCGATCGCGGCAATGGCTCCATTCGCTAACTCAGCTACCAGGTTGCTAGAAACGCCATTAACAAATTTTGCCGTTTGAACAATGGTATTCTGCACCATCACCATTGCAGCAAAAATGGGTGCTCCTTTCGCATCACCGTTGGCGATCGCTTGCAAGGGATCAAAGTTGGTTAAATCCACTGTGTTGTTTAACCCTAGTGCCGCTTTGACCCAGGTTTGCGCCAGTTTCGGATCGATGCCCTGTTGCTGAACAACCTCCGCAATAATCGTGGTTAGCGGGGTAATAGCGGTCGAAGTTGGTGTGATAACCGCTGAGAGTGGGGTTACAAGTGGCAATGTAGTTGAAATATCCGTACCGCCCATCAACACATACTTGCCTTCCCCGCTGTCAATCTGCTGATTTTTGTTTGTGTCAAATTTAAGCAGATCGATCGGCAAATCAAAGCCACCTCCAGCATCGGTTGTAGTGAAGGGTTCGTTGTCATCCAGAATGCCGTTCAGGTTTGCATCAAAGAAGACGGTTGAATTCGCCAGATAGCCATCAAAACCTAACCAACTTTTCGCTGTGTTGTAGATTGCACCTGCCGTCTTCAATGCTGGAATTTGATTGATGATGGCATTTTTGAGATCATCCAGTGACTTGAACTGGTTTACAAACGGGTCAAGCGAGGAGTTAAACAACGTTGTGTTGTAGCCTAATGCGGATGCATTAAGCTGAATATAATTCCCCTTTTCGCCCAAACTAATGCGGGCATCAACCCCCACATCCTTGCCCAAGATACTCATGCCAAGCCGACCTGTCGCAAAGAAATTGCCATTGTTGAGCGAGAAGCTTCCTTCTGCAATCTTCTGGTCAAACAGTTTGATTTGACCGGAACCCGATCCATCAAATCGACGAAAATCAAAGTTAAGGGAGTTTAGTTCTAGTCTCAAAGGACCAGCGTCCAGGTTAAAGCGATTGATGTTAATTCGGTTGGTATCCAGATAAAAGTCTGCACTGGCGACATTGCGACCAAATAGATTAAGACTGGCAGAACCACTTAAATAGGCATTTAAGGAGGTGGGAAGGGATACACCCACAACGGGAATATTAAGCCGTGAGGTTTGAGCGAATCGAGCATCGAACTTTAAGCTCAAATCGGATTGATTCAAGCCAGAGAGTTTTACGAAGCCCCAGTCAATTTTGGGAACCGTTAGAGACCCTGTTAATGTTGGATTGAGTGTGTTCGACAAGTCACAATCAACAATCAGCGTAGCTGTTTTCCCCCAAGCCGTCAGTTCACCATTGATGGACAATCCTGCCTTAATTTTTTGTCCTACGATGCTGGTTGCTTCACGGGAGAAACTGATTAGGGGATCTCGTATTCCGTCATGGTTGCCATCAATGGAAACCAGATTGAGCGGCACGATTTGATTGAGGAACTTAAGCCCGTCCTGAACAATTGGGATTTGATCAGCAAGTTGATTCAGCGCAAACGATCGCACCGGACCATAGAATAGATCGATCGCATTGAGTGGTTTGTTGACCGTAAGAGCGATCGCGTTTTTCTTGTCATCTTTTTTGTTAACAATAAACCCTGCTTTGACATCGTAGTTGCCAAACTTGAGATCCCCTAATACTTTGACTTGTCTAACATAGGGAGTCTCAAAGGTTCCGCCTAACTCGAAACCGACGTTTCGCAGTTCTGAGTCAGGAATGCCAAAGGGATTTTTCCAGGCATTTCCTGTTGCCGTACTCAGTTGCAATCCGCCAACGAAGGCATCTGGATCAAAATAAAGGGTTCCATTTAAAGTTAAATCAGGTTCACCCGACTGGAAGGGATCGTAATTCTTGAGCTTGAGAATGGGTTTCAGAGTGATGCTGGGATTTCCTTTGTCGATCGCTGTAGTTAGCTCACCGCCCAGGAAAGCAATTTGAAAACCAGCAACATCAAAGATGGTTTTATCTGCAACTAAATTAGCAGTCAATTTTGCAGAAAGGGCGAGGGGATCAACTTTAGCCGTCAAGGTAAAGTCTTTAATATCCAGATAATCCTGAACGACCTTTAAGAAATTCAATCCATCAAGGTTACTTGCAGACAAAACCCGCGTTGAGAACTGATAGGTTGGCAGCAGTGCGCCCAGATTCGAGATGGTTAAGGTGGAATCCAACATCGGAATGGGGATGTTTCGGAACGCACTTAATGTAGACTCAGGCGCAGAAATACCCGCAAATTGGGCAACGGTGTCCATGAGCTGAGCCAGATCAACGACGGATGCGCTTCTTGCCGTAGACAGCTCAATCTTATTTGAAGCAAAACTGGCGATCGCAGTGGCCGTATTGTCTGGATCGGGTTCTCCTGCCTCAAACACATTAAACATGAGTCGCAGAACATCTTTCGTTCCCAACCCCAGAGAATTGCCTTGGCTAGAGAACTGATCTAGAGCGGCACTCAGCTGGTTCCAGGTTTTATACTCGTTATCGCCCTGACCACTCAGAACAGGCGATGCCTGCATCCAGTTCGTTCCGTCACTGTTAACCAGAACACCGTTGTTATCACCTGCCTTGGAACTTGCGACAATGGTTCCAGCACCATCATTCAGCTTCCAATAGCCAACCAGACCGGGAGTACTAGAATCAATATTTTGTCTTTTAGCGGTTTGAATGTCGGCTTGGGAGCGAGCGATATTCCAAACCCGGAACTCATCTAGGTATCCGGCAAAATTACGACCCGGTTGTTCAGCATTTGCCCCAATCCAAACGCCGTAGTCATTGGTGGCAATCGATCCATTGACTTGCTTCTCTCCGTCCAGATTGCCATCAACATACAGCTTCATCGTGGAGCCGTCATACACCCCCGCAACGTGATGCCAGCTACCATCATTGACAGGTTTACTGCCCTGAACGACCATACCACCGGAACCTGGGCCTACGGCAAACTCCAGACTGTTGCTCTCTCCGGCTCTGGCGATGCGCCAGGCGCTATCTCCCTTGGTGATGATGGCTTGCCAGGGTTTGTCCCAACGATCGACCCTAAACCAGCCTTCAACGGTAATAGTATTGGTAATGTCAAACGTGGACTCTTTAGCAATCTTGATATAATCGTTGATGCCGTCTAGCCTGAGGCTGCTTTTGACATCGCCAGTGTCCAGGTTAGGAATGTCAGTTTCCGCTTTGTCGTTAATCTTGATAGTGAAGGGACGTGTGTTAGATAAGCCGTTTCGGTCTGTGGCTTGTATCCAGATATCATAGGAAGACTGCGCCTCGAAATCGAAGGAAGACTTAGCCAGCAGTTGGTTTCCTTGGATGGTAAAGGCAGCGTTATCGGGATAGCTGCCAACTAGGCTGTAGGTGAGGCTATCGCCTGCGTCGGGATCAAAGCCTGTAATGTAACCGACACTTGTGTTTGCCCCAGCATTTTCATCAATGCGATCGCTGTCCAGAGTGATATTGGTAGGTGCTTCATTCACATCCCTGATGGCAAGGGTCAACGGTTGTTCCAGAAATGCACCTGCCGGGTCTTGGACTCGCAGTCGCACAGAATAGCTTGACTTTTGCTCGTAATTAGCGGGAGATCTAGGGATTAGATTCGTTCTCTGAATATAGAAGGCATTGTTGTCTTCGCCCCCCACTCCACTGACTAGGGTATAGGTGAGTTGCCCTTGATCCTGTGCGTCTGGATCAACGCCAATCATAGGAATCAAGGGAACTTGATTTTCTGGAATGCTAGAGTAGCCCAGCTTCAAGCTCGTTGGTGCTTCGTTGATATTATCAACAGTGACATTCAGTTGTTTCTGAAAAGTCGCGCCTGCCTGATCTGTTGCTTGAACGCGAACGCTGTAGGATGGCTGCTTCTCAAAATCAGGAGACGGCTTGAGGATCAGTTGGTTATTGACGATCGCAAATGCATTATTATCTTTATCTCCTAATCCTGCTACCAGTTGATAGGTATGCGTATCGCCACTGTCTCGATCAATTGCAACCAACTTACCAATTGCTGTGTTTACTGGTACGTTCTCAACAATTCGGGTATTGCTTAACAAAATATCGGTTGGAGCTGCGTTGACCTGAATTGTGACAGGTTCTTCAAAGCTAAGGCCGTTCTGGTCGGTTGTGCGAAGTCGAATGCTCAGAGTGGGCGGTGCTCCTGCTGGAATGCTTTGGAAACGAAGTTGGTTTCCAGCGATCGCAAAGTTAGCATTATTGGTGCTGCCTACTCCATCAACCAGGGTGTATGTGAAGGTGTTACCAGCATCGGGATCGAGCGTGCGGAGTGTGCCGACAACGGTGCCAGCCGCAGCGCTTTCATTGAGCTTATTGTTGCTAAGACTGAAGCCAGTTGGTGCTTCGTTCAGGTTCTTTACCTGAATTGTGAGCGGTTTTTCAAACGATAAACCATTCTGATCGGTAGTGCGAACACGAAGGTTGTAGGCGGATTTTGCCTCGAAGTCTGGTGAGGTTTGAATCCGCAATTCATTGCCAGCAATCGTGAAAAAGTCATTGTCTGTGTCGCCTGCTCCAATGACTAGACTGTAAGCAAAGGTGTTTTTAGCATCAGGATCAACCGATGACAGCTTACCGACGACCGTGTTGATTGGAACATTCTCATTGATATTGAGGCTGCTGAGGCTGAGGTTCGTGGGTGCCTCATTGACATCTGTTACTCGAATCGTGAGAATTTTATCGAGGAATGCACCATCTTGGTCAGTAGTGCGAACGCGAATTTTGTAGCTTGGTTTAACCTCAAAATTAGACGATGATTGGAGATAGAGTTGATCGCCGATAACCGCAAACACGCTATTATCGGTGTCTCCTGTGCCTGCGACCAGGCTGTAGGTGAAATTATTGTTAGCATCAGCATCAATGCTGCTGAGAGTGCCAATCAGAACATCAGGCGTGCTATTCTCAGCAACTATAGCATTGCTGAGACTGAGCACCGTTGGTGCTTCGTTAATATCGTTTACCGAGATCGTGAAGGCTTTATCGAAAGAAGCACCGCTCTGATCTGTCGTGCGAATCCGAATGTTGTAGCTCGGCTTGTTCTCGTAGTTCGCTGGATTCCTCAAAATCAAGTCATTACCAACGATCGCAAAGGCTGCATTATCAGTTGAGCCTGGACCTCCAATAAGGCTGTAGATAAAGGTGTTGCCTGAATTGGGGTCAATGCTGGAGAGTCCTCCTACCAGAGCATTGACCGCATTATTTTCGTCAATGCTGGTCTGACTTAAATTCAAGCCTATTGGTGAATCATTGTCTTTGTTAACAACAATCTGCAATACTTTCTCAAAAGAGGCTCCACCTTTATCAGTTGTACGAACGCGAATACTGTAACTTGATTGAGTGTCGAAATTAGGCGATCGATTAATCCGTAACTCATTATCAATCAAGGTAAAGGCGGTGTTATCAGTATCACCAAATCCTGAGATGAGTTCATAGGTGAACTGCTCGTTAGTATCCTGATCCGTTGTTGCAAAGGTTCCGACAACCGAATTTGCGGGGATACTATCTGCGATCGCACTGTTGCTTAGATCAAGATCGGTGGGCGCATCATTGAGGTCATTAAGCGTAATCGAGAATGTTTTTTCAAGTGATAATCCCTTGGCATCAATGACACCTACTCGAATACTGTATGTAGACTGAGTTTCGTAGTCAGGATTATTGATGAAGTGAAGCTGGTTATTAATAATCTTGAATGCAGCATTATCCTGATCTCCCGCACCACCAACTAAGCTATAGGTCAGAATGTCTCCTGTATCCGGATCGGTCGCTGCAAAAGTACCGACTTGAGCTTCAGAACCTTTATTTTCGTCAATGGTGATGTTGCTGAGAGTGAGATTAGTTGGCGATTCATTGACATCATTGATTGCGATCGTCAGTGGTTGTTCAATGCTCAATCCACCTTTGTCAGTTACCTTCACCCGCAAGTTATAGCTTGACTGCGTTTCATAATTGGGTGAGTTGATGAAATGAAGTTGATTGCCAACAATCTGAAATGCCGTATTATCTGTGTCGCCCTCGCCGCTGACTAAAGTGTAGGTCAACGATTCATTGGCATCGGGATCAAGCGTGATGAATGTAGCTGCTGTTGTGTCTAATGTAACGTTTTCATCAACACTATCATCGCTCAAACTGAGGTTAAGAGGAGCATCGTTGCGATCGTTAACAGTAACGGTAACTTGCTTTTCAAGAAAAAGCCCGTTCTGATCCGTTGTGCGAATGCGAATTCTGTAGGCTGGCTGGGTTTCAAAATCAGGTGACTCCTTCAACTTGATTTGATTGCCAACTAATTCAAACTTAGCGTTATCTGTATCACCCGTACCTGTAACGAGTTGATAGCTAAAGGTATTGTTGGCATCTGGATCGGTTGATGAGAGGGAACCAACAATTGTATCTACGTCAACGTTTTCATTAACATTTGCAGGGCTAAGTGCAATATTTGTTGGAGCTTCATTGACGTCCAATAAATTGATAGTGAGGTACTGATCGTAGAAAGCCCCAGCGCGATCGGTGGTTCGTACTAAAATGTCGTGCTTGGTGTTCGTTTCGTAGTTCAGCAGGTTGCCGTTGACCGAATAGACTTGATTGCCAGAAATAATAAAGCGTCCACCTGCATCATTTAGCAAAGTGTAGGTAAACGAATCGCCTGGGTCAGGATCATTCGTGTAGAGAGAGCCTACAAATGCACCGCTAGGGCTATTTTCATTAATAACGTTGCTGTTTAAGTAAATACCTGTTGGAGGACGGTTGAGATTATAAAGGTGAAGCTGGGAATATGGATCTTGACCATTATAAGGAACCAGAATATTACGACCGTTACCTGTGAGGTCTGGACAGCCTCCAAGATTGTCATCAACGTAAGGAGATGAGTCCAGATAAGGATCGTAGGTTTCAAAATTAATGTAAGCCAAAGGGGTCTCTGGCATAATGCCATTAGCGGGTGCACTTAGTCTGACATCATCTACTAGAAGACTAAGACCTAGAAAGTACTCAACACCGCCAAAGTAGATATCTGCACTGGTATCTATGGGTGCCCCAGGCGCACTAGTTATGTAAGATCCATTGATATAAAAATCAGTAGGACTTCTGCCGGGAATATGCTGCACACCGATTGTGACCCATTCACTCCTTGCAAATTCTGGGCAAGACACATAATTAGACATCGTGCCCCCACTATCTAGATAGAGCAGTTGTGTCTGTGTATCGTAGACAATTTTCCAACCACCCGAACTAGTCGCATTATTGTTTCCAGTACCAACAACTCTCATTAGGTTTGGAAAGGGACCGCTATTGGTGCGATAGCCGTACATCCGCACCCGCATCTCAAATTTAAAGTCGGTGAGATTTTTTGAACTCAAAATAGAGGCAGATGCATCGGGTCCAATGAATAGGGCATTTTCTAGTACACCTGTATAGGTTGCCATTGTCTCGGCTTGAAATGCTAGTTTAGGGATTATGCTCCCTAGATGAACAGCAAGATTCCAATCGCCCCCGAGGGCTGTATTTCCGGTAGGAGTGTTAGAGGCGGCGATGTTGGCTCCGGTGAGGTGATGGAGATTTTGGATAAATTCATTGCCTGCGTCACCAACGGCTACATTACAGCCGTAGAGAAGCATGGAGTGCTGAGTGCTGAGTACAGGGAACCAGGATTGGAGATCCCAGGCATAGCGATCGATTGTCTCTAAACTCAGACAGCTATTTCCCAGATATAGACAACCGGGAGATCCGTGAGAAATAATGTGAAGCGACACGGAAGCTAAGGTTGAGGATCGGGGAAAATACTGTTGCAACAGCTCACTAATTTGGTGAATACCGTCGCGATCAGCTTCAAGAATGTGAACCTCACTTCCATCGATGACACCTGCTGCGAGTTCATTATAGTTATCAACTTTAGGATCGATAATTACTAAAAGTTGAGGTACATCAACTGTTGTGTCCAGGGGATAAGCAACACCAAACGTTGAAGCTAGAACAACCATATATTCCTTCTCGTAAGTCAGCGAAATGTTTGATAAGTATTTGATGGTTATGGTGAAGCGCACAACTTCTAAACGCTAGAAAGAGGGAGCGCTTAATTCACACAGTCTTGTCTTCCCAGCATGGGCATGACAGAACTGCTCTGGCTGTAAAAGCCACTAAAACTGATCCTTGAGTAATTCGAAGTAATACTACATAGAGCCAGCGGGTACAAGTATAGGTAGGGAAAAAGTAGTTTCAGTATTCCCACGACTAAGAACTAACTCTCATCACAAAATAAATTAGCAATCTTATTCCATGAAGGATGTTGCCTGAAGCAGCAGTAAGGTAGTAGATGAGGTCAACTGATACCAACGGCAATCAAGGAGAATACTACCATTAACGTTTTGGTTGCCTGGTCAATAATTTTGTTTTAGAGATCTTGCACAAACTGTTTGCCGCACGCACGGCATTTAAAGTTCTGTTTACTGCATAGCTTTTTATACAATTGAAATGTTTTGGCTAGTTAAGTGAAGTCCAGGATTGAGGTGAGTAAAGGCGATCGCCTTTCCGGCACCGGAGCCATCCGCATCAAAAAAGAGATCGCCTGTTTTTCGGTTGTAGATAAAGCGATTGGCAGAACCGATTGCTTTGGTTCCTGTCTGGAATTGAGTTGTGCTGAGGACTTGGCCAGCAACCAGTCCACCTCCAAATCCTTTCGCTGAAACTACAATGTGGTCTACTTTGGCGTTGAAGTCAGTAATCGTATCGATGCTCTTGCTACCGATTGGTTTGGCAAATCCAACTTGATCGCTGCCTGTACCTGTTGTGATGCGATCGCTGCCTGCACCGCCGATCAAAACATCATTGCCGGCTTCACCCACCAGCGTATCATTGCCCGCATCTCCGAAAATCAGGTCATTGCCTGCTCCACCATAGAGCAAATCGTTTCCCTTACCACCGGATAGGCAGTCATTGCCACCTTGTCCCTTAATCAGGTCATTGTTGGCTTTTCCAAATATGGCTTCTTTGGAACCTGTACCCTGCAACTTATCTGCTTTGGGTGTACCCTGACGAAGACGAAACAAACTGCCTGATGGTAATGTTTCTGGATTCAAACTCAACAGCGCATCCGAGACAATAAATTCACTCTTAGCAGCATTGAATAGCGATGTGATAGACGAAATCGGTGTGACCGCTGGAGGGGTCGTGCCCGTCCCAGGGGTAGTACTGATTGAACTGGCATTCACTGTCACTATAAAGGTTTTCTCGGTCTTCTCACCGCTGTCATCCTGAAGGGTCAGGGTAATCGTTGCAGTACCCGTTTGTCCCGGCGTAGGGGTGAGGGTGAGGATGCGATCGCTCCCAGTCCCGGAAACGGAAATTCCACTCTCCCCAATTAATGCTGAATTATCGGAAACCGCTTTCAACGTCAGCACCGTTGGATCAGCATTGCCAGCCGTATCAATGTCGCTGACGGATAACGTGAGGGTGAGCGGCTTATCTGATGTGGTGGATTGATTAGCGATCGTACTCAAATAGGGTGCATTATCCAAGTCATATTTGGTGATGCCATTTCCAATGCGACTGGTAATGCCTTGAGGAATCTGTCCACCCAGTTGATTACTGTTAAGGTAGATCTGAACCAGGTTAGTCAGGTTGCCCAACTCGGTAGGGACACTACCACCTAACTGAGTGTTGTTGAGGTAGAGATGAACCAGCTTAGTCAGATTGCCGAGCGCAGCAGGAATGCTACCGCTTACTTGAGTGTTTTCTAAATGAAGAGCAGCCAGGTTACTCAGCTTACCCAGTTCAACAGGAATGCTACCAATTAACAATGGGAGGCTACGCAAGTCAAGAAAAACAAGATTACTCAAGTTGCCCAACTCAACCGGAATGCTGCCACTCAGTTGATTGCTATCTAGTGAGAGTTCTTGTAATTTGGTGAGATTGCCTAACTGAGCAGGAATGCTGCCACTCAGTTGATTGCTGTATAGGTAAAGTCTGATCAAGTTAGAGAGATTGCCCAACTGAGTTGGGATGCTACCACTCAATTGGTTGTTATCGAGGAACACTTCTTGCAGCTTAGAGAGATTGCCCAACTCAACCGGAATGCTACCGCTCAATTGGTTAGAGCTGAGACTCAAGTAGACCATATTGCTCAAGTTACCCAATTGAGTCGGGATACTGCCGCTCAACTGGTTGCTGTAGAGAGCAAAATTTTCCAAGTTACTCAGGTTCCCCAACTCAACTGGAATGGTACCACTCAGTTGATTGTCGTAAAGATACAACGTCCGCAACTTACTAAGATTGCCTAATCCGGTTGGAATACTACCACTCAGTTGATTCTTACCCAAGTTGAGAGTAGTCAAGTTACTGAGATTGCTTAACTCAGTTGGAATACTACCGCTCAGTTGATTTTTAGATAGGTTGAGATTAGTCAAGTTGCTGAGCTTGCCTAACTCAGTTGGAATACTACCGCTCAGTTGATTGTTAAAAAGATTAAGAATTCTCAATTTACTGAGATTACTTAACTCAGTTGGAATGCTACCTGTGAGTTGATTACTGTATAGGTAGAGAGAACTTAGATTGCTCAGAGTGCCCAACTCAATCGGAATAGCGCCACTCAACTGATTATTATTTAGCGTAAGACTCGCTAGATTGCTGAGACTTGCCAGAGCAGATGGAATGGTGCCACTTAACTGGTTGTTACTCAGATTTAGATCGGTCAGATTGGTCAGTGTGCTTAATTGAGTGGGAATAGTGCCGCTCAACTGGTTGTTATTGAGACGAAGCCTTTTCAGGTTAGTCAGATCACCTAATTGGGTTGGAATATCACCGCTCAGTTGATTTTGATTCAGGTAGAGGTTAGTTAACTTACTGAGATTGCCCAATGTGGTCGGAATGGTGCCGCTCAGTTGGTTATCGTTTAAGGAGAAGTTAGTTAAGCTACTGAGATTGCCCAACTCAACTGGAATGGTGCCGCTCAGTTGGTTATTGTCTAAGTAGAGGTTAGTTAGGTTACTGAGATTGCCCAATTCTGTCGGAAGGGTACCAATCAAATTGTTATTTCCCAGGCTCAGGCTGGTAACGCGATCGCCCGTCAACGTCACGCCCTTCCACTGGCTTACTACACTGGCACGAGGGGGTGTTGCACTATTAAAATCCCAATCTTTCCAACCTGTGTTGTCTGTCCAGTTCGCTCCACCTGTACTTTGATACAACGTTTTCAGAGCCGCATAATCGCTCGCGTTAATGAGCAGATCCACTGTTAGGTCGAAGGTTTTTTCAGTCTCTTCACCACTCGTATCCTTGAGGAGCATTCTGATCGTCGTCGTTCCACTCTGTCCCGGAGTGAGGGTGAGGGTGCGATCGCTTCCTGTGCCACTGACCGAAATACCACTGTTATCAATGACATCGGAGTTATCGGATGTAACTGTCAGAGTCAGATTGTTGAGATCTTCATTGCCCCCTTGATCGATGTCACCGATGGATAGATTGAAGGTCAGAGGTTTATTTTCAGTGACAGTCTGATCAGCGATCGTGGTCAGGAACGGTGCATTATTGAGGTCATAATCCGTAATGCTCGTGCCGATCTGATTGATCAATGCCTGGGGTACAGTCCCGGTCAATTGATTGCTGACGAGATATAGATTGGTCAGATGGGTGAGGTTCGCTAACTCACCAGGAATTGAGCCACTGAGTTGGTTATGGTCTAACGAAAGTCCTTGTAGGTTAGTCAGGTTCCCTAACTGAGTCGGAATGCTGCCAGTGAAGGCATTGTAGTTTAGAGCAAGACTGGTTAAATTACTCAGGCTGCCGAGTTCAGTCGGGATACTGCCACTCAGTTGGTTGCTATAAAAGTTAAGCACTTGCAACTGGCTCAGGTTCTTTAGCTCAGTGGGAATACTGCCACTCAGTTGATTGTTGTAAAGGATGAGCTTTTTTAGATTAGTGAGATTTCCTAATGATGTTGGGATGCTACCGCTCAATTCGTTGCTGTTTAAGATTAGCTCGTTCAGGCTACTGAGATTCCCCAAGCTGGAGGGAATGGTGCCGCCCAGCGGATTGCTACCCAGGTTCAGAGAAACCAGGTTACTCAGGTTGCCCAACTCTGTAGGAATGTTACCGCTCAGGTTATTCGATTCCAGATTGAGTTGAGTGACGCGATCGCCCGTCAACGTCACACCCTTCCACTGGCTCACGGCACTTAAAGCAGGTGGCGTACTGCTGTTAAAGTCCCAATCTTTCCAGCCTGTGTTATCTGCCCAGTTTGCGCCACCTGTACCCTGGTATAAGGCTTTCAGAGCAGCATAGTCATCGGCATTGAGGGTTGTGTCTACCGTTAATTGAAAGGTTTTGACAATTTGTTCGCTGCCCCCGTCTGTCAGCGTCATCGTAATGGTGGCTGTTCCGATTTTGCCTGCGATGGGGTTGATGATGATGAGGCGATCGCTGCCACTGCCCGTCACTAAAATTCCATAGTTGTCGATAAGAGTCGGGTTGTCAGATGTAACGCTCAACGACAAGTTCGTGTCATTATCCAATTCATCGATATCGCTAACCGACACATTTAGTATCAGGGATTGGTCTGGAGGCGAAATTTGATTACCGATTGACGTAATGTAGGGCGCATTATCCAAATTGCCCATTAACTTATCCGAACCTACTGCTGCTAAATTATGGCGAATAACTACTGGTACATCTCCACCTAAAGCATTGTCGTTTAGATAAAGATAATCCAGACCCCAACTGGCATTGTTATTGAGTCTCTGAGGAATGGTGCCACTTAACTGGTTAGAACTGAGGTTGAGGTAGGAAAGGAACATCAAACTACCCAATTCAGATGGAATAGAACTCGTCAACTGGTTCTTACTCAAGTCCAACCGACTTAACTGACTTAAGTTCTCTAGCGATGTGGGAATCGTCCCGCTCAGGTTATTCGCACCCAGATCAAGGGTCAATAATTCGCTTAAGTTCCCTAACTCGGTTGGAATCGTACCACTCAGGTTATTGAGATGTAAGTTTAGCGAGGTCACGCGATCGCCATTCACACTCACTCCTTTCCACTGACTGACGACACTTAAAGCGGGGGGAGTGGTGCTATTAAAATTCCAATCTTTCCAGCCTGTGTTGTCTGTCCAGTTTGCGCCACCCGTGGTTTGATAGAGTGTTTTTAGCACCGCATAGTCATCGGCATTGAGGGTTCCGTCTACTGTTAATTGGAAGGTTTTGACGGTTTTTTCGGTGCCATCGTCTTGCAGCGTCATCGTAATGGTGGCTGTTCCGATTTTTCCTGCGATGGGGGTGAGGGTGAGGGTGCGATCGCCTTCTCTGCCAAGCACTAAAATTCCACTGCTATCGATTAGAGTTGGGTTGTCAGATGTAACGCTCAACGACAAGTTTGTGTCATTCCCCGATTCATCGATATCGCTAAACGACACATCTAGCGTCAGGGGGTCGTCGTTTAGAGACATAATTTGATTAGCAATTGGCGTAATGTAGGGTACGTTATCCAAATTGCCCGTTAAATTGCCTATTGTAGGACCCGGCAAAGGCCCCGAACTGCCTGCGGATAAATTCTGGTGAATCAGTGGCGGTACATCTCCACTCAGAACATTGTCATTCAGGTAAAGATACCGCAGAGATCGCGCGGCAGCGTTATCCAGTTCTGTGGGAATGGTGCCGCTTAATTGGTTAGAACTGAGGTCGAGGTAGAACAGAGAGATTGGACTCGCCAATTCAGATGGAATAGAACCCGTCAACTGGTTTTTGCTCAAGTCCAACCGGGAGAGCTGACTTAAGTTCCCTAACGCGGTTGGAATCGTCCCGCTCAGGCTATTCGCGCCTAGATCAAGGGTCGATAGGCTACTGAGGTTTCCTAACGCAGTTGGAATCGTGCCGCTCAGGTTATTGGAATGCAAGTTGAGCGATGTGACGCGATCGCCCGTCAACGTCACTCCCTTCCACTGGCTCACCACAGTGAGAAGCGGCGGGGTCGGGCTATTAAAATCCCAATCCTTCCAGCCTGTATTGTCTGTCCAGTTCGCTCCACCTGTGCTTTGATACAGGGCTTTTAAGGCAGCATAATCACTGGCATTAATGGGCAGATCGCGTGTCAGGAAAAAAGTTTTTATAGTTTCTTCACCGTTCCCGTCCTGAAGCGTCATCCTGATCGTGGTCGTTCCGCCATTTCCGGTAGGCGTGAGGGTGACGGTGCGACTACTTCCTGTGCCAGTGACAGAGATATCGCTGTCATTTACGATATCTAAGTTTTCGGACGTGATGGTTAGCGTCAGGTTATTCAGGTTTTCGTTGCTGCCTTTATCAATATCGCTAAGGGATAGGTTGAAGATTAGGGGATTATTTGTGTTGACAATCTGATCGGCGATCGCCGTCAAAAACGGTGCATTGTTGAGGTTGTAATTAGAAATACTCGTACCCAACTGAGTGAGCAATGCTTGGGGAATATTCCCGCTTAATTGATTTCCAGACAGGTCAAGCGAAGTGAGTTTCGCAAGGTTCCCCAGTTCGGAAGGAATGCTGCCGCTCAGTTGGTTGCCGTGTAAGTCGAGGTTGGCGAGGTTGGTGAGGTTGCTAATCTGAGCCGGAAGAGTGCCGCTCAGTTGGTTGGCGTATGCGCTGAAACTAGTAAGCTGAGTGAGGTTTCCTATTTCAACGGGAATGCTGCCGCTCAGTTGGTTAACGTCTAAGTTGAGAGCAGACAGTTTGGTCAGATTTCCGATCGCAGCAGGAATGCTGCCGCTCAGTTGGTTGCCATATAAGTAGAGCGCGATCAAGTTTGTAAGATTACCAATCTGAGACGGAATGCTGCCGCTCAAGTGATTGTTCGTCAGGTTGAGATTGGTCAGACCTGTGAGATTGCCGATTTCAGTCGGAATGCTGCCAGTGAGATTATTACCACTTAAGCTCAGGTCGGTGACGCGATCGCCCGTCAAACTCACCCCTTTCCACTGGCTCACCATGCTTAACAGTGGTGGTATGTTGCTGTTAAAATCCCAGTTTTTCCAGCCCGTATTGTCTGTCCAGTTTGCGCCACCTGCACTTTGATATAAGCCTTTCAGAGCAGCATAATCATCGGCATTGAGGGTTGTGTCTACCGTTAATTGAAAGGTCTTGACGGTCTGTTCGGTGCCCCCGTCTGTCAGCGTCATCGTGATTGTAGTGGTTCCAAGTTGCCCAAGTGTTGGGAAGAATGCAATAGTGCGAGTACTCCCACTGCCCGTAACGGAAATGTTACTGTTTGGGAGTAATGTTGAGTTACTGGAGGTCACGTTCAGCGTCAGGTTCGTATCATTACTCCCCTTCTCTATATCGCTGACTGATACATCAAGGTTGAAAGGATGGTCTAAATTGGTGGATTGATCGGCGATCGCCGTGACGAAGGGGGCATTGTTAAAGTCGTAATTCGTAATCTTTCCAGGTATAAGGAGAGGACTTAATCGACTCAAAATTGAAGTGGGGATGTCTCCACTCAAAGCGTTGTTATTCAGGTAAAGGCTGCTTAAATTATTCAAATTGCCCAATTGAGATGGGATCGTGCCACTCAATTGGTTGCTACTGAGGTTGAGATAGTTTAGGTTGCTCAAGTTGCCTAACTCAACCGGAATTGTCCCACTCAGTTGATTTTCACTCAGGATCAAAATATTAAGATACTGGCTTAAGCTACCTAAACTGCTTGGAATCGAGCCGCTCAGTTGGTTTGCACCTAAATCAAGAAAATTTAAACAACTTAAGTTACCTAATTCAGAGGGAATGGAGCCACTGAGGTTATTAGAATGCAGATTCAGCGATGCGACGCGCTCGAAGTTTATTATGCCTACCCCCTTCCAGCCGCTAGCCACACTGGCATCGGGAGGGGTCGTGCTATTGAAATCCCAATCTTTCCAGCCTGTGTTGTTTGCCCAGTTGGCTCCGTTGGTGCTTTGATACAGGGCTTTTAAGGCAGCATAGTCACCTGCGTTGAGCAGTGCCAGCACTCCTGCATACTGTTGTCGAATTGCCTCATCAAACACCAATGACGGTTGTGGACTGCCGATCGCGACTTCTAAATTCCAGTTGCCACCCAGCGCCACACTGCCTTTTTGGGTGGTAGAGGCTGCGATCGCTGCCCCAGTTAAATGATTTAGCCTTTGTAAAAATTTCTGTCCAGCATCTCCTGCTGCCACCTGACAACCATAGATGAATAGGGTCTCAATGTTCCAGGATCGCAGTTCAACTGAGTAGCGATCGAGAGACTGTATATCCAGCAACTCGTTGCCAATAAACAACACTCCTGGAGCACCATGAGACACAATATGCAACGTCTTGACACAAGGATTCTGCTGCAAAATGTCTGTGATTTGACTCACGCCACTGTGATCGCTACTTAATACTATGACATCAACATCAGCTAGCACACTATTAGCTAATGCTTGATGATTTGCAACGCCTGAGTCAATAACAACGAGTGTGAAGGAATTAATCTGCGTAGTTAATAGGTCAAAAGAACGGGTGGCGATCGCAGTGGGTAAAGCAGTCATAGGTCGCTAAAAGAATTAGGATAGACGTTTAAGGATTAGACAAAGAAATAAAGCTAGAAGCTGCTATAGAACCTGAGTTTGATGCGTTTATTTTCTTTCGTTGAGAAGAAAAGCGTTGAAAAAATGTTCATGGGATAGCTTGATTAGCGTCCTTAAATCGCTGTTCCAAGTAAATAAATTCTCTGTTCAGTATTTAATATAGTGATACGCGTTTAGGTTAGACAGGACATAGAGGTGAGAGGGCTTGTTATCACACTTCCACGTCCTAACCAAATACGTAAGACTATAAGAATGCGATCGCAAGGCACAGGGCTTAACACTTAACTCTTAATGTGCCCATTCGACATCGGAAGTTTACAAGAGACTGTATAGCAGTAGTCAAACTCGTTAGGATAAGGAGATGTGGGGTTGTGCCTCAAAGAGGTGTAGTCTGGTAAGCTAAGGATGTAGCCATTTGGGTGCATTGGCTATGCAGTGTTCCTTCTGTGAACATCCTAAAACCCATAAACATGGTCGTACTAGCAAGGGTTACAACGCTTCAAATGTCCTTTGTGCCACCAAACCTTCACTGATACCATTGATACCCTCTATTACCGTCACCAAGTTACCCCTGAAGAAGTGCATACGATGCTGCAATCCCATTGCGAAGGCAGTAGCTTACGGGGTTATCAGTCGCATTAGTCAACGAGCCTATGGCACTGTGGTAAATAACGCGCCTGCACTTTACCCAAGTTTGGAGGCGATCGCTCAGAATCGGCTAGAGGCAAATCAAACAGGGTGGATTGCAGCCTGTTTCTTAGAATAAATCTCAATAGATGAGTTTTGATCTACATTGAGTAAGGCAGTTGAAACGGCAGCCTAGAGAAATAGACGAGACGTGGAATATGGCTCCAATCACAGCGATCGCCAAAGCACTTCTCAGTTTTCGAGATGTCGAAACAAAACTGAATGTGCGGCGTAGCGCTGACCGCCGCTTTTTCGTTGAGTGGGAAGAGAGCTTACCGGAGCTGACAGATTCAGAGAAGGTTTCTCTAGATCGGCTCACTAGCCGTTATCTTCGCTATTTGGAAGAAGGTGAGGTTAATGAAGGAACACTAAATATTATTCTGCTATCCCCCCTTTTGGATGCTTTAGGATTTTGTGATCCGCCTTACCGCATCCGGGGTGAAGCCTGGGTAGACGTGCAAACCACGACCGATGCAGAAGAGGGAATTGTCACACTAGAAGGGCGAATTGACGCGCTCACGCTCAGGGATCGGTTTTGGTTAGTCATTATTGAGGGAAAGCGTGGAGGGTTCAATGTTTTACAGGCAGTACCTCAAGCGTTGGCGTATATGACAGCGACCCCGCATCCAGAACATCCTGTGTTTGGGTTAGTGACAAACGGCTATGACCATTCATTCGTAAAACTGGCCAGAGGGAATCAGCGTGAGTTTGCCCTGTCCCATAATTTCACATTGCTATCGGATGAGCGAAGTAATCTGTTTCGAGTAGCGCAGGTATTGAAGCGTTTAGTTGGCATTGTTGGGTTAGAAGCTGAAAATGGACGATAACACTCTTGCTACTCAATATGCTCAAACAGGTAATCTGATAGATCTCTGAACCCTCTCCCGTTTAGAAAACGGGAGAGGGTTCAGTTATGCCCAATGGCAATTTATCTAGTATCCAGTTGACTAGGTTAAAATAATCCCAGAATTATTTCCTTGCAGTTTGTTTGATCCATGAACAACAGCGTGATCAAAGATCCAACATTTCCGATGTGCCACGCTCAAGTGACGGAGTTGAAGAACACCGCCAAAATTGCTGAACTGGCAAAAGATGTCGATGTTCTCATTACTTGGAATGGCGAAGCAATTGCGTATCTGGTTAATCCAGAGCGTTATTAAGCATTAGTCTCTGCTTGGAATGAACTGCGAATCAAGGGAAGCTAGTGGCTTTGTTGCATGATTGCCAAAAAGACAGGTTTAGACTTGAGAGAGACCTTAATTAAACCTCAACTTCATAGCTATCCGGTTTGCAGATCTGAATCATGCGGTTGAGTGCTGCACACTTGATGAACAGTTCCACCGCTT
>DATNPS010000531.1:0-6436 GCA_036703095.1 Crinalium sp. | reverse complement strand
CTGATCACGCTGATTGTGAGTCTTGTCAGCGCACCAAAGCTCCTGTTTAACCAGTGGCTGCTTGGGTTGGGGCCTGCTATCACATTCATCGTCGGCGCTCTTGTGCTGTTAGGAACGGCAGCTTTACTCCGGGCGATCGATGCTCCGGGCATCTCGTCATCCTATGGCTACAAGAATACCTGGCCCCCTTATTTTCTGCTGACGCTAACTTTGATTCCCGTCATTGGACTTGGTGTGGGTTGGGGCATCCGAATGGAAATGGATACCATCTCCAAAACCTTTCAGGCTCATTTGCCCGCTGTTGGGCTGGATTGGTTAATCATGGCGATCGCCATCGGTGTTGCCATCCTCGCGATTCCTGCCGGATTGTTAGCCTCCTTCTGGGGCACTCGCCGCACGTTACAACTCGGATTCACGCTGGCCATTGTGGCGTCCGTCTTGATGGTGTTTGTTCCCATTCAAGCAGTTCTCTATACGGGAGTTATCGTGTTGGCGATCGCCCTGAGTTTAATCTCCAATGGCGCATTTCCATTCATTCTGGCGTTGGTGCCCGAATCTAGAGCAGGATTGGGGATGGGCCTGTATTTAGGCGGAGTCGCGGCATCCACCAGCATGTTTGGCGCATTTCTGCTGAAATTAGAAGCGCAAACGGCAACCGCATCAATGTTAATGGGAGCGATCGCATTTTTGCTCGCGGGCCTCTGTGTTTTGGCCGTCCCTAAAAGTCAGGCAATTTGAGCTTCGCCGTAGTCCACTTGAGTCAGTGGCAGCATCAAGGTAAAGGACGTTTGTCCCTGACTACTGGCTGGAGTGATTGATCCGCTCAGCTGTTTAGCCAGCTTTAGCGCCAGAGCTAACCCCAGACCCGTTCCCCCTTGTGCCCAGGGGTCAGTGTTGGGAATGCGATAGAAGCTGTCAAAAATCCGGGAGAGCTGATTGGCTGGAATTTCGACACCAGAGTTAATCACCCGAAAATACATCTTTTCGGTTTCGGCCCAAACGTTAAAGGTAATCTGCTCGCCCAGCGGTGAATACTTACAGGCGTTGTCCAGCAGTTCCGTCAAGATGCGCATTAAGCTACTCGCGGTAGACAGCAGGGGCGGCAGATCAGACGGCAGATTCACCTCCAGGCTTTGCTGACGCGCGCGGGCCCGATCCTGATACGGCGCGACAATTGCAGGTAGCCAATACTTTAACTCCATCAGTTCCAGTCTGGTGATTTGCGCGCCCGACTCTAACCGCTGCAAATCCAGCAGGTCGTTAATTAAGTTAATTTCGCGATCACATTCATCGCGCAACACTTGAAAGTATTGGGCTATTTTGTTGCGTTGTCCTGCGGGTTTAGACATCTCCGCAAAAAACGGACGATCTTGATTCAAGGCAATCCCCAACATTTGTGTCGCCACTTTGATGTTGGAGATGGGCGTTCGCAATTCATGCGAGACCCGGCTCAGAAACTCATCCTTTAAGCGATTGAGATTGGCCAGTGCTTCAATCTGAGCCTCAGCGGCTTCATAGAGTCGAGCCTGACGAATGGCGATCGCGCACTGGTTGGCAACCTGCTGCACCAGCCGAACTTCCAGCTCATCAAAAATTTGGTCTTTTGGCTTAAACAGCCACAGCTCTCCTAAAACGCCATTGCCATCTCGGATCGGGCAGGCTAGCGTCGAGAATCGCTTTGAGATATCTCGCAGTGGCCCCATTGAGGCAAGGCAAAATTGTACATGCTCACCCCGCAGCAAATAGTCATAAATCGGCTGCCAGTCGGCTATTTTTAGCTTTTTGCCCTGCGCGGAGGGCAGCGATTTGGTGTATTCGTAGCGAATGGTAGAGGTGGTGTAGTGCTCGTCGTAAATGCCTGTATCGCAAACCTCTACCCCCAATGCCGTGCCTAACTCCTGGACAACGGCCTGCAAAATGTGGTTTTCATCCAGGCTATCGCGCACTCGATCGGTGACGCGTTTGAGGGTTGCCTCAAAATCAAGGGCCTGCTGGAGCTGAGCATTCCGCTCTTGAATTTGATACTCCAGATTCGCCTTGATTGGGTCATGCAGAACGTCTTGTTGTGATTCAGTCAGATCCGTTCCTGTAATCACGATTTGCTCAACCGTGTCCTGATGGTCAAACACAACACTGCTAGACCAGGAGATTAACCGTGCCTGTCCTGCCTTCGCCAACCACCATGTCTTGTAGCTCTGGGACGGTGCATTGCTTCGAACAGACTGGAGAACCTGGTCAACTAATTCAACATCAGGGGCGATCGCGAACAGGTTGCCAAAATACTGATTTCGGAGGTCTTCTAGCGAGTAACCCGTTGCGTGGGTGTAGGCTTCATTAACGTGAAGAATATGGCCTCGCTCATCCAGAACCACGATTAGGGCTGTCACAGTATTGAGAATAGCCCACACTAGCTGGGTGTGTTGTTGGAATACCCTGGCCGTTGCCATGTCATCTGTGCCCGATCCCTTATGCATGGATTCCGTGTAGACCTATTCAGATGAGTTTTAACCAGTATTCCCAAATTAGCCAGCAAGATCGAGCACTGCGGCTTAGAATCATGCGAATTCGATGATCGAAGTACCAGAAATGTAGCTGTAGTCAGTTGACTTAGGATCGTGGATTTAATAAAATCCGAAACTTAATTTTGGAAAGCGCGGCTGAGCCGCGCTTTCCAAAATTAAAAATTTGGTTTTAATCTATTCATGATCCTTAGTGCAGGGTGCAGGAGTAGACCCCCCGGCTGGGGCACAGCCCACACACCCTTGGCTTTCGATGTTTAATGGACGTGGCGACAGCTATATAAAACTGAACTACCAGAAATAACATAGAGACGTCCCGATGGGACGTCTCTACTGAGGTTGGATATTTGGCGGGTAGTTGGGAATTAGAAATTCATTTCAGCCGCTTGAACTTTCTCAACCTGCTTCTTCTTCAGCACCAGCATAATTTGCGATAGAACGACTGACGCCAAGAAGGCGATCAGACCAGCCACTCGTGTGGGGCTTTGCAACACGATTTCGGCATCCTTTTGGCCAAATCCACCCACGTTGGGGTTAGAGGTTAAAGCCGCTCCAGCTGCAATATCCTGACCTTCTGAAACAGTCAGTTCTGGGCCAGCAGGAATTTTGTCAACAACAGAGTTGCCATCTTTAGCCTGAATGGTGACTTCATAACCGCCGTCATCGCTCTTGGCGATTTGGCTGATCGTTCCCGCAGCAGACGCGTTGTAAACTGCGTTGTTGGTCTTTTCACCCGTGGGGTAAACCTGTCCGCGTCCCCGGTTGCCACCGACGTGCACAGAGTACTTACCAAAGGAAATCGACTTATCTGCTTTTGGATCGGGAGATAGAACTGGGAAGACGATTTCTTGATATTGATCGCCAGGTAGCGGGCCAACAATCACAATATTGTCTTTGTCTTCGCTGTAAGGCTGGAACAAGTAGCTAGGGCCAACCTCTTCCTTCATCTCTTCAGGAATGCGATCTTCGGGAGCAATCTTGAAGCCTTTGGGCAGGATCAAAACGGCACCCACGTTCAGGGGGCCTTTTTCACCCGTTGCGACAACCTGCTGCACGTTGGTGTCGTAAGGGATTTTTACCACAGCCTTGAAAACTGTGTCGGGCAGAACCGCTTGAGGAACTTCGATCTCAGTGGGTTTTGCACCCAGGTGGCAGTTTGCACAGACGATGCGTCCCGTAGCCTCACGAGGGTTTTCATAATTCTGCTGTGCCCAAAAGGGATAGGCGGCTGCGGATTGGGGAAGAACGAGATCGCTAGCAAATAAAACAGCGAGGGTGGCGATCGCCACTAGGGCACTTTTCAGAACCGCTTTACCGCTCCAGGGCAATAGCGTTGACCAAAACGTAGATTTCATGTGTATCGGGTGTTCACTATCAAAGGATTCAGACGGGGGGATGGGGCGTGGGGTGTGGGGTGTGGGGTATTTCCCCAACGCCCAGCACCCAATACCCAGCACCTAACTAAGACCACCAGGGTTCTTCGCCAGTGCGGAAGTCGGTTTCAGTCCAGGGGGTAAGAGAAATCGTGTCGTCTTCCGTGACGGTGGCGTGAGCCAAAGCCAGAGAGAGTGGAGCAGGACCACGTACCACTTTCCCGGTGCTATCGTACTGCGAACCGTGACAGGGACAAATGAATTTGTTTTCGCTGTTATTCCAGGGAACAACACAACCGAGGTGAGTGCAGACCGCATTGATGCCGTAGTTGGCGATCGCCTCTGAGCTTTCGACCACAATATAGGTTGGATCGCCTTTCAATCCTTGAGCCAAAACGCGATCGCCAACGCTGTGGCTAGCCAGAAAATCCTTCACGACGACGTCTTTACCCAGGGCATCTTTTGCAATGACGCCGCCGCCAGCTCCACCACTGGATGCTGGAATAAAGTACTTCACAACGGGATAGAGGGCACCCAGAGCCGTACCCGTAACTGCCCCAAAGGTGAGCAGGTTCATAAATTGGCGACGCCCCATATCAGGTACGTCTGGTGTTCCGGAAATTTGAGCCATGATTTGAACTGGAGGATGGATTAAGAATCAGGTTTAGGAGAGCAACTCGGTGGTTAATCCTATAAGAGCTTTAAGCCTGC
Source organism: Crinalium sp. (assembly GCA_036703095.1). Classification (GTDB taxonomy): domain Bacteria; phylum Cyanobacteriota; class Cyanobacteriia; order Elainellales; family Elainellaceae; genus DATNPS01. The sequence goes on along the minus strand of DATNPS010000531.1, from coordinate 1,833 downwards.
TTTACTATGAGCGCAGACGCAAATGACACACGCCACCTCAACCATCGCTTGATCCAGCAGAGCTTTCTACCAGGAGCGATGATTTACAGATTTTCTAGAAGTATTATTACATCCCACTGGATCAGGATCACCATTTGGTGCGAATAGCCGGAGTTTTATCAAGAAATGTAAAGCAGAACGAGTCGGGATGTTACAGCGATTCTCATAATGCACATTGGCGGCATAAGTTCGCTCACAGTGAGAGTGTAACTACCGATCCGCGCAAAAACATACCCCAAAACAAATCGGTGGCTGTGCAAGCTTGCCTTGCGACGAGCTTGCACAGCCACCGATTTGGGGTTTTGCGCGCCCGACGGACGAGCAAAACCCCAAATCGGTTTCAAATGCATCCTTGATTTGCTGGTTGAATCTTGATTTGCTGGTTGAATAAAGGGATGGGTTCTATAAATCCACGTTCCTAAGCACTTGCCTATGACCGGAGACGACCTGCATCAGCTACTACTCACGAAATGGGGGCGATCGTATGACATTCAAGTTCGCCGCACTCAGGGCAAGCTGTTTGTCCAAATTATGTGGAAATATCTGGAGCAGGCATCCTTCCCTCTCTCTGAAACCGACTATTTAGCGCATCTCGATACCGTTGCCACTTACCTCAATGCCTGGGGTGGTGCAGAACAGGTCAAAGCGTTTATCGAACAAACGAGCGATCGCCCCCGCACGGGTAAAGCCGTGAGTATTCCGCTGGATTTGGGAGAACGGGCTTCAGAATGGCTATTAGGAGAGTTTTGACATCCAAAACGTTTGACATCCATACCAAACCATTGAAGCGAGCGGCTTTGCCACTCGCTTCGATACTGCAAACCATTAGATTTGCTTTAGCGCCCTAACAGCACCACTAGGCCAACCCCGCCAAAATAAAGCCCCAGAACGGCTCCTGCTAATAAGCTTTGAGTCACCGGATCAGTCGATGGGGTCAGAACGGCTCCTAGAATCGCACCACCCAGCACCACATAGCGCCAGCCAGCCAGCATTTGTTTAGACCCGACGATACCCAGTAACCCCAGCAAGACCTGAATAATGGGAATCTGAAAGGCCAGCCCGGTGCTAAACAGCAGAAGCAACACAAATTCAAAATAGCGATCGATCGACCAGAGCTGCTCAACTACCCCTTCTCCGTAACTGATGAAAAAGTTGAGCGCTGCCGGAATCAGAGCAATGTACGCAAATGCCAATCCGCCTACAAATAGAACACTTGACCCCAACACGATCGGGCCAATCATCCGACGTTCTTTTCGAGTCAAACCGGGCAACACAAACTGAATGATCTGGTAGAGCACGAACGGACTGGCCACCAGAAGACCGCTATAGCCTGCCACTTTGATGGATACAAAAAAGTACTCACCGGGTGAAAGCTGTAAAAACTTGGCTCCCTGAGCCGGAACTTCCAAAAGCTGCACAATCTTATTCACGAAGACGAAGCAACCTATAATCCCAATGACAACCGCGATGAGGGCATAAAAGATGCGCTGCCGCAGTTCTTCTAGATGGTCAAACAGCGACATCTCGACATCATCAAGTGCCGCCTCATCATCGTCGTCCACGGGGGCGGCGATCGCCGGAGTGCGATTAGAATTGGGCAGGGCAGCAGAGCCATTGAGCGCCTTATCCTGCTGATCGGCAGTTTCTAAGTCTGAGGGAGCAGTCATGGGTTCGTTTTCGTCCAGGTTCCTGTTGACTATTCTTCCACACAAACCCGGAAACGGGATTGATTTGCTAAAGCAGGTAGCCATGCTCATGATGCAAATCGGTGGTAGTGCTAGCTCGCCGGCGGCG
>DATNPS010000528.1:0-16581 GCA_036703095.1 Crinalium sp. | reverse complement strand
AGAATTCTCCCTCATTTATCACTAAGGGCAACACAATGAGTAGCGCTTCAAATAATTTAGTCCCGTCATGTATCTCTATACTTTAGCAATCCCAAAAATCCTGTAGAAATTGCTGTTGAACGGGTGCTGGTGTTAGGTGTTGGGTGTTGGGAAATTTTGCTTCCCCATCTCCCCCATCTCCCTTATCTCCTGACTTCTGACTCCTGACTCCTCCCTATCCCATCGAATTTTCTCTCTGCTTCCAGAGATCATCGATCGTGACAAACTGATAGCCTTGTTCCAGTAAGCGTGGAATGATCTCGTTAGCGATCGCGGCTACATCTTCTCCGCCACAATAGCCATCATGTAACACAATGACGGAACCGTTTTGCGTTTGGTTGAGCACGCGTGAGGTCGCTACCGAAATACCGGGGCGCACCCAATCTTCGGGAACGACGCTCCACATTACGGGACGGTAGCCCCAATCGTTTAAGTACCGTAAGGTCTGCGGTGTAAACAGCCCGTTGGGTGGGCGGACGTCGCGGATGTGCTGCTTAACATACGGAAGATTCAGGTCGCAGGCGTGGGCGATCGCCTCCTGAGTTTGCTCTAACTGCTGCTTGAGTTCCAAGGCAGACAACATGGGAAACGAACGATGATCATAGCCATGCAATCCCAGCCAGTGACCTTGCTGGTAAATCATTTTAGCGATGTCTGGACAGCGGTTGACGCAGACTCCTAGCCAAAAGAAGCTGGCTGTGATCTGATAGTGGTTCAGTACATCTAGTAGTCGTGGGGTATGGTTGGAATGTGGACCATCATCAAACGTGAGGGCGATCGCCTTGGTTTGATTCACTCCTGCCCACAAACAGTTAGGAAACGTCGGCTGAAGAATGCGATGAATCCAGGGATAGAGGGGAGCAAACTGCATGAAAACCGGATGTGAGGCACAACCTATGCCAAAGAATAAACGCGTCGCGCCCAAGCCGACTGGACAAGAGACGTTACGACATCCCGACTCAGCGGCTTAACCAAAAAACCATCTAAACCAGGATTTTCCTCTTGATATTGCCAGCTTGGAGCGTGAACGTCAGTCAGCGCCACGATCGTAACATGAACAGCATTAGCCTGTGCCCTGAGCGCCTTCACCAGCGTGTAGGACCAGTTCTGATGGCTACCCGTTAAAATCACTAAATAAGGTGGTTCTTGACTAATTTTGGCGATCGCTTGATCAATAGAATTTGTAACGACAACGGAACATCTTAATGGTTTCAACAGCATTTCCAGCGTTTGCCAGTCATCAGGATGCTGTTCTAATACCAAGACATAACTCTGACAAGATTTCATAGGACGAATGGCACACTGTCGCCAATATATCTCACGCTCTAGTTACGCCTAATGCATAGTTTAGAGCGTGAACATCATAGTCCTGCTGCGTTTTCAGCTTATTAATTTGAATGGTGAAGCTTCCGTTTTTTTTAGCCTTTACAGACAGCTTTTCGCAAGATATCTGAGAGGTAAACTTTAATGAATAAATTTAATGAATAAACCCACGATTCCGTTAAGTCATGTATCAAAGATAAGGCTTATTTGAGATAGCTTTAAATAGCACAGTTCCAAATGAATTGGAAGAAACACACGCTTTTTATTAGCAATTCTCCCTGTAACAATAGGCAGCATTCATATTCTTCAGCCCTAATTTTCCGTGAATTCGATAAGTGGCTTTCGAGAGAATTTTGCGTTGCACAACTCGCTTGAAAGCCCGAATTTTGCTGCGCGACGCGCAGCAAAATTCGGGCTTTCGAATTCCTAAGAAAACGTGTTTTCTTTTCGTTTTCCCAAGAGGTGTATTAGTGCAGCGCACTAATACACCTCTTGTTGGAGACTCACGTTAATCTTGGTGAGTGATTTTCTTTAAAGCATCTTCAACTTGTTCAGCCGCTGTTGTTGCATCTTGAGAATTCTCTGGACGCTTCATTTCAGCATCATTGAAATCTGCATTACCCTGAACCTCGTTGTAGCCTTTACTGGCTTCAGTTTGTAATTCCTTCATGGTTCGTGGTTCTGCTCTGAGGGCATCCTCAGATTTCTCAAAAATCTCATTGAGTGGAGTTTCACCCGAACGAGGACTGCTAGGAGAACTGCTAATTGCAGCAGCAGGAGCCATATTGCTAAAGAATAATACTGCGCAAGCGATAGCAACTAACAGCGATCGCACAAAATTAAAGTTGAATCCTTTCAAGCGAATAGATTTCATACAAAATTCCTCCAAAAACTGTAGAACTAAGTACTGAGGATTTAAATCGATGTAATCGAGTTATAGCCCATCAGTACAGGTTGCATAGGTACATAAATCCAGAAGAAAAACGAGAGGATACTTATTCTGAATTAGCCAATCTTTTTCTAAAGAAAGCAGTTTAACTCTCTCTAAAAACAGTTGGTATTCATTCAGTTTGATATTCCCAATCAAGTCTCCTGATGTTCTCAACAGTAGGGCATATTCTCTTCAAAAACGATTACCTGAAGTAATACTTTTTTGATGAGAGCTTTATTAACCCCCCGTAGAATTTAATATCTTGAAATTATCAGTATCGACATCATCCTTGAGACTGAAGCAAGAGCGTTAAGCTCTATCTTTAGCTATCACTCTCTAGGCATATACCATTCCCAAAGGGGTGTATGAAGCATATTTACAGCAATTTGCGATCGCTATAAAACCAAGTGTTTTTTATGAGAGCCGCGTTCTGCGCAACTCTTACAAAAATTGCGCAACTCTTACAAAAATACCGATGGCTGATTCAAGCGCAACCTGCTGTATGAGAAAGCTGTATGAGAAATATGCTTTTCATTTGCTGTTTACGCCTCAACGTCTTGAAGAAAGATAAGGCGTTAGTAGAGCAATCTAGAGATGGAAAACCTGCAAAACTAGGTTTCAAAGCTCCCAGTCTGCGAATCAGACGTTATTTGGGAACTGTGACGTTAGCCGTTCTGGGCTACGTCCCTCAACTCAATCGTTAGCTGAGCGTGAGCAGTTTGCAGGATGGGTTGATGTGGCATACCCCATACTGTTGCAGGGAAAAAGTACGTTACGTTGACATCAACATATCCTGTGTTTAATCAAATCAGCTCTGCTCAATTTTGCTATCTTCAGCTAAAAACTGGATAAACTTAATTTGCAAAGTCGATTTTGGCCAATAAAAGGGCATTCTAAATAAGAAATTTCAGCTAGGCTAATCACCACTTTCGCAGGATGAGGAGACTTGTGCAGCCAAGTAAGACCTTAACCAAACTGGGAACAGACATTAAGCAATGGTTTTGGCAAGAGCGCAGAGTCTGGTTAACAACTGCTTTAGTGGCAGGGGTGGTAACAGGGCTTCGGTTGTCAGGATTGCTTCAGCCTTTGGAATTAGCAGCGCTAGATTACATTTTTCGGCTGCGGCCTTCAGAACCGCGAGACCACCGAATTGTGATTGTTGGAATTGATGATTCTGACATTAGCAAGCTCCAAACCTGGCCGATCCCCGATGCCGTGATGGCTGATTTGCTGACGAAAATTAAGAGCTATCAGCCGCGTGCGATCGGTCTAGATATTTATCGGGATGTTCCGGTTGGCGATGGGTATGACCAGCTACAGCAGGTGTTTCAAACGACCCCTAACTTAATTGGCATTGAAAAGATTGAAGATCCAGGAAGCGTAGGTGTTAAGCCACCGAAAGCGCTGGAAGCGTCGGATCAGATTGGGTTTAATAACGTCGTTGTGGATGTGGATAGCCGGGTTCGGCGGGCAGTTTTGTTTTGGAATTCGAAGGGTAAGGTTGCTAGAAGTTTTGCCCTGCGCTTGGCAATGCTTTATTTGCAAAAGGAAGGCATCACTCCCCGGTCGGCAACTGTAAATCCTAACTATTTACAGCTTGGCGGAGGTGTTTTCCATCAGTTAAAGCCGAATGATGGGGGATATGTTGGAACGAACACGGGTGGATACCAGATCCTGGCGAATCTGCGTTCCCCCGATTCTTCCTTTACTGTCGTCTCTCTTAGCGCTGTTTTGAATAATCAGATTTCTCCAGATCTGATGCGCGATCGCATTGTTGTGATTGGGTCTACGGCTCCCAGCCTCAAAGATTTCTTCTACACGTCTTACAGTGGTAGCAAAGATGGAACGGCTCAGCTCACGGCTGGGGTAGAACTGCACGCCCAGTTCATCAGCCAGATCATCAGTGCCGCGCAAAATGGGCGATCGCTACTACAACCGATTCCAAAATCATTAGAGCTGGTGTGGATTCTCGCCTGGTCTTTGATTGGGGCCAGTTTAAGCTGGCGGTTTCGCTCTCCGGTGCGATCGAGCTTTAGCTTTGTGCTGGCTGCCTTTGGGTTGGGGAGTATTTGTTATCTAGGATTTCTGCAAGGACTCTGGATTCCGTTGGTGCCGCCCATGCTGGCGCTTGCCGGATCGGCGTTTACCATCACACTCTACATCGCTTATCTACAAGAGGAACTGAAGAAATCTAAAGAATTTCTCAACTCCATCATCAACACCATTCCCGATCCAGTTTTTGTCAAAGATCAGAATCATCGATGGATTGTGTTGAACAATGCCTACTGTCGATTTATTGGCTATCCCTTAGAGAAACTGTTGGAGCAATCCGATCACAACTTTTTTCCGTCGTATCAAGCGGCTCATTTTTGGCAGCAGGATGACCTCACGTTTCGAACCGGAGTTGAACGTGAAAGTGAGGAGGAATTTACCAACTCGAATGGCGTGACTTATGCGATCGCCACGAAACGGTCTTTGCACAAAGATGCGGCTGGAAACCTGTTTTTGGTCGGTGTGATTCGAGATATTACACAGCGCAAACGGGTTGAAGAGGAACTCAGGCAGGCAGCGGCTGATCTAGTTCGCTCTAACGCCGAACTGAAGCAAGCTGAAGATCGACTGCGGCGGATGGCTTATCACGACACGCTAACCGGATTGCCGAATCGCGAGTTATTTTACGAACGGCTGCATCAAGCGCTGGATTGGGCGCAGTCTCAGGATCAAATGGTGGCGCTGCTGTTCTTAGACCTGGATGGCTTTAAGCAAATTAATGATACGTATGGTCATGATATGGGCAACCAGCTTCTCAAAGCAGTCGCTCAACGGTTGCTTGGCTGTCTTCGCAGCAGTGACACGGTTGCTCGCATGGGAGGCGATGAATTTGTCGTGCTGCTGCCATCGATTCCAACCATCCAGGATATTTCCAGGGTTGCCGAAAAGATCTTAAACACGTTGTCTCAAAACTTTATTTTGGATGATAAAGCCATTCCGATTACAACCAGTATTGGAATTAGTGTGTATCCACATGATGCGAAAGACCGCGATCCGTTGATCAAAAAAGCAGATTTAGCGATGTATGACGCTAAAGGGTTAGGCAAAAACTGCTACCAGTTTTCCAACAAAACCCAAAGCCAGTTTCAAGCACACGAGATGGATTAAACCCAGTGTATTTATTGATGAAATATGAATTCGACCAACAGGCTTTTGGGAGAGTGACGTGTCGCGCCACTCTCCCAAAAGCTCAATTTTGTGTACGTAATGTGCACACAAAATTAGACTATCGAATTCAGTCTATAAAAAGTTCAAATGATGTATGAAAGCGTCTACCCTTGGGGCAACCGTTCAAACATCATCTTTTCACAATCGATGCAGCTATTAGTTCTGCTGTGGGGACTTGTACTGCATTAATTCGCATCACGAACATAAAAGAATTTCAGAACGTCTCACCATGCAAATCAGCAACAGTGCAAGCTCGCCACAAACGAACTTACACTGCCGCCAATCATGGGGTTTGACCGCTTGGCAGGGGCGCAAGTCTGCAATCAGTTGCAGAGTGAGACTTGCTGGAAGAATTTCCATTTTTAGGATCTAATTCCACATTACGGCTTAGACTATATATCTAATATTTCGGCAGTAAGTGATTTACGTTTTCCCTGTTGGTCTTCTGACGTTCCGCAAATGAGGTTTCTGGTTGAGAGAGTAAATTAGTCTAGATTTAGCAGCACTTCTGAAGAAATAAGCTTTTCCACGATTGGGTTTAGTAGATTTCAGCAGCAGAGTGTTGGGTCAATTTAAACTTCACTGAAGCCCATAACACTAAAACAACATGTGAAGCTATGGGAAAACGTATCCTATTGGTTGAGGACAACGATATTCATCGTTTGTTGACTGAAGAGTTTTTTAAGCACCAGGGTTATGCAGTTTTGGGATTGCATGATGGCAATGACTTCTTTTCTACACTGTCAACCTTTCAACCTGACCTAGTCGTTCTGGATCTAAAGTTGCCTGGTATAGATGGGTTTACTCTACTAGAGCAACTGCAACCGACAGAATGGAAATCAGTTCCTATTATTGTTGTATCTGCTTATACTCTATCTAGCGAAAAGCAGAGGGCATTGGATTTAGGAGTTCGGCGCTATTTAACGAAACCTATTAATTTAGAAGTTTTGGGGCGGTTTGTAGAATCTGAACTTTCTAATCCTCCGTTTCCGTTTCTGTCGGACTTTCCAACTGAGTAAGAAATTGCTCAACGGTCGTATTTACAGTGTCATAACTTTGAACAACTTCGGCCACGAGAGTATTTAATTCTGAAAGAAGATTAGTGAGAGACTGAAGGTTATTACCGAGATGATCTTGAGAATCTAAATAAATTCGTCTGAACTCTTGTGGGGTCATACGTAGCAGGGTTGGAAGTGCTAAACTATACCTCCCATTCTGTATCTTCTCTAGTTTAATAACCCTCAGTCGAAGCACCGAACTATCTACGCGATCTGAGTTAACGCGAGCCTCGATTAAAGGCCATGTGCGTTCTAGTCTGGCCTGTTGTTTGGCTCACCCACGCTAAGCCTTGAGTTGTGCCTACCCACACCTTGTTGCCTGTATCGGGAGATAGCGCCAGAACCTGGCTGGAAGGCAGGTTAACGATTTCGCTGAGAATCGCACCACTCGCCCGGTTTGCTTTGAATAACCCGTTTTCTGTGCCCACCCAAACGTTGTCTGCCGCATCAAAGCCGATCGCCGTAACGCTCTTTTCCCGGAAGGATGTGACCGATCGCACTACAGCTCCATTCGCTGGATTAATGACCAGCAGCCCACTGGCCGTGCCAGCCCAAATCAGGTTATCAGGCCCCAGAGCGATCGCCTGAACGGTTCTCCCCGGCAGCCTGGGCACTTCTTTCATCACCAGTGAACTAGCCGTGTTGATTTGTACAACGCCGTTTAGCGTGCCGACCCAAAGCTGTCCGTCTGCATCTAGCGCGAGCGCATTGGCACTGCCTCCTGGGAGGGTGCGGAATGAGGTCATCAACGTTCCCTGATCGGGGTTAACCATCGTCAAGCCGCTATCTGTGCCAACCCAGAGATAGCCGCGTCGGTCTACCACGAGGGCCAAAATTCGGTTTGACAAATCAGTAATGCTGCGCGCCGTTAAAGGAATGTAATTGGGGTTAACTTGCTTTAAGCCTTCATAAGCACCCAGCCAAATTCGCCCGGCCTGGTCTTGTGCAATATCGTCAATGGTCGTGTTAGGCAGATTTAGTCGGGCCAGGACGCTGCCTGTATTGGGGTTGATGCGGGCCAGCCCTTGCCAACTGCCAACCCACAACATGCCCTGACTATCACGCTGGAGAGTAGCGACCCAGGCATCTCGATTGACCGGAACATCTGGCGGATTTTGGCGCGGTAAAGGATTAACGGAAGGGGAAGGCGGAGAAAGCTCGTACACGGGAACAACGGGGTCGTCCAGGGCAATGGTTTGTGCCAGAGTTGTCTGCGCTAGATGAGTAGCCCTCGGCTGTAGGGCGGAACGGCTGATGCTTTGGCTAAGAGACAAACTGTAGGTAGGAGCGATCGCCCCTCCCGCCAATCCCATCCACAGCAACGAAACTCCTATGAAAACACGAGACTTGAAAGAACCAACCATCACAACCACACTCTGCCAGAACTGCCATAGCTGAGGATTATGGATAGATTAAAACCAACTTTTTAGTTTTGGACGTGCGGTAGAGCCACACGTTCAAAATTGAGTCCGGGTTTTATTAAAGCCACGATCCTTATTGTCTTGTGCATCAGGATAGCGTCAGTTTGAGCAGGGTGCAAAATCTTGTGGTTCTACAGCAACAAGGATTCACAAAGGAGATTACCGTCGTTCCCCCCGCAGCCAGCGCAATAACTCCATCACATCGGCAGGCGATCGCCCTGTGTCTTGCTCATAGCCTCGCCAAAAGTTTTCCCACCAGCCGCGCGGCTGTTGATGAGAGCCATCATATTCAGTGGGGCGATCGCTAGGGCCATCCACCACCAGGCTGCCCACATAATCTGCATCGTCATACACGCGGGCAATCTGCTGTTTAATTTGCTGCATGTCGGTTTCAGACACGATGCCATTGCTGGTTGCTTTGTAGAACTGCACCGTGACGCGGATGGGGAATCGCGGATCGCGCTCGATCGCCAGGTTATCAATTTCTGTAAACGGGCCTTCCACCTCTCCGTGACCAATCACAGCCGCTTCTACGTTGCTGCTTTCCCGACTGGCTGCCCCCTGAGCGACTGGAGCCGCTGGCATCATCATGTCAGCTTCTGGCTGACGCATCGGTTCGCGTTGCCGCAGTGGCACTTGAATCAGCATGACCATGTTCAACCCATCTTCCCTAGCGGCTGTGGCAGATGGGCTTTGAGGGGAGGGGCGATCGCTCCCAGTCATAAAATCACTCAATCGCTCGCCCGTCAGGCTGGCCCGTTCGCCATTGTGGTTAAAGAACAGCCGTTGGCCCCAGGTTGGCCCTGCTTCAAAGCCATCGCGCTGATTGTCAATAATCGTGACGCTGGTGCCCTCACGCGTCGCCAGAATCGTGAGTACGGCTGGATTGCCTGCATAGGACTGGTAGTTGAACAGCACCGGATTGAACTGAGCAGTCTCACCCTGAGCGATCGGCAGAAAACAGGCCTGAGCGCTGACCAGCACATGCGTGTCTCTAGGAGCCAAGAGGGACGTTTCACGGCCACTCCAGGAATCGGGCTGGCTCAAATAGCGGCGTAGGTTGCCTAAAAAGTCTCGCAGGGAGACGCGCTGAAGATCGTCTCCTCGCTGATTGCCTACCAGTAAGAAGAACTGATCGATGGGAATATCTGCCGTTTCGTCTGCAAAGTTAGGATGCCGGATTACAGGCATGAGAGACAGGCGATACTGACCATCGGTGCGATCGCGATGCTGAACTTGAATGGTCATATCGCTGATGTTGGGGCCAACTGATGAGTTGTTGTAGCGTCCGGTATCTTCCCAGGTGATGTCAAGAATGTTGAGTCCGGCCTGCTGGGCTAACTCCTGTGCTCGCGCATCGGATACCATCGCGACCGTGCGCTCAATCACTTGCTGATAGCTGTTATTAGCCGTGTCCTGCGGACGCTGGGGCGATAGAGCCAATTCAGACGGTTCATCAGAAGCGGTGTTCATCGGTTTAGCCCACGGATTAGTGGAGGCGATCGCAGACGATAATGCAAGCAGTGACAGCAGTGGGAGAACCCACAGGAGCGTTTTCATAAATCCCTACCTTAAAAGCTCTAGACCTAATAGCGGGTTGAAGTCAAAATCTGTAGCGCTTCAGATACAGCCATCAAAGGGGCAGTTAAGACGGGGTGCCGGGGTTAGAACCCCTCGTTGGGAGCGCAGCCCCCACTTCCCTGTCCTAAGAATCGCAAACAAATTAAAACCGAATTTTTAATTGTTGAAAGCGCGGCAGAGCCGCGCTTTCAACAATTAAGTTTTGGGTTTTATTAAATCCCCGATTCTAGCCGTCTCGACGGTTGCAATAATTGCCTGACTAAAAGATATTTAGTTTTCAGGTGGGTCTTGGCTGAGTTTCAGTTTTTGCAACCGATATATAGCCATAGCTATCTGCATCACTGATAAATAAACAATCGCTTTGCGGCTCTAGTGACAGCAACGTAAAGCAGCTGATTGCGTTCTCGAATGTTGCGGTTGATCAGAGCGTTGGGCACATCCGTAAACACATTTTGGAAGGTGGAACCCTGTGATTTGTGAATGGTCAGGCAGTAAGCGTAATTCAAGTCGGCAAACAAATTTTTGAGATCCCAGAACTCGCGCCATCGTTTGTCTTTGGCATAGGCGCTGAGTAAGCGCGTAAATTCGTCCTGGCTGAGTTCATGCAGCATAGTTAAGGTACGGTGTTTGCCTTCGTCAGTCAGGACGTGCAGAAACCAGACATGCCAGCTTCCCGATCGCCCCGTTTGCACATCCAGCACTTCACACTCCGATGAGGTTTGCAGAATGACGGCATCGTTGATCAGGTAGGGATTATTGGCTACCAGGCGTTCACCGGGCACAAATCGAGGCGTATTTGCGCCATAGATGGCTCGTCGAATGGTTTGGTTCAGGCCATTCACTCTGGCGTTGGTGTAAGCCACGGCCCGAACGTAATCTGAATCGCGCTGATAAGATTCGCTTTGAAAAGCTTTGATCAGCAGTCGTTCCCAGTCCTGTCTACTGACGACCAGAACGCCTTCCGTGCGATCGCCATTCACATCGGTTTCAAATCTCGGCAGTTGTCGATTGGTAAGATTATTGCGAATCGATTCTGCTAGAACAGCGATCGCCCCTCCATAGCGCACCACTTCAGTGAGGTCGGAACGGTGATGGATTTGGGTAAACACCTGGGATTCTGGTTCTTGAATCGGTGGCAGTTGAGCGACATCCCCGACAAATAGAATTTGAGTTTGTTCCGTCAAGTCAGATACAGCTTCGATGAGCAGCAGCCACATTTCCTCATTGATCATCGATGCTTCATCGACCACTACCAGGCGATAGCGAGAAAAGTTATTCTCCCCCTTCTGGTCGGGCTTAAACACCTGCTTGCCCGTCGTGGGATCAATATCAGGCTTCAGGCCCAGGAGTTTGCAGCAGGTCATGCAGTCGATCCCCAGCTTCCACTGCTCTGACATGCGTTCTAGAACTTTGGTCGCTTTGTTGCTGAATGCGGTGAAGACGATAGAGCGGCGATCGCCCCGATCTCGCATTCGTTTAATCAAGGCTTGCAGCAAAGTCGTCTTGCCTGTTCCGGCGTATCCCGTGAGCAGATGTAGCTTTTCAGTGCTGCGGGTAAACCGTTCCAGTTCGCGCAGCACTTTTCGCTGCTGGCGATTGAGAACAATACCCGGTAAGACATCTTTCATTAGCGATCGCCCGACTGTCACATTTGGGTGGGAGGTTCGCCCTTCTTATCCTGCTTTTTATCTTGCTTTTTGTCCTGCTGATAGCCCCGGCTATTAAGCGGGCCTGAGCGACGATCTTTCCAAAAGAGCTGTGTGAGTTCTCGCTGTTCTTGCTGAGAGCGATACGAACGATAGGCGGTGACGGCGGCATCGGCGACTAAAAAGGCGATCGCAGGTGTCACAATCGGAACCCAAGCCTGGTTCAAAAAGAGAATGAATCCCGTTCCCGACAGAATCAGAATCATCACGGTGCTGTTTAGCCCTAGGGCGAGAGGGTGCCGCACGCACCAGGCCAGAGTGCCTCCAGCCGCCGCCCAGCCAATGATCCACAGCACCTCAGTCCAGTCTGGGAAAAACCAGATCAGGGGCTTGCCATCCAATACCGATGTAAGCAATTGGCTCACCATCTGAGCGTGCACCACAACCCCCGGCATCTGAAAGTCTTTTTCCCGTCCAGCGCTATAGGGAGTGTCAAACAAATCTTTGCCGCTCGGTGCTGTGGTGCCAACCAGCACAATTTTGCCTTTCACCCAAGCCGGATCAACCTTGCCATTCAGGACATCAGTGAAGGTAATCTGACGGGCAACCTGCTGGGCTGAGCGAAAATCGAGCATGATCTGATAGCCTGCGGTGTCTTCCTGGTTATAACCACCGTCATTTGGCTCCAGGGCGGGAAACAGAACCTTGTTGATTTCGATATAGTCAGGGTTCTTCGGGCTGTTGATAGGCAGAATCTTTTTGGCCGCCAGATAGTTAAGGGCCAATCGCAGCGAAAAGGAGTGGTAGACCGTCGATTCTGCCGTGGCGAACATCAAATTGCGACGAACGACGCCATCGGGATCGATCGGAAAATCATTAAAGCCAATCCGCTCTACTGGAACGCCCGGTGGTGGTGGGACTTTGGTGGAATCGGGCGGGTTGCCCAGATTCATAATGGCAATGATGTTGGGATCTTGCAGTTGTTTGGCGAGGGCCGCCTGACCGGGGAGCTGAGGCAAATCTCGATACAGATCCAGCCCGATCGCCTGAGGCTGGTATTGCTTCAGAGTGGCTAACACTTGAGCGACATCCTGATCGGAGGGCGTCGGGCGATTCAGCTTTTGTAAATCCTCTTCGGTGATCGCCACCACTAATAGACGGGAATCGGGTGGCGCTTGAGGCCGCAGCCGCACCATCTGGTCATAGGCTGCCAATTCTAACGGCTCCATCCAGCCGAATTCGCGCATCCCCAGCACGAGGCTGGTCGCCGCTAGAGTGGCGATCGCCACCATTTGCACACCTGCTTTTAACTTCCCCCGCCAGTCGAGCGGTGAGCTTAAGATGGTGCGGTCTTGCCGCAGCGATTCGGGCAAGAGCATCGAGGGCGGCACTTCCGTCAGGTCGGTTGGCAACTCTGCCATCTTTTGCATGGCGTGCAGCACCTCTCCGGCGGACTGGTAGCGCTGGCTGTAGTGGTAGCGCACCATTCTATCTAGAATAAATTCCAGTCCCAGGCTAATGACGGCATGATCCTGCCACAGCAGTTCTGACGTATCGGGGTCTTCAACCATCTGCGAAGGCTGTAGCCCGGTCAGGGCTTGAATGGCGGTAATTCCCAATGCATAAAGATCGCTGCAATAGCGCGGCTTTCCCGCCAGTTGTTCCGTGGGAGTATAGCCCTGAGTGCCGATGCCGACCGTGAAGCTGCTCTGTCCAGTTCCCGATGTCAGCTGAGTTTGAATTTCTTTGACCGCTCCAAAGTCGATCAAGACAATTTTGCCGTCTCGATGGCGTCGGATCAGGTTAGCTGGTTTGATATCTCGGTGAATTACCCGATTGTTGTGGACAAATTCCAGAACGCCTGAAACATCGTTCAGCAGGTCAATCACCTGCACTTCGCTCAGTCGGGCACCATTCGCCAACTCATCGCTCAGGGGGGTGCCATCGACAAATTCTTGAACCAAGTAAAACTCTTGTCCTTCTTCAAACGAGTCGTAGAGTTCTGGAATCTGATCATGCTGGCCTAGCCGTCGCAATGTTTCTACTTCGGTTTGAAACAGACGGCGGGCTACTTCTAAAAAGCGAGTATCCTGGCTGGCTGGCTTAAATTGTTTGACGACGCATTGACGGTTGGGCTGCTGAGTGTCTTCCGCCAAAAAGGTCTGCCCAAAGCCTCCGGCCCCAAGGACAGTCTTAATTTTGTAGCGTCCACCAAGCAAAGTTCCCAACATGGCAACTTAAAAGCATCGTTTATTGATTTTGACACACAATCTTGAGGGGGCTGACACCCGATCGGGTTATAGCGACTCAAAATCGACATTGGAAGCCGGAGCGGTTAATGCCAGAACTCCAGCTTCACCATCGTTGTGGGTTGATTTGAACATTGGTTGATTTGAATACAACGTCTGATGTGACGCTCGCCGTTCTCACAGCGCACACATCAATCATTCATCGTTCAAACTAGCAATCCTTCAAATTTAGACGAGGGTCGCGTTTTATAGTGGATTAGGCTGTTTCACTGATCTTAATGAAATGTATGATTACGGGGACAACAAAGCTTCTGGGAGTGATGGGTGATCCGGTAGAGCATTCCCTGTCTCCGGTGATGCACAATGCGGCGATCGCCCAGTTGGGAGCTAACTATGTATACCTGCCGTTGCCCGTTAAACCCGCAGAGTTAGAGAAAGCGATCGCTGGACTGAGCGCCATTGGAATGCGCGGGTTTAGCATTACGATTCCTCACAAACAGGCCATCTTGCCATTTTTGGCGGAGATTTCGCCCGTTGCACAGGCGATCGGAGCCGTGAATACGGTCGTCCATACCGAGCAGGGATGGGTTGGCACAAATACAGATGTTACTGGTTTTCTAGCGCCTTTAGAAGCCCAATCGCGAGATTGGAGTCAGACGACTGCTGTTATTTTAGGCAATGGTGGAGCGTCTAGAGCCGTGGTGGCGGGATGTGCGCAGTTGGGCATAGCTCAGATTCAGGTGGTAGGCCGCAATCCCACGAAACTGAAAGACTATTTGCACAGTTGGGGGGCGTCTCCTCTCGCAGTGAATCTCTCGATTCACGATTGGTCGAGTCTGCCGGGCTTGCTGCCCCATGCTGATTTGCTGGTCAATACGACGCCGATTGGAATGCACCCCCACCCCAATGCTTCGCCCTTAACGGATGAAGAGGCCAAACTCTTGCGGTCGGGGGCGATCGCCTATGACTTGATCTATATTCCCAGCCCGACTCAATTTTTGCGACAGGCACAGGCACAGGGGGCGATCGCGATTGATGGCCTGGAAATGCTGGTTCAGCAGGGAGCAAAGGCATTGGAACTGTGGTTAGAACAACCTGCTCCAGTGGATGTGATGCGGCGATCGCTAAAAGATCACCTGGGCTTGATCTGATTCACCAACGTCATTTGAGCCGCGCGGCTCAAATGATGCTGGAGTACATAATATTAGTCAGAATCGGCCCACCGCCAGTTGTAGCGATTCCAGTCGTAAACGCCCTGGAGTTCATATTCCATGCCGTTGTCAAATCGGATGGTGCAGCAAATCTCGTCATCCAAATGGGGGGCTGCTGGATCTGCTCCTGTGATGGCCACGACCGTACAGGGAAACCATTCTCGGCTGCATGGCCCCTCGTCCTGCACCCATTCCCACAGACTGTTCGCGACCTCGATGCGATCGCCCACCTGGAGGGTTGGGGTAGCGTCTTCTTCGTATTTGGCGAAATGATTGGGCTGTATGCGCTCTAACCACTGCACGCCATACTGTTCCCGGACAAACTGAACCGTTCCAGAATCTTGACCTTGCAGCCAATCGTTGAGTAGCTGTACTTTCCAGGAGCGATTTTGGGCCGTTTCCTGTTTCACGAAGTTGAGCAGGGCTTGACGTTCGCTGATGGTTAGCTCATCCAGCGGATTGTCGGTGTCGGCAGACTCGGAGCGATCGCTAGCAAGAGTGTCTGCATTTGTGGATCTGAGCGATCGCTCATAAATAAAGTTGGAAAGAACCTGCAATAAAATCTCTCTCTGCTCCATTCCAAGCGGAACCCCGGCAGATTCACACTGACCAAAGGCAGCTAATAACACAGCCTCTATTTCAGCTTGGGTCATGGCACAAGTCGAAACGTTGAAGGGCCTAAGGTCATACATCCTGATCCTTAGTCAAAGTTTAACAAAACTTTTCTTACCTCTAATTCAGGCTTTTGGATGAGAAATTCACGGTAATCTGATGATTAGACCAAATTTATACTGAACTTATGTCGCTTCGCGCTTTGATGCTGGCCATCGTTGCTTGCTGTTTCTGGCTGGTTAGCCTGGTTTCGGCACCTGATGCGATCGCCCTGACGACTGTTAAACTTTCTGAAATCTCATACCACGATTGCCCGCCGGAGATGGCGGAGGGAACGGTGACGCCTGGAGGGGCCAGCCTCGCGGCCAATTGTTTTATAGTCACCGGAAAGGCTCAAAATGATTCGGGTAAACCTGTTTACAACGCTGATATCTTTGGCCGCATCTATGATGCTAATCACAATTCGGTGATGCAAAACCGAACTCGGTTAGGCTCGATTGACGAGTTGCCCCCCGGTATTAGCGATTTTGAGCTGCGCATTAGCGTTCCGGCCAATCAGCCGACGCCTCTTCAATTAGAACAGTTCAAAGCCTCTGGGTTCGCCGGAAAGGTGCGTCGCTAAACGATCGCAAAAAATATTCAGGAGAAATACAGCGACGACGCATTTCTCCTGAATATTTTTGTGGGGGGTGTGCGGTCGTGCCGCAGGTTCCCCGAATTTACTGTATGCGTTAGTAATAGGTTGCCACTGCAACTTGGGAAAATAGCTTAGCTACAAATTGCAGCGCAAAGATCGCCAAAATCGGTGAAAAATCAATGCCGCCCAACGGTGGAATGATAGAGCGGAAGATATTCAGATATGGATCGGTAATTTGGCTAATCCAGCTGAACGGAGGGCTAAGCCAATCAATATTGGGGAACCAACTTAACAGAACTCGAAGAATAATGATAACGAAATAAAAGTTCAGAAAAGTGGCTAGCGATTCAGCGACCAGAGAGATAGAACTGTCCATGAATTCTGAGTTCCTAATCGGGAGTTATGTATCAATCCAGATTTATTTTTAGTCTAGCTGATTAGAAGTTAGACATAACTATAGCGTGAGTCTGATCAGCCATTTTAACCTTGACAGAGATCAATGCAGCCATGCCACACTCATCTCCTTTAACTCATCTCCTTTAGAAGACGGTTAACTATGCTACGAATCGCGGGCGATCGCATTCTCAGCATCTTCACGCGGCAATCCATTCACGCTGCCGAGCTGCTGCCGAACATCATCGATCGCATCATTCA
>DATNPS010000523.1:0-2668 GCA_036703095.1 Crinalium sp. | reverse complement strand
AGGCACTGCCAGCTTGGCAACGCTTTGGAGGGTTTGTGCATAATCCAGCGAAGAGGAAAGGACAGCACTTGCTTGGGCTAAAAATGCTGATTTTTGCTGAGAAACCTCTGCTACAGCACGGGCTGCCTGTTCCTGAACAAGCTGTACCCGTTCTTCTTCGATTTGCTTGCGCTCAGTAATGTCACTCAAAGCAGCAATGACATTGATAATTTTCTCTTCTTCGTCAAACAAAGGGGAAGCATTGATCGAGAGAATTGTACGGGTTCCATCAGTATGGTTAATGGCATGTTCAATGCCATAAATAGCCTGACCTGTTTGCATTACCTGTGCAAACGGTAGCTCATCTTCTGGGAAAGGATGACCATCCACAGTTGTAATGAACCAGGATAAATCGTTATAGCCTCGCTCCACAATGTCGCGGCGAGTCAATCTTAAAATCCGCTCTGCTGCTCTATTGGCGGCAATAATCTGTCCGGTAGAATCTAGAATGGTGATGCCATCGGGAATAGTTTGGAAGATGCTCGATAATTGCGCTTCGCGTTCATGCAGAGCCGTTTCTGCTTGCTTACGCTCTGTGATGTCGTGCATCACGACAACTGCACCCTGTTTTTCCCCGTTTGGGGCTATAATTGCCTGTCCAGTCGCTAGCAGCATTCGGGCAGTTCCCTGCTGCGGAACAATCATCATTTCCACATCACGAACGTTCTGTCCTTGCAATGCCCTAAACAGTGGAATATCCTCTGTATTCATGCGTGTTTTGCCGTCGGGCAAATACAAGTCATAATAGTCAGCCCAGCGATCGGGTAGGACTGGTAGCTGAGATAATCCATGAAAATCTTGAGCGACTTGGTTAAATACAGTCAATATGCCATCTGCATCGCAAGCTACAATGCCAGCTTGAACGTTGTTTAGAATTGCCTTCAAAAAGTCCTGTTCTTTCTGAAGAGTGGCTTGCACCTGCTGGGACTTGGCGATTTCGGCTTTCAATTGTTGCTCGGCTTGAGATGTTTCAGTTGTGTCTTGGAAGTAGAGGAGTAAGCCTTCTTCACTATTTATGAGGCGAATTTTTAACCATTTGTTGAGTGAGGGATAGTGTTGTTCAAACTCGATCGCCGTTTGCGTTGCAGTTACTCGATGACAATGCTGATATAGCTCAGAGGTAGGCTCGACCGAAAAAACTGTCCATAACGTTTTGCCGATTAGATCTTGCCGTTTCCTATTTAAAAGCTGCTCTGCTTTACGGTTGACATAGGTGCAGTGCCACTCTAAATTAATGGAAATGAATGCTTCAGCCATGTGATCTACGATCGCCGCGAATCGTGCTTCGATCGCATAGCAGTCCGCACAAAACTCCTGAGAGAAATTTAAAGTAAACTCTTTTCGATGATTTAAGGAGTTTGTGCGATCGACATCCATCGGGGTTAGTCCTAGCTTATTTAGTTATTGTCAGGGAATCAACATATAATCAACCTAAACGGTATTCACTGTCTCAGCAAATGGGCGATCGCTTTTACCAATTCCTCAGGTTCGACAGGCTTTGAGATATGCATCCCAAATCCGGCAGCTAGGGCTTGGTGCTGATTGATTTCTCCAGCATAGGCAGTAAGTGCAATTGCAGGAATCATACCTCCCTGTTCAGGTGACCACTTTCTAATTTGCCGAATCAGCGCATAACCATCCATCTCTGGCATCCCAATGTCACATAACAGCAGATCGGGGACAGATTGATTCAGGAAAGTTAACGCCTGTGCAGCCGAAGCGGCTGTCGTAACTTGTGCGCCAGATTGCGTTAGGGTGAAGGCTGCCAACTCCCGCATATCTGCATCGTCGTCCACAACCAAGACATGAGTACCTGCCAAATCTGTCACACGTTCTGGGTGTCTGTCATCAGAAGAGGGTTGCGGCTCTACGATATTTAACGGTAGCCGGATGGTAAATGTAGCCCCTAAGTTCTGTCCTGGGCTGTCTGCTTGAACGCTTCCTCCATGCAGTTCGGTAAAATGACGGACGATCGCCAGCCCCAATCCCAATCCGCCGAATTGTCGGGTTGTTGTGCCATCTTCTTGACGGAAGTAGTCAAACACATAGGGTAAAAAGTCTGGAGTGATGCCTTTTCCAGTATCTTTGACTTGAATCTGAGCATACGTGCCAACTTGCTCGACGCGCACCTCGATTCGTCCTCCAGTTGGGGTGAACTTCACAGCATTGGAGAGGAGGTTCCAGACTACCTGTTGGAGGCGATTCGCATCGCCTGAAACTGTTCCTGAAATCGGATTAAATGTAGTCTGGATTTGAATCTGTTTGGCTTCGGCTGCCAGTCGTACCGTTTCCAGGGCGGCTTCAATCGTTGCCGCTAGATTCACACTCGCGACGTTTAACGTCATTTTTCCTTGCAGAATGCGCGAGACATCCAACAAGTCTTCAATTAATTGCGCTTGCAGCTTGGCATTGCGTTCGATCGTTTCTAGGGCTTGCTGGGTTTTTGTGGCATCTAGTCGCCCAGTTCGGAGCAATTTTGTCCAGCCTAGAATCGGATTGAGGGGCGATCGCAACTCGTGGGACAATACGGCCAAAAATTCATCTTTAATTCGGTTAGCGGCTTCTGCTTTGGCGCGATCGCGTTGAGCCACCCGGTATAACTGAGCATTGTCGATCGCCAAGGATGCCC
>DATNPS010000521.1:0-28971 GCA_036703095.1 Crinalium sp. | reverse complement strand
GTAATTCACAATCAGCTCACGATCGGTCAGTTAGTCGCGTTTAATATGCTGCTGACGAACGTGATTCGTCCATTTCAAAGGTTGATCGAGTTATGGAACCAGTTACAGGAAGTGGTTATTTCGATTGAACGGATTGATGATGTGATTGAAGCGGAGCCAGAGGAAGATCTGGAACATCAGTCTCGCCAGGTTTTACCGCCCCTGCGAGGCCACATTCGCTTTGAGCAGGTCACGTTTCGTTATCATGCCGAAAACGATACCAATACCTTAGAGAACATCACGTTTGAAGCACAACCGGGACAAACGATTGCCCTGGTAGGACGGAGCGGCTCAGGAAAAACAACAGTTTCTAAGCTGGTTTTAGGGCTGTATCCTCCTACCGAAGGAAAGATTTTGATTGACGGCTATGACATTACCTGCGTCTCTATGCAATCTCTGCGGCGGCAAATTGGCGTAGTGGATCAGAACACGTTTTTGTTTGGTGGAACGATTCGTGAAAACATCAGCATCAGCCATCCCACCGCCAAATTGGAAGATGTGATTGAAGCGGCTCGACAGGCAGGGGCAGATCAATTCATCAAAGAATTACCCATGGGATACGAAACCCAGATCGGGGAAGCAGGCGGAATGCTATCGGGAGGACAGCGGCAGCGTTTGGCGATCGCCCGTGCGCTGCTGGGAAATCCTCGGCTACTGATCTTTGATGAAGCCACCAGCAGTCTCGACTCCGAATCTGAACGCATCATTCAGAACAACATGGGCCGCATTTCCCAAGACCGTACCACTATCATCATTGCCCATCGCCTTTCTACCATTCGTCACGCTGATACGATTCTGGTGCTCGATCGCGGTGTGCTAGTGGAGCAGGGCAATCACGATGACCTGATGAAAAAGCGTGGTCATTATTTTTATCTAAACCAGCAGCAGCTCACGACTGTTGGTTAAATCCAGCATTTAAGTCCAGCATTTCTTGCGAACTATTGGGAGATCACTATGCCAAATCCATCAAACCCAAATCCATTTCCGCAGAACGGACATCACCAAAGTAGTCGTAATGGACACAATGGGCATCACAGCCGCAATGGACATCGTTCATCCAGCACGACCTTAGAATTGCCCACTGATGCACCCTTGCCGTCTGATTTAGAGCAGGGAAGCCATGAGGAGTGGTCTTCTGTAACGGAAGAGGCGCTCAACACTATGCCGCGCGTGTGGACGCGGGGATTGCTGTATCTGTTGGCGATCTTTACGGCGATCGTGCTTCCCTGGTCAATGCTGTCCAAGGTAGATGAAGTGGGTAGTGCTAGAGGAGAGCTAGAGCCAAAGGGCAAAACGTTTGACCTGGATGCGGCGGTCGCGGGAGAAGTGGCGGAAATTAATGTCAAGGAAGGGGAAACGCTGAAGCAGGGGCAGGTTTTGGTGGAGTTGGAATCTGATATCACCCGGACTGAACTTCAGCAGGCTCAGGCAAAGCTTGAGGGGCAGATGAACAGACTTTCCCAGTTGGAATTAATGAAGAACCAGCTTCAAGGAGGAACTACACTGGCTCAACGGCAGCAGGGGAAAGCGATCGCCGCCTCTCAGCTAGCTCAAATTGAGGAAACCCGACAAAAGCTGGAACACAGCAGAACTCAGCGAGATATTGCCGCCGGACGGCTGGTGAGGGATCAGCATGAGGTGGAGCGATATCGCAGTTTAGTAGATGACGGGGTGGTTGCCGAGGTGCAAGTGGTGGCGGCTCAGCGGGTTGTGGATGCAACACGGGAAGATTTGAATCAGGCTAGTTCGGATGTGCAGCAGGCGGAAGCACAACTACAAGCTCAACAGGAACAGTATCAAGGAACATTACGCGATAACCAGCTCACGCTTCTAGAAATTCAGCGACAGACAAAGGATTTGGACTCGCAAACAGCCGGACTAAAGGGAGAGATTAATCAGACGAAAGAGCAGATCAATGCTCTGAATTTTCAATTGCAGCAGCGCGAAATTCGATCGCCCATTAATGGTGTCCTGTTTCAACTGCCGATCGAGAAGCCAGGAGCAGTCGTTCAGCCCGGTCAGTTGGTGGCGCAGATCGCGCCTGAGAATGTTCCCCTGGTGCTGAGGGCAGATATGCCCAGCAAGGAGAGCGGCTTTCTAGAGGTTGGAATGCCCGTCCGGGTCAAGTTTGATGCGTATCCATATCAGGACTATGGAATTGTCGAGGGTCACGTTACCTGGATTTCACCAAACTCTGAAAAGACCGAAACGCCTCAGGGGTCAATTCAAACGTTTGAAATAGAAGTCGCGTTGGATCAAACCTACGTGCAAACCGGAGGCAAACGAGTTGCCCTCACTCCGGGTCAAACGGCAACAGCAGAAGTGGTTGTGCGGCAGCGACGAGTGGTTGATTTTCTCTTAGATCCGTTTAAGAAGCTGCAATCAGGGGGATTAGATTTATAAGCTTTAATGTTCAATTTTTATCTTTCAATATCAGAAAATGAGGAGTTGAGATGGTAAAGTCGATCGCAATTTCGAGCGAAGATCTAATTCAACAGATTAAGCTCTCCTGTCAAATGCCTCAAACGATTCAAGGGATTGTGAATCGCAAAGTGATTGAGGCGATCGCTGAGGAAAATGGCATCACGTTAGAGCCTGAGGAGCTTCAGAAAGCCGCTGATGCGTTTCGATTGACTCATAACTTATTAAGGGCTGATTCTACAGAATTATGGTTGCAGGAGCATTATTTATCCTTAGATGAGTTTGAAGAAATTGTTCGAATCAGTGCGCTTTCATCAAAATTAGCGCAACATCTCTTTGGCGATCAGGTTGAACCTTTTTTTGTCAAACACCAGCTCGATTACACCCAGGTTGTGATGTATGAAATTGTTCTGGATGATGAAGATCTGGCGATGGAGCTGTTCTATGCCATCCAGGAAGGTGAGATGAGTTTTCCGGATGTCGCTCATCGATACATTCAAGACACAGAACTGCGACGGTGTGGCGGATATCGGGGAAGAGTGCATCGCACTGACCTCAAACCTGAAATCTCCGCAGTCATTTTTGCCTCGACTCCACCCCAACTGCTGAAACCAATTCTGACGGCGAAAGGAGCACACTTAATTTTAGTTGAAGACATTATTCAACCAGAACTAGATAAATCACGTCATCAAAAAATTCTTTCTAACTTGTTTCTGGATTGGTTGAAACAAACCGTAGAGCAAGTAGAAATTATCCCTGAATTTCAATCAAAATCTACTCATGCAGTCGATCAACTTGACTATTCACAAGTGTAATTCTCTCGTAACCAGGCTTGAAAAAGCGAATCCATTACGTCTGCTCGAAGGGATTCGCTGAAGTGCAGTGGAAACCACTTTTCAATTCTAATAACGTGATATCCCAGTTTGGTTTGAATAGGGTCAGTCACGTCCCCTTCCTTGGCATCAACAATGGCTTGAGCAACTTCGGGCATCAGCTTCGGCAGAAAATGAATCCCTGAAAACCCTCCTTTTTCTTTAGACTGTTTTCCCTTGGAATATTCGATCGCCAGGGCACAGAAAGACGCATTTTCTTCTCGCAAAGCGTGAACAATTTTAAGCGCATCTGTTAAATCCTGAACCAGAATTTGAGAGAGGGCAACTCGCTTGTACTCTCTACGGTTGTTTAAGTAATGAGTATCCACCTGTTCACCAAACAAATGTTCTTTTAACGCCTGTTCTAGAAGCTTCACTCGAATCCCTTCTGCCCAATCGTCCGCTGTCATTCGCTGTTGAGTAAGCCAATTTTCCGTTTCAGATGCACTGAATAAGTTGTGCGATCGCCGAAATTCGTTTCCTGCGGCTTGCAGTTCTTCATCAGAAATGGTGAGATTGAATTGCTCACAAAGGCTAAGAATGAGTGCATCATGTTCAGCCAGAGCCGCAATTTCAGCAATTTTGCCAGAACGACGCAGGTATGCCAAAATCTCATCGTCTGTAGCAGGACGATTTTTGGGTAGCGTTTCTAGCTGTGAGGACTGTAATTCCGTGTGTTCTAACGCTTCTTGCATGGTTTGTGCTCCTGGCTTAGCAGCAGATTTTGGTCTACACAGCTCGATATAGCAACCGATCGCGAGGAAT
Organism: Crinalium sp.; assembly: GCA_036703095.1. GTDB lineage: Bacteria > Cyanobacteriota > Cyanobacteriia > Elainellales > Elainellaceae > DATNPS01. Next base: position 24,874 of record DATNPS010000521.1, on the reverse strand, counting down.
ATCTTGAACGTTCAGACGTTGGCGATGTAAATCACCGTAGAGTTCAAGGTAGTCCATTTCAGCAGGGGTTAACTTGCCTTTCTGCACCCCTGCGATCGCTGCATCAACCTCGTGCCGTCGTTTCAGGCCCGTTAAACAAACATCCACACCGTTCTGCATCAGGGAGTAGCGATACAGGTCAGGGATAGACGGTTGCCAGCAGTCCTTGGGCAAATGAGCCGGAGGATGCCCCAAAAAGGTATGCATTCCCGCTGACTTAAAAGTGACAAGGCCCGATCGCTGCGGGTCTTGAGCATCTATATCTTTGAAGACTTTCGTTTGGGCAGTGCGGTGGGCAATATTGTGTCTTACCATCACCACATCTAACAGGGGACTGTTGAGCCACTGTCGCGCCAGATCAAAATCATGAAACGAAGCGCCAATATAGCGAACCGCTCCCATTTTTTTCAGTCGTTCTGACACGCCAACCCATCGTTCGATCTTCCGCTGATAGACCGAATTTACCCCCCGAAGGTCGTCGGAAAGCTCCATACAATCTTGGAAGCGGGGCGCATCATCCGTGCCAATCCAGCCCCAAAAGAACACATCAATGAAATCAATTCCCAATTCTTGAAACTGATCGAACAGGGCTGCTAACGCCATCTCCGGGCTTTTGTTGTACGTCACAGTCGCAAGAACGACCTGATCTCGAACAGATGAACCGCGACCACACAACTGCCGCAACGCATCGGACATCTTACTGTACAAAAAGTGATGCAAATCGCTGGAGAAGAAAAAATAGTTAATCCCCTGCTCGAATGCATAAAGCGTGTCTTCACTGGAAATTCCACTACCACCACCTAATCCCAAGCAACTCACAGTCAGGTCAGTGCGTCCTAACTTGCGATAGAACGGTAAATCCGATTCTGGCAGTTTGGCATTGAGTTCACCGACTCTGTCGGGTGTGACAGCACGTTCTGGTGCTAAATCCGTGATCAGCATGGCTCCAAAGGGGCGTAGGTATCTTCAGAGTTTGCATTCAGGTAGGGATGGTTGACATCGATCCCAAGGTGGGAAAACTGTTGTAAAATCGCTGTCACTCGACCTTCAGGGGACTCATCGCCAATTTGCTGGGCCTCCAGCAACCCCCTCGCAACAATTTGGCAGCGGTTTGTGCCAAAACTCTCTTTGCTTGCTAATCTACAGTTGGGTTCTTCTGCAAGAGCCAGTCCCGGTGCTAAACACTTCGTGAATAAAGGCACTTCTGGTTGAAAGTACGATCGCTTCTCGGAATAAACGTCCTGAAGTACCTGTCGTACTACCTCATAGTCTTGCTTCTCAAGGTATAGAACCGTAGAGTCGTAGCGATCGTAGTCAGACGGGTTGTATAACGCCTTGAACTTGAAGGGGATGGTAATGTCGTTCAATTGCTGAGTGAGCGCATCCATCATGGCGATCGCTCCCTCTGGGCTTACGTTAAAGTAGATCCGCACACATTCCGACTCATGCGCAGGATTGCGATCGCGTGAACTGATATTGCTAACGGCCATATAAAAACCGCTCTGAACCCGATTCTGCGGCAATCGTATGGCAACGACATCCCCCACAGCCACAGATTGTTGGTCTAGTCGTAGATGGCGTTCCCGCTCAATATGCAGGGTTAAATTGTCCTTGATCACGGCTAGCGTACTATCTTCTTCTTGTCTCAGCACTGTCCAGCCTGGATCAAAGTAACCTGTTCCATGATTTTTGTGATGCAATCGCTCGTAAAATTTCAGATCTACTCCCTGAAACCGATTGTTCTCCAGGATTTGCTCAAGCGCTAATTCCTCCCCTTCTGGTGCTAAAGCCTTACGCAGGGAGCCATTGTAATAGATGCCGTAGAGAAAACTTTGCAGTTGTAGAGCCTGGTACTTGGTTTGAAGCTGCAATGGTAAGCCTTGAAACCGAGCAATCACATCGGGTGGAAGCTCTAGAGGTTTGTAGTCAGGGTGCCGAATACAGAAGTTGGATTCGATCTGCACCTGGCTAGCGATATCGTATAGTGAATTCAATATGCGATCGCTTGATGCCTTGAATGATTGAGTTGAAAAATCTAGCATTTGCATCATCGTCTTCCTCCTAACGCCACTTAAGCAACAGGCTGCAAGCCTATGATTTCCTCTGCGGCAGTCCCAAACACGGTTGGCATGAATTGATTGGGATTGCAGAGTAGCCCCTTTGCCACCTGAAGCATACAAATTTCTGTATTGCCAAAGGTTTTTCGGTTCTGAAGTGTCGCTTGAATGTGCAGAATTAAAGCTAGGCCAGAGAATTGTACCGCTCTCTTTAAGACATGAGGATAGTCATCTAGAATTTCGGGAAAATTAGCAAAATAAGCGCTGAGTAGAGCGGCAACAGAAGGTTGAACCTGTTCAAGTGGTGTAACGGCCATTCGCAGAGAATCTTCAATGTCGATGGATTTACTCACGACCAAGCTCTTTAACCAAAGCAGCAGGTAACTCCCGATCAGCATTCCAATATCAAACGCTGGATCACCCCAACTACAGCGCTCCCAATCAATGATGCGAACGATTCTGCATCCTGCCAGCTTTTCTTCCAGGATTTGCTGCCAATCATGGTGTAGCAAAATGTTGTTCAACTTCAGATCATTATGCGTTAAACAACGGGGAGTGATTGTATCTGTTAGTTCTGCGATCGCAGTTCTGAGACTCGCGTAACGCTGGTATAGAGCAAAGAATTTTAGCCCGTCCGCAGGGACGTGACCGAAAACCTCAGGTGTAATGCGATCGAACTTGCGAACAATGTGGGGAATGCCACCATTTACAGGCGTATTTTCACGCCCTTGACCAAAAAATTCACGATACTCCTGTTGATCGAACGTCGCTTGATGAAATGCAGCAATGGTTGCGCCAATGGCAGATGCGATCGAAGTTGGAAAACTATTTTCTTTAGTATAGAAATCAATCAGATCACAATGATCATTAAGGTATTTATAAACAATAATAGAATTTTCTGCATCAAAGTGAAGTGCCTCTGGGAGGAATAATTGAAGGTGATTCAACGATTGGAACTTTTGTAAGAACTCTTGTATTCGCCATTCCTGCAAAAAACTGCCCGTTGTTTTGCCATCGGGGCCGCAACATTCCTGTTTAGCAATTATCGTTTGACTATCCGACAAACTCAGTAATAGGTTAAAGTTTCTAGCAACTTTACGCTCAATTTTCTCCGAACATTCTCCGGTCTGCGTATAGATATTATGGTCTTCTAAGTATTCAAAAATATTTTGTGAACTTAATACAAATGACATGGCGAGTGCTAAGTAGGTGGTCTGAGTCAAATACAAGACCCAAAAACCTGCGCTCCCTGCACAGCGGGGAGCGCAGGTTTTATAGGTCTTATAGTTAATTGAGATACTTTACTTATCTCAAAATTCGCTTCATATAGCTGTGTAGGCATGTCCGTTAGGACATCGAAAACTAAGAGGGGTATGGGGGCTTCGGCTCCCAACCAGGGATTCCACCCCTGCACCCCGTCCTAACCCGAATGAATACAGCTATAAATTTAATTGGGAACATGGGTTGAGGCACATCTGAGGAGACATGCCATCAACCCTTGTCGCTCAAAATCAAACTGAATGAGCTACAGTTATTCAGTTTTGTTAGTTAGTAGGCACCCGAAAAATTCAACCGGTTGAGAATAGTCAACGCAAGTTTTTAACTTGCAATTTTTAAAGGAAAGGCAGTTAATCGAGATCCCCGATACTGATGTCACTACCTGGTGCTGTGCTGGTGTAGGTGCCGCTTGAGATATACTCTCCAGCCGAGATTGAGATGTCATCTGCTCCACCACGAGCATTCAGTTCTTCTTCGCTCAAATTATCGAGGTAGCCTTCTTCTTCGTTCAGAAATTCAGAACCAGCAGGGCGCTGTTCTTTTAGGTCATTAACTTTGATTTCAGGCTTTTTCTCAGACATTTTTGCCTCCTTTACTTCCTCATTGACAGCCTTATTTTTTAGGTAATAAGGCAATTAATCGAGATCTCCAATACTGATGTCACTACCTGGCCCTGTGCTGGTATAGGTACCGCTTGAGACATAGTCACCAGCCGAGATTGAGATATCATCTGCTCCACCACGAGCATTCAGTTCTTCTTCGCTCAAATTGTCGAGGTAGCCTTCTTCTTCGTTCAGAAACTCAGAACCAGCAGGGCGCTGTTCCTTCAAGTCATTAACTTTGATTTCAGATTTCTTCCCAGACATTTTTGCCTCCTTCTACTGCTAAATAAACTTCTAGAAGCTAAACTTCTAGATAAGTAGGCAAGCCTAATTAAACCAAACCCAGAAAACCGGGGGAGTGGCCCGGAGGGGCACTCCCCCGGTTTTTCTATCTAATGTTTAATTGTGCCTACCTACTTAATTCAATTATTTTGAATGGAAACTAGAACTTATTAGTCTGGCTTCCATACTTCTCAGACTAACGTTATTAGTTTGATTGTTCAAGCGATCGAAAGCTGTTTTATAGACGCAAGAAAGGCATTTACGAGATGTTATGTCTTAAACTGTTTAGTATATTGATCGCTCTTTAAATGGATGTCAAAAGGTGATGATTAAAGCATCAATTTTTCCATCTGTATTTAGATAGAAGTATTTGCACATTCCATCTCTAATTCGGCAGAAGAGTTCAGACATAACAGGTGCAACTCCCTTAAGATTATGTCTTTTCAGCTTTACTCCGCACCCCATTTGGGCTTAGCGATCGTGTCTCCCTATCCCCGTGTCTCCGCGTCTTCTACACGACTGAGCTGTTCCTGGAAGTAGTCGCGCCAGCTTTCGGGTAACGCTTCTAGATGAGCCGCACGCTGAAGTAATCCTGGATCGGTTTGCTCACGCACATAGAGTCGAGTAATATCGGCAACTGTGATGTTGTTGGCATCCCGGCTGATTAACTCTAGGGTGTCTCCGGCTCCCACTTCGCCCTCTTGCAAAACGGAGAAATAAAATCCAGTGCGACGGCTGGCGAGAAATCGTTTCACCATATCCGGTCGTCCAAACCGAATTCCTAATTTGTAACAGGGCATTCGAGGTTGTGTCACCATCAAGCTTACGGTGCCAATTTGAAAGCGATCGCCAATGTTCAGTTCTTCTTCTCTCAGTCCAGTCACCGTGAAATTTTCGCCAAAGATACCGGGTGTTAATTCTGTGTCTGGCAATTCATTCCGCCAGTACTCGTAATGTTCAAACGGATAGACATAAATAGCTTTATCTGCTCCACCATGAACCGTAAGATCTGCCTGCCCATCACCGTCTAAATTGAGCGATCGCACCATCACTCTAGTATTAACTGGTTCTTTAAAGATGCCAGTGCTAACAGTTTTTCCCTTCCAGGCCACTTGACGCGGTAGTCCAACATTAACGGAAATGATTTGCATCTTTCACTCCAAAGTTTTGAATGCTATTTGTGATCAATATCCAGAATTGAGCCATCCGTTCAATTAGCCGTTGCCGCTTCTTTAATCAGTTGAGCAACCTCGTTAGGATGAGAAATAAACGATACGTGGCTGGAGTTAACTTCGATTGTTTTAGCATGAATGCGTTGCGCCATAAATCGCTGAAGTTCAGGGTTAATCGCGCTATCGCTTCAAGATACTCACAAAGAGCCGTTCTTAGGGCACTTCAAATTTGTGCCATACCGCCATCAACAAACAGCTCAATGCCGTTCACAAAGCTGCTGTCATCTGATGCAAGAAAAACAACGGCCTTGGCAATTTCATCGGGCGTGCCCACTCGTCCCAGTGGGATGTTGACGGCTTGGCTGTCCACAAATTCCTGCACCTGCTCATCATTGAGTCCGATGAGGTTGTAACCCGGAGTCGGAACCACCCCTGGACTAATAGCGTTCACCCGGATCTTGCGTCCTTTGAGATCCAGTGTCCAGTTCCGGGCAAACGATCGCACGGCAGCTTTAGTCGCGCTGTAAACGCTGAAGGCTGGGGTGCCTTTAGTAGAGGCAGTTGAGGCGTTTAGAATAATCGAAGCACCCTCTGGCAGCAGCGGCAGTGCCTTCTGCACTGTAAATAGTAAACCTTTGACATTCGTGTTGAATGTTTTGTCAAAATGTTCTTCGGTGATTGATCCGAGGGGGGCAATTTCTCCCCCACCCGCGTTGGCAAAGACAATGTCGAGATGCCCTTGCTTTTGCTCAATGGTGGCAAACAGGCGATCGAGGTCTGCTAGATTAGAAACATCACTCTGAATACCCATAACGTTTTTCCCGATCGCATCCACGGCAGCATCCAGTTCCGCTTGACGACGACCTGTAATGAAGACATAGGCACCTTCAGCAACGAAATGCTTGGCTGTGGCAAGACCGATGCCGCTGGTACCACCCGTAACAAGCGCAATTTTTCCTTCTAGTTTTTGCATGATGAGTTTTGTAATTGCTGATTTTGAACGTTGACAGAACACTAGGACTGAGAATCTGGTGGCGGAACAAGGGTGATGCCATACTGGGAAGCTCTACATACTCGCAGAGAGCCGCTAACCCTTCTTCCACGTTGTTCCTTGCCGGAGACTTTGTACTAGAGTTTGAATCTTTGAATCATGGCGATCGCGTCTTCTGTTTGCGACACAATGCGTTACTGCTCTAAGCAGAAGGACGACACGTCATAACGCCTTCTTTTTGGGTATTGGTATTGGGATTACTTCCCATTGCTCGAACGGCGATCGTGGGTTCATAGCCGGGATAGCAACGGATGAGAACAGTATCTTCAGTTCTGGTTACATATAGTACATAAACAGGTCTGCCTCCTAAGACAGCTGGGACAAGATCAGGAGGAAGAGCGGCAGTTGCAACCAGAGTTGATTGGTTTAGAGAGTCTACATCTGATGTTTCTGACAAGGCAGGCTCTGCCCCGAAAGAGTGAAAATAAACCAGCACCAACGCTGTGAGTGTGACCAACAGAATAGAAACGTTAGAGAATAGCTTAAACATAATTGAGCGTTCACCCTTTCTATTAGTGGAGTTAAACATGTATACGGCTCTCTTGTGAATGAGAGCTAACGAACTGGAGCCAAATTTGCTGAGTGGAAGTGCCATCTCCGCTGTTCTGACGTTGAACCAGGGATATCGTTGACGCGCCGTAGCACATAGCTACCCTGAAATCGTTGCTGGTTTCCATGCTGGGTTCCATTGCGAGTCACAGCGGTAACCGTAACTGGAATCTCAATATAGGATGAGCCTGCTGCTCCCTCTAATCGACCAGGTTGTCCCACTTCTACAGCCGTGGATACGGTATTGGCAAAACCCTGTCTAAACTGCTCAAACGACTGCTGACTGGAGGCACCGTTTCCTTCCCAGGTAGAGTAGGCGGCTGCATAATCTCGGCGGTTGAGCGCACTGTAGTAGTCTCGAATAACCTGGGCTGCTTCCTGCTGAGGCGATGAGCCGATAGAACTCTGTGTCGTAGAACTGGATGGGGATAGACTAGGAGCGATTTGAGCCGTAGCAGTTGGTGACACTGGCGGATTGGAATTACTTAGAGGACTTGCACTGGGTAATTGGGATGCAGAATGGGTACTACAAGCCGATAGGGCGATCGCCAGCACCCCTCCTCCAGCCGCCATACGGTATTGTTTTAATCTTAAAAAGGAAATAATTTTCATATGGGCTGTTCTGTATTCATTGCTTTTCTGATAGATTCGATGGGGTAACGTCTGAAGGATCACTTAGACAAGTAACGCAACGATTCTTCCCAGAGTTGTTCGGCGTTGTCCGGATTCGCATAGGGGGCAACGCCACTCATATAGCCGTTACCGTTTGTGACGAGAGTGGCTTCGTTACAGTCCTTAAAGCTGCAATGGTTCAACTCACCTTGGAATTTGCGTGACCTTAGCTTATAAAACTGATGCTGCTTTGTCGCCCACTCAGAGTTGAGTATTTGCAGGAACGAAAGGACTGCCATCACCTATATCTGAAACCAAGTTGTAACTGAACTTAAGTTCAGTTACAACTTGGCAATTCCCCGCTTCAAGGCCATGACCACCGCTTGCGTGCGATCGCTCACCCCTAACTTGCTCAAAATTCGGTTGATGTGAAATTTGACGGTACTCTCGGTAATGCTTAAAGCTGTACTAATCTCGTAATTGCTCAAACCGCGTGCCATGAGATGAATCACCTCGATTTCTCGATCGCTCAACTCTGGATTGTTCATCCGCTGCACCAGCTTGGCAGCCACCTCTGGCGAGATGTATTGGTGCCCGTCATGAATGACGCGAATAGCGTTTAGGAGGACATCCGGTTCAGCATCCTTAAGCAGATATCCTTTTGCTCCGGCCCGTAATCCGCGATAGATATCTTCATCCCCATCGTAAGTGGTGAGTACAATGATGCGAGCATGGGCAAATTCAGCGCAGATGGCTGTCGTGGCGTCCACTCCATTGAGCTGCGGCATCCGTAAGTCCATTAAGGTGACATCCGGCTGGAGATGCCGATATTGGTCGATCGCTTCCTGTCCATTGCCCGCTTGACCGACCACCGTCATATCTGGCTCATTCTCAATGATAGCCGCGAGTCCTTGTAGGACGATTGAGTGGTCATCGACAATCAAAACTTGAATTGGGGTGCGAGGGGTTGAGGTATGGGGTGTGGGCTGTGGAAAAGTCACTTTCTGTTTATCTCTCCTTGAAGACACTGGCTCTGCGAACTAGTAACGCTCCTCTGCATTCTTCGCCATCAATTTGAGAATCAGGTCTGAAACGGGTCGGGGAATTTGCTGGCTGTATGCCTTGACTACACCTTCGAGCTGAAGCGAACGAGTAATTTCATACTCCTGTTTATAGCGGATTAATTCTTGAGCAGAGGGATAATCTTGCTTCAGCAGTTTGACGATAACCGCTCGACCATCTTCCTCTCTAATGCCTCGATATACTACAGAAGCCAAACTCCCGTAGATTTTGCTTTGGATGGCGATTCCAGATAAAGCAATCATAGAACTCCCTCCAAATAATTGTCGTGAGCTATGCCGTAATTGTATCGGCTTCGTCAAGAGGGCTATGTTGCAAATTCAAGATGATTTCAATAGTCACTATCCGCTACACACATTCCTTGGCACTTTATCCCATTGGTTGCTGTTCTCAGGCAGTGAGGACATAAGATCTTTTCAACCTTTGGCTTCGGCTGACTCTCACCGTCTGCGTTTGCCTGCACTATTTCTTGTTCAACCTGAGGGTCAAAGGTCATAGACGTAACACTTTATTAAGCTACCTGCTTATTTATTCTACTGGCACAATCATCTCGGAGTGCAAGTTAAACCCGGTAATTCCCCCGCAACGCAAACGTTCAGGCAAGTGATTGAGGAGCAACAATTCTGATTGTGAAACCAATTGGGTTTGGTGCGCCCGACGGGTGTGCCAAACTCACAATTGGTGGACACGACCACCCATTTACATCCTAAGAATTGCTGATTGAGGGGTGGCGTTTAACTTCGTTCTTTGACAGTATGCAGTACCATCACAGCTCGAACTAGTTGTTCCGGATCAAGCGGCTTCGTGACATGGCGTTGGTAGCCGTTTGCGATCGCTTGCTGGTAATCTTCCTGCCGTGCGTAAGCCGTGAGCGCGATCGCTGGAATCTGTCCTCCTTTTTCAGGTGGTAACGCTCGAATGTGCTGCATTAGCGAGAAGCCGTCCATGTTCGGCATCCCAATATCGCTAATGAATACATCCGGTTGAAAGGTTTCCAGATTTGCTAGCACTTCAACCGCAGAGCTGACCGTTAAAACCTCTGCTCCATATTGAGTTAGTAATACAGTCAGCAATTCACGGGCATCTGGTTCGTCATCCACTACCAACGCCCGTACTCCGCTCAGATCCAGTTCTGGCTCTAACGATTCCTCAGAACGATGGCTATCTGTGTCTGATTCAAGCAGAGGTAATTGAATGGTAAAGGTAGTGCCCTGCCCCTCTCCTAAACTATCCGCTCGGATGGTACCACCGTGAGCTTCGACCAAATGACGCACGATCGATAGCCCCAAGCCTAATCCGCCATACTGACGAGTGGTGGTTGCATCTTCTTGCCGAAAAGATTCAAAAATATAAGGTAGGAATTCGGGCTTAATCCCTTTCCCGGTATCGCTGACCGTAATTTGGGCCTGATTTCCCCTACGCTCTAACCGAATCTCAACTCGCCCACGGTTGGGGGTGAACTTGATAGCATTTGAGAGCAAGTTCCATACCACTTGCTGGAGCCGAGTTGCATCACCTGATACCCGTCCAATCTGAGGAAGTATCGGATGCAAATGGATGTTTTTGGCAATGGCAGCAGCTCTGACGGTATCAATGGCCGCTTCCACCACAAACACCAGATCGACGGGAGCCGTCTCGATGCTGAGTTTGCCCCGCAGAATTTTGGCCACATCCAGCAGGTCGTCAATGAGTTCGGTCTGAAGTTTGGCGTTGCGTTCAATCGTTGCCAGGGCATATGCCGTTTTAGCGGCATCAAACGTGCGAGTTTGCAGTAGTTTTGCCCAACCGAGAATAGGATTGAGGGGCGATCGCAACTCATGGGAGAGAATGGCAAGAAATTCGTCTTTAATACGATTCGCTCGGATGAGTTCTTCGGTTTGCTGCTGTAAAGAGGAGAACAGTTCAGATCGTTCCAGCGCGATAGCGATCTGATCACAAATGGCTTGAAACAGATTTCGTTCAGAGAGCGTGAATTCAGATCGGCTACGGCTACCAAAGCCCAACGTGCCATACAGTTTGTCCTGAGCAATTAGCGGTTGACAGCAGTAGGCGGTAAGGCCGAGCGATCGCACCAGTTCCGCTTTGGGATCGATAGATTGCTGGAGGTTATCCTGCATCATCTGACTGCGCTGTTGAGCGACCGTGCCACAAATCGCGGCCCCAACATCTAGCCATTCAATTTCCTGGGCCTGTTTAGCAGAGATTCCGCTATAGGAGACTAGATGCAGTTTCTGGTGCGGTTTGTCCAGCATGTAGTTGAAATAAACATCCAACTCGATTAACGCTTTGAGATCTTTAAATACAGACTGTACCAGCGTTAGCGGATGATGAGTTGAGAGTAAATCACGAGTCGTTTCGTAGAGGAGACGGATGTGCTCATTGCGCTCTTGCAAATCGATCTCAGCTTGTTTTCGTTCGGAAATATCCATGACCGTACCGGACATCCGACATGGCTGACCCGCTGCATCATAGAATCCACACCCGCGCGCCAGTATCCAATGCATTGTGCCATCTGGATGGAACGTTCGATATTCCTCAACAAATTCTGTGTGCTCCCGCAGGGCAATCGCTGCTGCTGTCTGAACTCGCTGTCGATCCTCAGAATGCAAGGCTTCTAAATGCCATTCATAGCTGACTGGAAAGCCAGGTGGTAGTCCAAAGATTTCTTTGCATCGCGTGTCCCAGGTCAAGACTTGTGTTTCTAAATCCCAATTCCAGATGCCCTGCCCAGCACCTGCCAGGGCCAGCCGCAGCATTTGTTCACTTTCTTGGAGTTCTGCCTCGGCATGTTTGCGATCGGTAATGTCAAGCACCGCCAGGATGGCATGGTTTGGTTTGGAGGGATGACTGAGAGGATCAAAAAACACTTGTTTGCGAACAGACAGCCATTTTACCTCACCGTTGTTCCAGACAATGCGGTGCTCTCGCGCAAACCAACTTGGTCCCGCTGGGTCTAGGACTTGCTGGATCATCTGCATCAGTTCAGCCCGGTCTTCTGGATGAAAGATGGCATGAAGCTGGGCACGCGGAATGACTAATTGATCGGTAGATAATCCATACAGCGTAGCGGCTTCTGGGGAAAGCTCAACAGTGTCTGAGGCATAATCCAATCGAGCTAGTGCGAAACCTGAAACTTGCATTCCCAACTGCAAACGCTCTTCGGAGTCCTGCAAGCGTTGTTCAGCCTGTTTGCGAGCGGTAATATCTAAGTTAATGCCGCTAAGCCGGACGGGATGGCCCTGATCATCTAAAGTGAGGCGACCTAGCCCCAAGAGCCAGCGATCGCCCTGTTGCGGGTGAACCACGCGAAATTCAACCCGAAGGTCAGGTAAGCGTTGCTCAACTATGCGCAACACCTCAGCATTCATCCATTCGCGATCGTCTGGGTGTAGAACATGAATCCAATCGTCGTACTGCGGAGAACCGACGGCTGGATTAAGCCCATAGAGGGCATAGTTCTCAGGCGACCAGGTGATTTTACCCGTCGCAATCTCCCAGTCCCAGGAACCCGCCTGAGCACCCATTAATGCCAGCCGCAGCAGTCGCTCATTCTCCCGTAACGCGGCTTCAGTTCGCTTGCGTTCGGTAATGTTCATTGAAAAGCCAATCATCCCAACCGGGTTCTCATGTTCATCCCGCAGCAGGGAAAGGGAAAGGAGCAGATGGATGGGGTCACCTTGTTTACACTGAGCTACCACTTCCACTTCATGTTCCCCTTTAGCTTTCAGGGGAGCAATGATCTGCGTTTCCAAAAACTCAGGTGTTTCAAGTCCGTAAAGCAGCGAAATGTGTTGACCCAGCACCTCTTCTGCCCTGTACCCCAGCACTCGCTCAGCACCTTTGTTCCAACTTGTGATAAACCCATTTAGATTGGTGGATACCACAGCGTCGTGCGTCTGATCGATCACCTGGGCTTGCAGCCGTAGCATCTCTTCAATTTGCTTGCGATCGGTAATATCTTCAGCAATTCCTGTAAACCGATAAATCTCCCCAGTCTCGCTACGGAGTGGAAAACAGCGATCGTGAACCCACCGTACATGGCCATTCGGTAAAACAATTCGATACTCCTGGTCAAATTGTCCAGAGGATGCTTTCTCCGAAAAGGCTTGGTCTGTCGATTCCCGATCGGCAGGATGAATGTAGTTCACCCAGGTTTGTGGGTCTTCGTACAACTCTTGGGGGTTGAGTCCCCACAGCCGCTCGTAAGCAGGGCTAACATAGCTAACGCGCTGTGCAATGGCATCTCTAATCCAGAACACCGCATCAATATTTTCTGCTAGCTGGCGAAACTGTTTTTCGCTGTCCTTGAGAGCCTTCTCTATCTGCTTACGAACCGTAATATCGGTCACGGTGCCAACGTAGCCAATCAGGTTGCCCTCGCTGTCTCGTTCAGCCGTCGCCTGTCCAATCAGCCAGGACACCACACCGTCAGGCGTTTGAAAGCGATATTCCGACCGAAATGGCAAATTTAATTCGGCAGCACGATACCACTCGGCACAAACGCGATCGCGATCCTCCGGATGCAGGGCATTGAGCCAGCCCTTTTCCTTTGCTTCAAGGGGTGTCAGTCCAGCCAATTCACACCAGCGATCGTTCATATACAGGCAGTCTCCCTGCGCATCGGTTCGGAAAATTCCGACCGGAGAGATTTTTGTCAGAGCCGCATAGCGTTGTTCGCTTTCCCGCACGGCTGCTTCTGCCTGCTTGCGTTCAGTAATGTCAATATCGTTGCCAACCATTCGAACAGGCTGCCTGTCCTGGTTGTAAAAAACCTTGCCCTGGCTGAGTGCCCAACGAACTCTGCCGTTTGGGTACACAATGCGAAATTCGAGTTCGTAGTTTTCTCCAGTGGCAATCGCACGCTCGATCGCTGCCAGGACGCGATCGCGGTCATCCGGATGCAGCCGTTCTGCAAACATCTGAAAAGAGCCGTCAAACTCCCCCGGTTGCAGTCCAAATAAAGGCTCCAGGTTGTCCGACCACTGAATTTGCCCGGTTTGAATATTCCAGTCCCAAAGTCCCGTCCGTGAAGCTTTCAGCGTTGATTTCAATTGTTCTTCGCGGTTCTGGAGAGTGGCCTGACTCTGTTGCAGTTGTTGTCGTAACTTGCCGTTGGTAATCGTTAAGTCAACGGCAATTCGCAGGGTTTCTGCATTGAGGTGCTCTTTCAGTAAATAGGTTTGTGCGCCTGCTTCAATGGCTCGTGCTGCGATCGCTTCACAGCCCTGGTCGATGAACAAAATCACAGGTAAATCAGGCTGGCTGGTGAGGAGTTGCAATTGTGACAAAAACACCAGATCATCCAGATCAGGCAAGGGATATCCAAGCAAGATCACATCGGGTTTCTGCTGCTGCCACAGATGTAGCCCCTGCATCCCTAGAGAGGCTTCCAGAATGGTATAGGAGGCATACTGACGATTTTGTGACAATAAGAACCGATACCGTTCCCGATTAGCTGGGAAACCATCCACGATAAGAACAGTACGCGAGGCATGTTCCATACTTAATCCTCTCGGCATCCAGACAGCGCAGATACTGTAAACCCACTAATGTTTATGGGGCTTGTGAGAAATTGCAAGCAGGTGATTGCTGGCATGACTGGAATGGTTCTTCCTTAAACAAGAGATTTACTTCTTTTACCATTACTTTAAGCTGCTTGATGGATGCTAGAGGCTTTATATAAACATTCCTGAATATCTCTCATGGGAGTCTTGGTGATATGTACCATAGGTCTATCTAGCTTTCCTCCATCTTTTGAGAGAGTTAGATTCTTCATGGATGCGCTATCCCCTATGCTTATCAACTAGCTGCAAGTGCTTGCCTTGTCCATTGATTGAACTGCTTAAACACGTTGCTGAAGACTAATATTGGTTTAGCCTAGTGTGACTGAATCAGCTTCAGTGTGCTGCAATCTTTGCTTCGATCGGAAGAGCTAATTCTGATTCACCCCAGCAATTCTCACTTTGAAACTGATTGCGGGTTTGGCGCGCCAAACCCGCAATCGGTGGCTGTACAAGCTCGACTGCATCGAGCTTGTACAGCCACTGGTTTGCATACTGAGAATTGCTGGATTCACCCCTACATTATTGCAAACGTTCAAATTTTATGTTTTCCTCCATTGGGACAGCAGAATCAGCTAGGCAGTTATGGGCGAGAATTAATTAAACCCAACTGAAATCCTTTCGAGTAATGGCTGCAATTCAAACAAAACCAACGTTATTAAGTGCGACGCTGCAATCTACTACGATCGAGAACCGCACTGCTCAAGTCGCTTGGACAATTTCTCGAGTAGCGGTGGGCTTACTGATGATCCATAACGGATTTAGCAAGCTGGCGGATGTGCAGGGATTTGCCAGCGGAGTAGTGAGTTTTATTGGCTTACCTTACCCGGTTTTCTTGACCTATTGTGCTGCCTACGCTGAGATCGTGGGTTCGATTCTGCTGGCCGTTGGGTTATTCACTCGGCTCAATGCCTCGATCCTGCTATTTACGATGCTGATTGCAATATTCTTTCATCTTAAGAAAGATGGTTGGCAGATTCCTCCGTTAGAAACGGCTTCCCTGTATGCTCTATGGTTTTGCTTTTTCCTGACCAATGGGGGTGGTTTATTCTCCCTTGATACGGCGATCGCAAGCTGGCTGAGGAAGTCCTCATCTCCGTAAGCGGGTCGATGAGGATTGGTATCGGCAGTTATGAGAGCTACTCCTGTTAGGGACGTGAATTCAATACAGCCCCAGAATTATTTTTTGAAAGTGCGGCTCAGCCACGCTTTCAAAAAATAATTCTCCGGGTTTAGTTAATCCATGCTCTTTAGAAACCTAGTGTTGCAAACACTAAATTTTGCAACATAGGAGTTTGGGGGCGAAGCCCCCAAGAAGGGGTGGAAACCCCTTCATCCCTTTCAAAACTTATTTGTTGTTGTACCAGCCTGTTTGCAGCAGTAGTTTCAACACTGTCGTATTGGTCGCGGTAGCGTGCGGCTAATCGAACCTACTCTGGGTCAGTCTTCGCCAATTAACTGACAAAGGCAGTAAAGGTCAATTGTATTAGATAAAAAATTTCAACGAGAGGTCGATGAGAGGTCGATCTGGGCGATCGCTATTCGACTTAACCACAAAGGAGGCAACCAAATGAAATATTTGCTGCTGATCTATATGGACGAAAACGTCATGAGCGATACCGAGCGGGAGCATTGCTATGTAGAATCTGCCCAAGTCGCTCAAGAACTGCATACCAAGGGTCAATTTGTGGCGACGGCTCCCCTCCATCCTGTTGCAACTGCAACCAGTATCCGAGTTCGTGACGGCAAATCCCTGGTGACGGATGGGCCATTTGCAGAGACCCGTGAGCAATTGGGCGGTTTCTTCCTCGTCAATGCTCAGGATTTGGATGAAGCGATCGCGATCGCTTCCCGCATTCCAGGTGCGCGTGTTGGCACGGTCGAGATTCGTCCTGTCCTCGAAATTTCAGGACTTCCGGACTCTGACAGCGCTTTGCACTTGAGTAAGCCCTAGTTTTTTGTGAGAGCCGCACTCTGCGCGGTTCCCACAAAAATAACCTATCTCTGGCAGGTTTGGAAGAGTTGCTGATTGTCCTACTACCACTAATTGCAGCTGGCTTTTGCTACCCTAAAAGCCCCAGTTCCCTGCCTCTTGCTACCGCTTGCGTGCGATTATTCACCTCCAACTTGCCGTAGATGTTGCGAGCGTGCCATTTAACGGCAGCAAGGCTGACAAACAGTTGGTCAGCGATCGCTTGATTTGACATCCCGGTTGCGAGATATGCCAACACTTCCAGTTCGCGTTTGCTCAACGGTTCAATTAAGGGTTGATTCGTAATTGTTGGCTGTGCTTGAACTGAGTCGAAAATTCTCAACAAACGGTTGGCTTCATCGACATGAATATTCCTGGAAGCAGCCATTTGTAATAACGCTATCATTGACTTTCCCCCATCCAAAAATAAACGGATGTAATGGCCTTGACGAGGAATATGCAAAGCCCGGCTCAGCGCTTCAAGCGAACGATCTAAATCTCCCTGTGTCTGTAACACCAAGGCTTGTAACAGTAAGGCTTCCATGACTCGAATCGTTCGTCCACCCGCATGAGCAAATTTCTGTATTCGAGTCAGCAGCCGTAGGGCATCTGGCGATCGTCCCTCAGCCAGCAATACCCTTGCATACGTTAGATAATCCAATTCACACGCTCCAGGAACCTGCTCAGTTCGACTGTAATGAATGTTGTCTTCAATACTCAAACCACTGTTTTCTGCCCAGGCGATCGCCCCCTCCAGATTTCTCTCGACCAGATGTAATCTCGCCTTGCAAGCCCCAACTGAGAGAATGGTAGACCAGAGCCAGGGTTGACAGCGCTCCGCCTCCTGAATGGCTGTCCATGCCCCCTGAAAATCCCCCTGCGCCTGTCGCACTCGCGCTAAGGTAATGTAGCCCATCATTAACCCAGGCTGACGATTTTGGATGGCGCGATCGATGCTTCGGACAAGATGTTGAGCCGCCGTGTCTAACTGATGTTGTTCTCGCAGCAAATCCGCCAAAGCCACCTCGACTAACACACCAGCATATGTGGCTAACCAATGGCGTTCTGTGGCTAACTCTAAACCCTGCTGACAAAGGGATGTCGCTTTATCAAGTTGCCCCCGCAACGCGAGGAATTGCGCCTGTAAGTAAAGTCCTGCGATCGCTGGATCTGCTGTTCCCCTTGCCTGACCAACGCGACTCACTTCGGGGAGTAGCTGCTTTGCGGCTGCGTAATTGTCTGCGACAAAATAGGTAACGCCAAGATTGAGCAGGATGAGCGATCGCAACCAGGAATTATCCTGTGGCAGCAACTTTAAAGCTTTTTCCATGCATTCGGTTGATTCGGCAATGTTGCCTTGCTGACGGGCCTGCATTCCTTTCAATGCAATAATCAATCCCCAAAGTTGGTCGGTGTTTTCAGTTGTAGAGTGATTCTCCTTAAGACACTGCTCAAGTGTTTGAATGGCGGCGATCGCCTCTGCAAACTGAGAAGAGGTAAAGCCAACCCAAGCCTTTGCCACCGATAGCCAGGGACGACGATCGATTAACTGAGCGGGCAGTTTGTTCAGAGCATGACGTAGACCGATAGCATCAAAGCGAGGATTTTCGTTGGTCTGAATTTCTTGCTCAATGAGATGGGCGGCATACTCAAAGGATTGAGCTGATATCGCGTGCTGAATTGCTTCTGCAATCCATCCCTGTTGTTCATACCAGTGGGCAGCACGGTGATGATAGTCCGAAATGCGATCGGGTTCTGTACGGTGCAGAATATGGCGCAGTGATTCTGCAAAAAGATGGTGGTAGCGATACCAGGTGCGATCGCGATCTAATGGCACCACAAATAAGTTTTGCCGCTCCATGTGCTCTAATATTGCGGCTCCATCTATTGTCGCTTCTCCCACAACTTCTTCACACAGAGAACTACACATTTGCTCCAGAATAGAAGTTCGTAGAAGGAATACTTGAAGCAGTTGAGATTGATGCTGTAAAACTTCTTCAGCTAGATAATCTAGAATATGCTGCTGGTTACCCTTAAATGAGTCAATTAAACTGGCAGAATTAGCTATACCCTTAAGGGAGAGCGTTGCTAACTGTAATCCTGCAATCCATCCCTCTGTCTTGATTCGCAAGGTTTCGATCTGAGATTTTGTTAATGGTTCTGGTAGTGACTGGCACAGAAACGTAGCTGCTTCTTCACCTGTAAAGCGCAAATCATCAGCACTCAGCTCTGTTAGTTGGGCACGCACTCGTAATTTCCCTAACGAAAGCGGTGGCTGAACGCGAGTGGCAATAACCAAATGAACTTGAGTTGGTAAATGTTCTAAAACAAAATGAAGTGCATCGTGAATACCATTTGCAGTAATGAGATGATAATCATCCAGGATAAAAATTAAGTTTGTTTGTAGTTGAGCAAATTCATTGAGGAGTGGAGTCAAAAAAACTTCAAAGGTCAGGGAATCGGAAGAACGCAACATGGCTAATGTTGCTTCTCCCAAATGAGGGATGCCCTGTTGTAAAGCTGTAACAAAATATAGCCAGAAACGGGTTGGATCATTATCCCGTTCATCTAATGAAAGCCAACCGACAGGCCACTTCACCTGTTGTACCCACTCGCTCAACAGGGTTGTCTTGCCGAAGCCTGCTGCCGCTGACACTAGAATGAGTTTGCTGCTTAATCCTTGATTTAATTTCTCCAGCAAATGATTTCGCTGCACTAACGGTGAACGAGTTGACGGAATATGCAACTTGGTCACGAGTAGTCCATTAACCATGTTGAACAAATTGGGTGGCGAATTCTTTCTTCAGGGTAACGAACTCAACTCGTAACATCTATCTAAGTAGGTAGGCACAATTAAACATTAGATAGAAAAACCGGGGGAGTGCCCCTCCGGGGCACTCCCCCGGTTTTCTGGGTTTAGTTTAATTAGGCTTGCCTACTTATTCTTTCGGTTGGTATATCAATAGCTCAACTCCAGCAATTCTCATTTTGAAGCCAATTGCGGGTTTTGCGCGCCCGACGGGCCGTAAAACCCGCAACTGAGGTGAGGCGAGTTCGCCTCACCTCAGTTTGCATAGTGAGAATTGCTGACTCAACTCATTTAGCGTCTGCTCACTGCCTGAACTTCTGGGTCATTAACATTTCCGGAATCCTCGCAATTTTTTCTACACTACCGTTGAAATATGACAAGGGGTGTCATGAAGTCGCCTCTATGCTTTAAGGATGACCGTTGGAGGAAGGCAATTATGCAACCCTTGAAGGATAAGATTGCGATCGTTGCAGGAGGCACTCGCGGCGCTGGGCGAGGCATTGCAACAGAACTTGGCGCAGCCGGAGCAACCGTTTATGTGACTGGACGAAGCACCCGTACACAACGTTCAGACTACGATCGCCCAGAAACCATCGAAGAAACCGCAGAGTTCGTGACTCAAGCGGGTGGACAGGGCATTGCAGTTCAAGTGGATCATCTAGACCCAGAACAGGTGCGATCGCTCATCACTCGTGTTGAGCAAGAACAGGGACAGTTAGACATTTTGATTAACGATATTGGGGCAGAACATTTCGCAGAATTTGACAAGCCCATTTGGGACGTTGATTTAGAGCGAGGGTTACGCCTGTTGCGCTTGGCGATCGACACTCACCTCATCACCAGTCACTTTGCCCTGCCGCTGCTGATTCGGAAACCGGGAGGATTAGTCGTTGAACTAACTGATGGAACAGCGGATTACAACAACGGGCACTATCGGCAAGCCTTGATATATGACATTGCAAAGAATTCAATTATTCGGGTGGCGTGGGCACTGGCGCAAGAGCTTCAACCTTATGGCTGTACGGCAGTATGCCTGACTCCGGGGTGGTTGCGATCGGAAATGATGCTAGATCATTTTGGGGTAAGTGAAGCCAACTGGCAGGATGCCACAGCCAAGGAACCTCACTTCATCATCTCTGAAACACCCCATTATGTTGGACGTGCCGTTGCTCATCTGGCTAGCGATCCAGAGGTGGCTCGTTGGAATGGTCAGTCGCTTTCCAGTGGTCAGCTTGCAACGATCTATGGTTTTACCGATCTGGATGGTTCTCAGCCCGACGCATGGCGCTACATCCAGGAGGTAACAGAGATGGGTAAACCTGCTGATGCGACTGGATACCGATAGTCACCAATTTTAGAAGAATTAAGACTTTAGCTGCTTTCAGGGCTACACCCTTTGCACAACTTACTGTCCCGGCTTAAATTGGTAGCCGAACTTTCAATCAAGAGTGGACAATCTAATACTACAAGCGTAGTATGTAGATATCCAGAATTGTAATACAAATACGACAGCCTTCCATGATACGCATCCTTCTCGCCACTTTAAGCATCGCCATGCAATGCCGACCTCAACACGGTCTAGGTAAAGCATCGGCGCTGTTTGCGTTTGAGGGGACGTATCGATTTAACGGCGGTAAATCCGTCAGCGAAGGCATTGATAGCACAATCGCCGGATGGTTCAATCCATATCAACTTACTAGCAGCGGGAGGTGCAGGACAATCCTGACACTAACGTAGGGAAATCCACATCCACTTTCCAACCCCCGCTCCTGGTTATCAGAGGCGGGGGTTATTTTTTGAGGAGAAACCTCATGCAGACCGAGCACGGAGAATCCAGTAGAAGAGGGCAATGCAACCATTTCTTTTGCGATCGGCCCCCCTCTTTTCAAAAAACTTGTAGTATACCCTTGACAACTTGTAGCATGTTTGTAGTATAACTGTAGTATGAGACGAGACACAGAGGAGCCAATCCAATGAATACTCACTCCCTAACCAAAACCAGTGTTCTCTTGAAGCTCTTTGAGTTCTGACAAGCTCATTTTCTTGGCACTTCCACGCCACTTCAAGACGACTCATTAAATCAGGGAAATTCATCTTTCACTCAGTCCGCACAAGCACTCCGTTACCTTCAGAAACCCTATTTCTTGAAACGGCCTTGCTTCTTCTAATTCCTGCTGATTTATCAGCAACCCGCACCTTGAAAATTGCATAAATGCCACCTTTGGGGGTGTAGCTTAGTGGTTCAAAGCGATCGCCTGTCGAGCGAAAGATCGTGGGTTCAAATCCCATCATCCCCGTGCAGCTTTCAACTAGTTGTTGTTTAGTGCGAAGCACTAAACAACAACTGAAAAGCCGTGTAGCTTTCAATTGGTTAGTGATTAGTGCGAAGCACTAATCACTAACTGAAAAAGCCATGTAGCCTTGTGGACGAATAGAGAAGTCGTTCTGGTTCTCAGCCAGAAAGAAGTGGGTGCAACTCCCGTCAAGGCTCCCAATGAGGATGTAACTCAGATGGACAGAGTGCTTGCTTCCGAGGCAAGTGGTCACAGGTTCGATCCCTGTCATCCTCGCTCGTGGAAATTGGCATCACCTGCTCCGAAACCAACAAACGGACGGTTGCAAGATTGGGGTTCAATTCCCCTCGTTTCCACCAAATCTCCAGGTCGCCAAATGGGAAGGCGTTAGTCTGCAAAACCGACTATTCGTGCGAACCTTCGGTAGCGCTTCGCGAGCGATTCCCACCCTGGAGTTCAATTATTGCAGTGTCACCTAACGGCTAAGGTACTCGGCTCATAACCGAGGATATGTGGGTTCGACTCCCACCACTGCGACCCATGCACAGATGGTGTAACGGCAGCACAAGGGTCTCCAAAACCTTTAGTTCGGGTTCAAATCCTGGTCTGTGCGTTCTACGGTGTGCCCTCATCCGAGAAGCCTACATACTGGTCACTCGCCTTAAAAGCGAAGTAGGTTCGACTCCTACAGCCTCCGCCATTTGTTCGCTAGAACAGCCAAATGGAGGCTGAAAAAACAGCTTCTCAAACTTGCACACTGTAGAAATCTCAAAATTTGGTGCCGTAGGCAAATCGGTAAAGCCACAGCACTTTCAATGCTGCGTTTGCGGGTTCAACTCCCGTCGGCACTGCCAAATCTTGCTCATCCTTGAGCAGCAAAAACAAACATAGGTCGGCTCGCCTACTGGTGTGGGCAACGGTCTGTAAAACCGCCGCGATCGCATTGCTGGTTCAATTCCAGCCCGACCTACCAAAGCTATGGAGAGTAAACCAATTAGGAAATTGGCGCTGTTTGCTAAACAGATGGATGAACAATTGTGGTTCGAGTCCACTGCTCTCCGCCTCTGAGGACGTGGTGTAACTGAACAACATCTCAGATTACGAACCTGAAGAGTGGGGGTTTAAGTCCCTCCGTCCTCGCCAAACAGGGAGGTTGTCCGGCACGGACGAGGAAAGCGTCTTGAAAACGCCTGCGGGTGAAATACACCGTCAAGAGTTCGATTCTCTTAGCCTCCGCCAAAATTTGAACTGTTTGGGAAGTTGG
The DNA here is from genome assembly GCA_036703095.1 of Crinalium sp. Classification (GTDB taxonomy): domain Bacteria; phylum Cyanobacteriota; class Cyanobacteriia; order Elainellales; family Elainellaceae; genus DATNPS01. Next base: position 2,252 of record DATNPS010000521.1, on the reverse strand, counting down.
TGAAGCTGGTGCTCACGTGCCGCTGAAGACGGCGAGAAGGCAGTTCGATCCTGTCACTTCCCACTCAGTTCTTTGTTTAATAGCTGCGCGGAGCGCAGCTATTAAACAAAATCATTGCCCTATAGCTCAATGGCAGAGCGAGCGGCTGTTAACCGCGAGGTTGCAGGTTCAAGTCCTGCTGGGGCAGCCATTTATTGCAGGATGGACGATTGGCAAGTCGCTCTGACTCTGAATCAGAGAGAGGTTGGTTCGACCCCAACTCCTGCATCCATTTCAATGCCCTGTGGTGAAATTGGCATCCACGTCGCTCTTTGAAAGCGAAGTTCCAGGTTCAAACCCTGGCGGGGCAGTTGGGAGGTAAACAGTCGCCTGGGTCAATCTACTGTATTCCTCCCATTTCTAAAAAGCAAAGCTTTATGTTTTGTACGTCGTGCGCACAAAACATAGGTCACACTCCTGTAGCCCAATCGGAAGAGGCGGCTGTCTCAAAACCAGTCAATGTGCGGGTTCAAATCCCGCCAGGAGTACCAATCATGCTGCTGTAGCCCAATTGGAAGAGGTGCTGGTTTTAGAAACCAGAGGTTGTGGGTTCAACTCCCACCAGCAGTACCAACGATCGGGATGTAATTCAGTGGTCAGAAGCCTTGGTTTGGGACCAAGGAGTCGTGGGTTCAAATCCTACCATCCCGACCAATTAACACCGTGTGACGTGAGAACAGTGTTCTCACGTCACATAAAAAGAAAGTTTGCCCTTGTGACGGAACTGGAATACGTGCTGGCTTCAGAGACCAGATTTTGTGGGTTCAAATCCCACCAAGGGTACTGATGCTCCCGTGACGGAACTGGAATACGTGCTAGGTCGAGAGCCTAGATTTTGCAGGTTCAAATCCTGTCGGGAGTACCAAGCACCGAAGGCGGAAGTGGTGGACGCGCACGCCCGATAAGCGTGTTATTAGCAGGTTCGACTCCTGCTCGGTGTACCAAAATGAATAATTTTTTGTGTGAGCTTTGCTCACACAAAAAATTAACTTAATTCGGGTCGTTGGCAGAGCGGATATGCAGCCGCCTTTTAAGCGGACTTATCCAGGTTCAACCCCTGGGCGACCCACCAAATTTGTTAAATCTTCGGGCTGTTAGCTCAGTTGGCAGAGCAGCCGCCTCTTAAGCGGAAGCGCGTAGGTTCAAAGCCTACACAGCCCACCAAATACCCCTGTGATGCAACGGGTAGACATCGCTTGCTTAAAACAAGTGTGTTGCAGGTTCGATTCCTGTCAGGGGTACTCGCGGAGATGGAGCTATGGTGCGCTCTGGGGTCTCATAAGCCTTCACGTACCGGGTTCAAATCCCGGCTCCGCTACCAAATGCAGGTGTGATGTAACAGGCAACATGAGGCTTTCGTACTGCCTTCTTGCAGGTTCAAATCCTGTCACCTGCTCCAAATGCAGACGTGGTGTAACTTGGCAACACAGGGGCTTGGTACGCTCCCGATATGGGTTCAATCCCCATCGTCTGATCCAGATGTGCTGGTGTGGCTCAACGGCAGAGCAACTGTCTTGTAAACAGTCGGTTGCAGGTTCAAATCCTGCCACCAGCTCCAGAATGCGTTCACGTAAGTGCGCTGTAAGCGATCGTGGTGTAACGGACAAGCACGGGGGGCTTCCAACTCTCTGGTACGAGTTCAAATCTCGTCGATCGCTCCAATGCGAATGTGGTGTAAGGGCAAACATTAGAGTATGCCAATCTCTAGATACGAGTTCGAGTCTCGTCATTCGCTCTCGTAGTCCTGTAGCTCAACGGTGGAGCATCTGTCTTACAAACAGAGGGTTGCGGGTTCAAATCCTGCCAGGACTACCAACTTGTGGGAGTGTCGCCTAATGGACTGGGCATCGATCTTCTAAATCGATTTGTGTAGGTTCGATCCCTACCACTCCTGCCATTTGTTCAAGTCATTGCCGCTTGGCAATCATGGGTCTGTAGCTTAACTGGGAAAGCGTCTGCCTTGCAAGCAGAAAGATGTCGGTTCAAATCCGACCAGAATCCACCAAACCTGGGTCTGTAGCTCTAGTGGCAGAGTGCCTAAACCACCTTGTACCCCAACTGGCAAAGCTTACCCCTCTTTAATCACTCTGGCAAGGAAAATTTAGAATAGGGATAGAGAGCTTAAGGATGTTTGAGGATTTATGCCTGCTTCGAGAGAGGCTCGACCCACGATTCGTTTTGTCGATGAATACTGCCAGTTGTATGAGGGTTTA
>DATNPS010000518.1:0-13169 GCA_036703095.1 Crinalium sp. | reverse complement strand
CAAGTACGATCGCCATCAAATCACGAATGGAATTGTGCATGTTGGGGTGAGTGGATTTCATCGATCGCACCAAGCGCTCTATCTCGATGATTATTTCCATCAGAATCTTGGTAGTGACTGGGGCATCTGTGGTGTTGGATTGCTGGACAATGACTATGACAGGCGTATGCGGGATGCGCTGCTGTCCCAAAATTGTTTGTATACCTTAGTTGAGCGATCGCCTTCTCGCGATCGTGCTCGAATCATCGGTTCGATCGCTCGATACCTGTTTGCACCAGACAATCGTCAAGCCGTCATCGAAGCAATGGCAGCAGAGGAATGCCGAATTGTTACTCTAACGGTTACTGAAAGCGGCTACTACTACATTGAAGGAAGTGGCAATTTCGATGTAAACCACCCGACGATGCAGCACGATTTGCAACATCCTGACCAACCACTAGGAACATACGGTTTTTTGACAGCCGCGCTCGAAAAGCGGCGTAAACAGGGGTTGGCACCCTTTACAGTACTGTCCTGCGACAACGTGCAGGGCAACGGCAACATGGTGCGGAAAATGCTAACGACATTTGCCGAAATGCGCGATCCGGCTTTGGGACGTTGGATTGCTGAACACGTTGCGTTTCCCAGCTGCATGGTCGATCGCATTACTCCGCTCCCAACAGAAGCAGATATCAAAATGGTGGCCCAACAGTTTGGGATTGATGATGCGTTTCCAGTCGTTGCGGAGCCTTTCATCCAGTGGGTAAATGAGTTTGGTGCTAAAGAAACGCTCATCCGATTGTCGCAGGCACAGTAATGGCATTACTTATATCTTCTAGAAAATGTCTAAGTCTCCCTAAGCCATGTTCCCTCTCGCCAACGCATCAATCTTAAGGCAGATTCTCCTCAGTGAGTAACTCAGATTGAATAGAGAAGACCGTGTATGCATACGGATGGCTCTTGATGAAGCGCGACGCCACAGGCAAGTTTGTTAGCAATTGGAACTCAGAGACGAAACAACGAGTTAGCGTATCTCTGACCAATACCGCATGGCGATCGCTCGATCAAGAGGCTCACAAGCGAGGAATTTCTCGATCTGAAGTCATTGAGCGCTTTGCCCGCACTCTGGAAGGCGAACAGTTGCTTGCTGCCCAAGAAACCGATCGCCAGGTGGCAACAATTCTTGAAAACATCACAGATGCGTTTGTCGCCTTCGATCGCGACTGGCACTACACCTACGTGAATCAGGCGGCAGCTCAAATCCTACATAAAACGCCAGAAGAGTTACTGGGCAAACACGTTTGGAATGAGGTTTTTCCTGACTTGGTCGGTGGAATTGCCTATCGAGAACTACATCGGGCAGTGGCACAACAGGTTCCTATTTCCTGGGAAGAATTTGGAGAACCTATTCAATGTTGGTTAGAGGCGAATGCCTATCCCTCTACAGCAGGGGTAGCCGTTTACTTTCGGGATGTGACCGATCGCAAGCAAGCAGAGGCAGAACGAGAACGGTTGTTGCACGAGCTTGAAATTGAACGCGCCCGATTTGAAGCCGTTTTGCGACAAATGCCTGCTGGAGTAATGATTGCCGATGCGGCATCCAATAAATTAGTTCTGGCGAACGAACAAACCAAGCAAATTATTGGGTATGGCTACGAACAGTTGCTTGAGCTTGAGGAATATGCACCCATTATTCCATCTGAAATCTTTCGCTTAGATGGTCAGCTCTATGCCCCTCATGAGTATCCATTGGTGCGATCGCTAAAAACAGGTGAAGTCGTTACCAACGAAGAGATAGAAATTCATCGCAATGATGGTAGCCGCATTTTCATTAACGTCAACTCAGCACCGATTTTAGATAACCAGGGGCAGATTGTTGCAGCCGTTGTTATCTTTCAAGATGTGACCGATTACAAACAGGTTGAACAGGCATTACGAGAGAGCGAAGAACGCCTGCGGTTAGCAGTTGCAGCAGCGCAGATGTTTGTCTGGGATATGGATTTGCAGACCAATCAGATCCTGTGTTCTACCAATGCTCTAGACGTTTGGGGTGTTCACAAAGGCACAGGAGAAGAGTTTTTTGCGCTCATTCATCCAGATGATCGACAACGGATGATGCAAGCGGTTCAAGGGGCAATTGCTGGAGAACAGTCCTACGTGCAGGAGTATCGGGTCATTAGTCCAGACGGCGTTGTGCGCTGGCTCAATAGTCAGGGGCGAGTCTATCTGGATGAAACCGGACGGGGAGTTCGTATGATTGGCGTTTCGGTTGATATAACGGAACGCAAACAAATCGAAGCAGAGCGCGATCGCCTTTTAAAACGAGAACAAACTGCCAGACTAGAAGCAGAAACTGAACGCAAGCGGTTGCATGACATCCTGATGCAATTGCCTGCCATGATTGGAATTGTTAAAGGTGCCGATCTTGTATATGAATTTGCCAATCCAACCTATCTGCAAGTGGCTGGGCGCAGTTCAGACATTATCGGGAAATCAATGCGGGAGCTTTTCCCGGAGCTAGAGGGACAAATTTACTTTGAAGCGCTCGATCGCGTTTACCGGACGGGAGAACCGTTCATTGGAAATGAGTCGCCTGCTTACTGGGATCGAAACAGCGATGGTGTGTTGCAAGAGGGATTTTTCAACTACATCTTTGCGCCTTGGCGGGATGCGGAGGGAACCATTCAGGGTGTGTTGATTTATAACATTGACGTGACAGCCCAAGTTCAAGCTCGGCGACAGATTGAGTCACTGCTGGCAGAGCTACAGGAAAAAGAACGACAGCAGCAGTTTTTGATTGAACTAAATGACGCGATTCGTGCCATTCAAGACTCGAAGGAAATTATGTGGCGAGTGGTTAGCTCCGCAGGAGAGCACTTCAATGTCACTCGCTGTACCTACGGTGAAATTGATTCTACTCAGGAATACGTCCGAGTCGATCGCGACTATTGCAATGGTGTAGTCAGTGTGGTTGGTAGCCATCACATGGATTCATTCGGTCGTGAGATCGTTGCTGAGTTGAAGCAGGGCAAAACTATCGTCGTAGATGATGTCGATCGCGATCCTCGAACTGCCGGAATGGGGGCTGCTGCCTATGATGCAATTCAAACCAAATCTCTTCTATGTGTTCCATTGGTGAAAGAAGGGCGATTTGTCGCATTGTTGGTGTTGCACCATGTCTGTGTTCGCCACTGGACGGAGGAAGATGTGGTGCTGATGGAGCGAATTGCTCAAAAAACCTGGCTAGCTGTAGAGCGATCGCGGGCAGAAGCGGAATTGCGAGAAAGTGAAGCTCACCTGCAACTCGCTCTGAAGGTTGGACGCATGGGAACCTGGGACTGGGACATGCAGACTGATGCATTGCTTTGGTCAGAAGGACACTTTACCGTCCTGGATCTACAACCGAATGAGTGCGAACCCAGCTATGAGGTTTGGGCAAGTCGGGTTCATCCCGATGACCTAGCAAAAGCCGATCTGAAATTTCAGCAAGCTATAGCTGAAAAGAAAGAGTATCACCATGAATATCGCCTACGTTGGTCAGATGGCTCCATTCACTGGGTGGAAGTGAGAGGACAGTTTACTTATGATGCTCAGGGAAATCCCAAGCACTCGATCGGCGTCGTCATTGATATCACAGAACGCAAGCAAGCCGAAGAGGCGTTGAGTCAAGCCCTACAAAAGCTCAACTTCCATGTTGAAAACTCTCCAATGGCAGTCGTTGAATGGGATCGAGACTTTCGAGTCATTCGGTGGTCTGCTGGTGCAGAGCGCATTTTGGGCTGGAAAGCCGCAGAAATGCTGGGCAAATCTTTAACAGAGATACCTTTTGTCTTTGAGGAAGACCTGGAACCGGTTGCTGAAGTCTGCCAACGGCTAGTCTATGGTGAAGAACCCCATATTTTTTCATACAACCGTAATTACACCAAAGATCGCAACATTGTGCATTGCGAGTGGTATAACTCCAGTCTCAAGGACGAATCGGGACGGATGATTTCGGCGTTATCGCTTGTGCTGGATGTGACGGAGCGCAAGCAAGCAGAACAAGAACGAGAACAACTGTTAGAACGCGAGCGCATTGCAAGATCTGAAGCGGAAGCCGCACAGCGCCAACTGAAAACCATCTTTGAAACATCACCCATTGGACTTGCTCTGTTAGATGAAAAGCAGCGATTTGTTGCCATCAACGAAGCATTAGCAGAAATTAATGGATTAACTCGCGAACAACACTTAGGCTATTCAATTCCAGAACTTTTTGGTCAGTTTGCTCCCAAATTAGTCGAAGTCTTTGATCGGATTTACGCCACAGGGAATCCTTTCATCTCACCCAACTTTGCGGTGAATATTCCCGGACGCTGCGATCGCAGCCCCGGTTACTACAACGTTTACTATCTTCCGACCGTTAACTCAAATGGTCAGGTAGAGAGCGTTCTCGTCTATGTGGTAGATGTGACGGAACGGGTGCAGTTAGAGCTTGCCCAACGCTTTCTCTCTGAGGCAAGTGCGGTGCTTGCATCCTCACTCGATTATCAAACGACTCTAGAACGAGTCGCGCAGCTTACAGTGCCCCAATTAGCGGACTGGTGCACGGTTCACATCGTTGAGGAAGATGGTTCGATCGAGCAGATTGCAGTGGCTCACATTGACCCTGCCAAGCTGGAATGGGCATATCAGATTAGAGACAAGTATCCTATGAAGCCGGATGACCCTCGCGGTGCTGCATTGACGTTACGAACTGGGCAACCGGATTTTGTGCCGGAGATTCCGGATGAACTGTTAGTACAGGCAGCGCGTGACGCAGAGCATTTAGAGATTCTGCGGCAGGTTGGATTCAGATCTGTAATGACGGTGCCACTACGAACTCAGGCAGGAATTTTAGGAGTCATCTCCTTTATCTCAGCCGAATCTGAACGACAGTACACCTCGGCTGATTTGCAACTGGCAGAGGAATTGGCTCGTCGTGCTTCTTTGGCGATCGACAATGCTCAGTTATATCGGTTAGCTCAACGCGATCGCGCAAAAGCCGAAGCCGCTAACCGAATTAAAGACGAATTCTTGGCGGTATTATCTCACGAGTTGCGATCGCCTCTCAATCCAATTCTGGGTTGGACAAAAATGCTACGAACTGGGCGACTCGATGCCACAAAAACCCAGCAAGCCCTGGAAACGATCGAACGCAACGCCAAGCTGCAAGCTCAATTAATTGAGGACTTGTTGGATGTCTCGCGCATTCTGCAAGGAAAAATGACGTTAAACGTCGCGATCGTGAATTTAGCAGCAACGATTGAAGCCGCCCTGGAAACGGTACGACTGGCAGCCGAAGCCAAACACATTCAAATCCAGACTACATTTAATCCGATTTCAGGAACGGTTTCAGGTGATACAAATCGCCTCCAACAGGTAGTCTGGAACCTCCTCTCTAATGCCGTGAAGTTCACCCCAACTGCTGGGCGAATCGAGGTGCAACTAGAGCAAGTTGGCACGTATGCTCAGATTCAAGTCAAAGATACTGGAAAAGGCATCAGTCCAGACTTCTTACCCTATGTATTTGATTACTTCCGCCAAGAAGATGGCACAACCACCCGAAAATTTGGTGGATTGGGATTGGGACTAGCGATCGTCCGCCATTTTACCGAACTGCATGGAGGAACCGTTCAAGCAGACAGCCCAGGACAGAACTTAGGGACTACATTTACTATCCGGCTCCCGTTAAACATTGTCGAGCCGGAACCCTCTTCCGATCGCAGACACCCAGAAAGTGCGGCAGATTTGGTAGGTGTTCATGTCTTGGTTGTGGACGACGATGCAGATATGCGGGAGTTGGCAGCATTCACCCTAATGCAGTCTGGCGCACAAGTTACGACAGCCGATTCGGCTGCACAGGCGTTAACTCTCCTGAATCAATCTGTCCCCGATCTGCTGTTATGTGACATTGGGATGCCAGAGATGGATGGTTATGCGCTGATTCGGCAAATTAGAAAGTGGTCACTTGAACAGGGCGGTATGATTCCTGCAATTGCCCTTACTGCCTATGCTGGAGAAATCAATCAGCAGCAAGCCCTAGCTGCCGGATTTGGGATGCATATCTCCAAGCCTGTCGAACCTGAGGAATTGGTAAAAGCGATCGCGCGTTTGCTAAGACACTGAATGCAAGAAGGCAGAAGGCAGAAGGCAGGAGGAATATGGCTTGTACAATAAGCTTTTTAACCTTTTTCAACTGGATAGTTATTTCCGCCCCGCTGCACTGAATGACTTGAGTTTTGGTTCGGTTGTATCTTGATTCCCTCAGAAGAACTGCCAGAATAGGTAGATAGACAGAACTAACCACAATGAATGTCGATCGCACAAACTCCTTGAATCAGCCAGAAGAGTTTACTGTAAATTTACCTCAAGAGTTGTGTACCGACTGCCACGCGAGCGAAGCACGATTTGCGGCGATCGTAGACCACATGGCTGAGGCATTCATTTCCATTAATTTAGAGTGGCACTGCACCTATGTCAACCGTAAAGCAGAGGAGCTTTTAAATAGGCAGCGGCAAGACCTAATCGGCAAAACGATATACACAGTATTTTCGGTCAATCCTACCTCTGAGTTATATCACCATTGTCAGCGAGCGATCGCAACGCAAACGGCGATCGAGTTTGAACAACACTACCCCTCACTCAACAAGTGGTTGAAAATTCGCCTCATCAACAGTAACGATGGCTTACTGATTTACTTTCAAGACACGACCCAAACATCTCAAGCCGAGCAACAATTAAAAGCCGAAATTGCCAAGTGCCAGCAGGTGGAAGCGACTCTTCAGAAAGAACAGGACTTTTTGAAGGCAATCCTAAACAACGTTCAAGCTGGCATTGTGGCTTGCGGTGCAGATGGCATATTAACTGTATTTAACCAAGCCGCTAAAGATTTTCATGGATTATCTCAGCTACCAGTCCCACCCGATCGCTGGGCTGACTATTATGACTTGTATTTGCCCGACGGCAAAACACGCATGAATACAAAGGATATTCCACTGTTCCGGGCATTGCAAGGACAGAACGTTCGTGATGTGGAAATGATGATTGTTCCGCAGCAGGGAACTGCCCGAATGCTGCTAGCGACTGGACAAGCGATTATAGCCGCAAACGGCGAAAAACAGGGTGCAGTTGTCGTGATGCACGACATTACAGAGCGCAAGCAAATTGAAGAAGAACGAGTACAGCTTGTTCAAGAACAGGCAGCCCGTGCTGTAGCAGAGAATTCTCAGCAACAATCAGCATTCTTAGCACAAGCGAGTGCTGTCCTTTCCTCTTCACTGGAGTATGAACAAACTCTCCAAAGCGTTGCTAAGCTGGCAGTTCCTTATTTTGCAGATTGGTGTAGTGTCGATCTACTGAATGACGATCGCACGATTAGTCGTGTTGCAGTAGCTCATTGTGAGCCGGAAAAAGTAAAGTTTGGCTGGGAGTTGGCTCAACGCTTTCCCAGACATCTCGATGATGGGTATGGCATTGCTCAAGTCATGCAAACAGGACAGGTTGAAATTGCGACTGAGATTGCAGATGAACAGTTAGTTGCCGCCGTGCCGAATGCTGAATACCTGGAAATCTTACGTGGAGTTGGGTTAAAGTCCTGCATCATTGCACCGCTAGAGGCAAGCGGGCGCGTGTTGGGTAGCATTACGTTTGTGTTTACTGAATCCGATCGCCGCTATCGCCTAGAAGACATTGCCCTGGCTGAAGATTTGGCTCGGCGGGCAGCGATCGCGATTGATAACGCTCGTCTTTATAATGAAACACAACAAGCGAAATTAGCCGCAGAACTCGCGGCTAACCGAACGTCTCGATTGCTCGCGGTGATGACGGCTTTGTCTGAATCGCTAACCTCAGCTCAAGTGGCTCAGGTGATTATTGAACAGGGAATGGCTGCACTAGGAGCGAGTTGTGGTTTGGTTGCCGTATTAAACCAGGATGCCAGCGAACTGGAGATTATTCAAGCGATCGGGTATGAGCATGTAGGAGACTTTCTGCGTAGTTTTTCGCTTCATGCACCTTTTCCTCTGGCAGAAGCCGTGAAAACTGGGCAACCTGTTTGGTTAGAAACGCTGGAAAACAGAATTGCCCGTTATCCTTACCTAGCCGAAGCGTATGCCAAGGTTGGTTCTAAAGCCTGGATTTCGGTACCGTTGCTGATTGAAGGACAAGCCGTTGGTGGACTGTCGCTTAGTTTTTCGACGGTTCCCCAACTTTGTGAAAGCGATCGCGCTTTCGTTTTAGCACTGGCACAGCAATCGGCGCAGTCGATCGACCGAGCAAAGCTCTACGAGTCAGAACAGCAAGCACGGGCACAAGCAGAAGCAGCTAACCGAATTAAAGATGAGTTCTTAGCTGTCTTGTCGCACGAATTGCGAACTCCGTTAAATCCAATTTTAGGTTGGACTCGACTGCTGCGAAGGGGAACTCTCGATTCCAGCAAGACAGCAGCAGCTCTCGAAACGATTGAACGCAATGCCCAGTTGCAAATTCAACTGATTGAGGACTTGCTCGATATTTCTCGCATTTTGCAAGGCAAGCTGAGTTTGGACTCTACTCCAACTAATTTGAAAACAACTGTTACAGATGCGATCGAAACAGTCCGTCTAGCTGCCGAAGCCAAGAACATTCAAATTCAAACCCAGCTAGAACCCACTGTGGACGATGTGTTAGGAGATGCTGCCCGCTTGCAGCAGGTTGTCTGGAATTTGCTCACCAATGCCATTAAGTTCACCCCAAATGGAGGTCGAGTTGAAGTTGAGCTGAAGACGATTGATTCCGATGCTCAGATTCAAGTCAGGGATACCGGGAAGGGGATTAAGCCAGAATTTATTCCCTATGTCTTTGACACGTTTCGACAAGCCGATAGCAGTATTACGAGAACCTTTGGTGGGTTAGGGCTGGGATTAGCGATCGTGCGTCACCTCGTTGAGCTACATGGTGGAACTGTCGAAGCGGAAAGTTCTGGAGAAGGACAGGGAGCAACATTTACCGTCACGCTTCCCTTGTTAGCCCGGAGCAAGGACGCAAACAGTGAGCATAAGGACAATCTACCCCTCAATGCTCACACTTCACCCTTAGCTGGATTATGTATCCTGGCAGTGGATGATGAAGTAGACAATTTAGAGTTACTTCAATTTATCTTGGAGCAGGCGGGAGCCACCGCGATCTGCGTATCTTCAGCAACGGATGCGCTACAACAACTGAATAACTCTAAGCCAGATGTTTTGATTGCTGATATCGGGATGCCACAAATGGATGGCTATACGTTGATTCGTCAAATCAGACAACTACCTCCAGAGCAGGGAGGACAGATTCGAGCGATCGCACTTACTGCGTATGCAGGTGAGACAAATCAACAGCAAGCCCTGGCAGCCGGATTTCAAAGGCATCTTTCCAAGCCTGTTGATCCTGAGGCATTAGTGCAGACAATTGAGCAATTGCTTCATCAAATGGAAAGTTCTTTGGCAGGTAGTATTGTGATGCCTAATACCAATTTCATAAAATAGCGCTACACATCGACCGCCCCAACCCCTACTAATAAAAGCTCTTCCTTACATTCCCCCTTGATAAGGAGGGTAAGGGGGGAGATAGAACAGCATCTGTAGCAAGTATTTAGGAAATTGGTATAACTCCTTGGCATTACCGCACGAGTAATGGACTTTTATTCTGTCAAAACTTCAAGACTTGTATTTAGCATTACGTTGTTACTTAATACGAATTCTCCCATTAGATACAGCAATAACTCCAGTACTTCAACCCGTTAGTCAGAGGAGAGAAGAAGTTGACGCTTTTAGGATGAGGTCAAGTCAAATCAAAAAGGTAGATTGCGCTTCATCCGAGCGCGGGAAGGCTCAGACAAGCGGGGGGTAATTATCAATATTACTAGCGTGCATGAAGACATTCCCTCGCCCGGAACAGCAGATTACTGTGCTGCTAAAGCGGGACTCCGCAACCTGACGAGAACCCTCGCCCTGGAACTCGCCGATAGCAAAATCAATGTGAATAATATCGCTCCAGGAATGATACTGACGCCGATGAATCAACAAGCGATGGATGACCCAAATGCTTGGAAACAGCAGGTACAGCACATTCCCATGAAACGAGCTGGGGAACCGCAGGAAATTGCCCACGCGGCTGTATTTCCAGCTTCAAGCGATGCCAAGTATATCCACGGCACAACCTTATTTATTGATGGGGGACTGACGCAAAACGTGGGTCAGGGTGCCTGAGTGCCGCTTCGCGCAAGTCAAAAGTCAAAAGTTTAAATCTCCTATGGACAATCAGAATTCAATTATTCTTGTTGCAGTTGGTGCGATCGCTTTGCTCGTCGTGCTTTGGGTGGAGCGATCGTGGCGCGAACGTCAATACGATCTCACAGGCAAGACGGTGCTGCTTACGGGCGGTTCTCGCGGACTGGGTCTAGTTATGGCACGCCAGTTGATACAGCAAGGAGCGCGTTTGGCAATTTGTGCCCGTGATGAGGCAGAGTTGGAAAGGGCGCGGAATGAATTAGAGCAGCAGGGTGGACAAATATTGGCTTTGCCTTGCGATGTCACCGATCGCTCCCAGGTTGAGCAGATGGTGCAGCAGGTGCGCGATTGGGCTTCGCCCAGCGCCAAAGGCGATCGCTTTGGTCAGATCGACATCCTCATCAACAATGCAGGTGCGGATATTGTCGGGCCAATGGACGCATTGACGATGCAGGACTACGATGACTTGATGAAGCTGCATTTTTGGGCACCGTTATACACCACCTATGCGGTTCTCCCCGAAATGCGTCAACGACAGGCTGGACGCATCGTTAATATTTCCTCCATCGGTGGCAAAATGGTTTCCCCGCATATGTTGGCGTATTGTGCCAGCAAATTTGCTTTAACGGGTTTGTCGGAAGGAATGCGGGCAGAACTGGCAAAGGATGGGATTGCTGTCACAACGGTATGTCCGGGTTTCATCCGCACAGGCGTGATAGACCACGCTATCTTCAAAGGTCAGAACCGCAAGGAGTATACCTGGTTCAGCATTGCTGATTCATTGCCCTTCCTCTCCACCAGTGCCGAAAATGTTGCTCGTCAGACCATTGCTGCCCTTCGACGGGGTGATGCAGAGCTGATTGTGCCATTTTGGACTCTAATCAGTGCCAAATTGTTTGCACTGTTTCCAGGACTCAATTCCACTCTGCTGGGTTGGGCGAATCGATTGCTACCTGCATCAGGTGGCATTGGTACGGAACGCGCTTTCGGAAAAGACAGCCACTCATCCTTGTCGCCTTCCTGGTTAACCTCCTTAAGTGACAAAGCCGCACGGGAAAATAACGAGATCGCAACCGAGGAGGCAGAAGGGGCTGGAGTAGAGCGGCCGGTTGAAACTGAGCCATCGACTGGACAGGTAGAAGCACAACGAGTCGTGATAGGAGAGGCTGACTCCTTTGGAATCACTGCGGGAACGCCATCGCCTGAACCAGCGATCGCAGAAGACGAGCAATCGGGATTCCCGTTGATCGAACCCTCGCAGGCACCCCCTGAAATTCAAGCCTGTTTAAGCGAGATTCAATCCACGTTGGGAATTTCCTGGACACCTGCTTCCTGGCGTGCTTATGCGATGTATCCATCGGTGATGCAGTTGTTTTGGGCGCGTCTCAAACCGGCAACGCAAACCGAATCGTTTTTGGAAAATGCGATCGCGATTACCGAGCGTGTTTACCGGGATACCAGCGACTGGTATCTCCCAAGCTATCAAATTGATGTCAACGAAGCACAACGGCATCAAATCCAAAGAGTACTCAATGCGTTCACCTTTGGCAATCCCCAATTGCTGATTCAACAAATTGCCTTGAGCCGCACCCTAGGAGGCGAAGTGGTCGGTCAGGAGGGCAATGCCGCTGTTCGTCACGGGCCCAATGCCTATCAGCACTCAGAGATCCAACTGATTGGCGAGCAATCTGTTCGGGAGATGTCGGAGGAAATGCAACAAGCCTATCGAGACATCAAACAAACCCTGGGTGTACCGATTGTCAACTCCGACTATCAAGCATTAGCTCGATGGTCTACATTTTTCCTGGCAGCATGGGAAGACATCAAGCTTTGGCGGGAGCGACCAGAATATCAGCTTCTCAAGCAGGATATTGTGCAAAGAGCAGAGAACGCTGCCAGTCGTCTGTGTCCAGTCGTTGCAATCGGTGAACGGGAAGTGCGCGATCGCTTGGACAATCCCGAAGATTTCGAGCGAATTCAGCAGACGGTGCAAATGTTCAAGGATGTCTTGCCGGAATTAATTGTACAGGATGCCTTATTTCACATGGGTCTGGCAAATCTTCAATCCGTTAGTAAACTGTGACTTTATAGAACAGCGCGAAAGGAAAAAAACATGGTCGCTACACCATCTCATACAAACCATAGCTCAGATGTTTCCAAGCTGATGAGCGATCGCGTCGTCCTCATTACAGGGGCGAGTCGCGGCATTGGTGCGGCTACCGCTAAACTCTTAGGACAACACGGTGCCGCTGTTGGGGTTAATTACTATGGCAGTGAAGAGGCTGCTCAACAAGTCGTTGAGGAGATTTCATCAGACGGGGGTCGCGCACTCGCCGTCAAAGCCGATGTGCGCGATCCTCAACAAGTCGATGCAATGGTGCAACAGGTTTCAGATGCATTTGGTCCAATTGATACGCTGGCGATCAATGCCCATGCTGGGTTTCCGGTCGCTCCCTTCGTAGACTATCGCTGGGAAGACTTTGAAGCCAAATTGCTCGGAGAACTCAAGGGAGCATTTTTCCCTTGTAAGGCAGTTGTGCCATCCATGATTGAACAGAAGCGGGGGTGCATCATTGCGGTGAGCAGTGGTTTATCTCGCGATCCTGGTGAGGGGTTCTGTGCCCACAGTACAGCCAAGTCTGGACTGGATGCTTTTGTGAAAAGTCTTGCATTAGAACTCGGTCCTCACGGGATTCGTGCCAATGTTGTAGCACCCGGATTGACATTGACTGATGCGACAGCATTTTTGCCGCAGGAGCATAAAGATGCTTCTGCTCAGATGGTTCCATTGAAACGAAATGGACTGCCAGAAGATGTGGCCGGTGCAATTCTGCTGTTAGCGTCCCAGGAAGCGAGATTTATCACAGGAGCTTATTTACCTGTAAGCGGTGGTATTCAAATGCTTTGAATTTTAATGTTTTGTAT
>DATNPS010000516.1:0-31489 GCA_036703095.1 Crinalium sp. | reverse complement strand
CGCCGCGATTGTAGCGACCGACGCGCCAGCCCTCACGAGCAGCGATCGATCGAATTTCATCTTCGCTGGCTGCGACCGAAATCGCGACGTGGGTGGTGGTGTAAGCAGAGGCGTGGGGATTTTGCTGATGCTGAACTGCGTCTTTACCAATTCCTGGTTGCAGTTCTATACCATGCGGAAGCACTTCAATCATCGTGCCGTAAGCATCAAATGCCGCAGCAACGTAGCTGTCTGGACGGGAAGGAAACGGCATAATTTTTCCGTCTAATAATTCAGCTAGAACTTGAGCGACGTGCAGCGGATTGTCAGCCGCGATCGAAATATGATGAATCATGTTAAATCTCCTCAGAAGTTTTAGAAAGTCATAGTACGGCTGTAGCCATGTCTGAGAGCGGTAGGGGGTGATGATCACTTGCTCGTATCCAGCTTGTACCCCCTAACATAAATGGATTTTGATTCAAGCTTTCTGCATAGCTTTCTATTTGGGCTTTTCCTGTTGGTGAATAAGCAAAGCGATCGAAACTTGAGTTACCGTTGAGTAAAGAGTTGCTACCGTCGATCATTCGGTCGCTGCTGCCATGATTCGGAGCAGAATACGATCGCCGCATTTCAATGGGTACTGGTATTGAACCAAAAGCAACTCCAATTTCTTCATCAACCACTTGCAGAACTGATTCTTGCTGAAACTGATATTTGTAAGCAGCAATAATCTCAGAGATAGATTGCTCATTTGCCTGCGTGTCTTCAATAATTAGAGAAACAAGTTTACTGGGTTCACGAATCAATCTTTCTGATTGATCAAGGAATTGCCCTTTTGCGTCGTAGACAGTTAGTCCATCGGAAAATTCTGGCGTCACAACATTATTCAAGAATTGCCGAAATTCTCGATTGCTTACTTTTCCAGTTGTGCCAATATTGCGTCCAAAATATAGGTCAACCTGAATTTTTTCTGGCACTAAATCATTATCAATCAAATCCTCTGAGCCACCGAAACCGACTTTGACTTCTTCATTGACAACTTCCAAAACCGATTCTTGCTGAAATTGGTGCTTGTACTGATTAATGATTGTGTCGATCGCTTGCTCATTTATTTCAGTGTCTTCAATAATCAACGAAACTATCTTGCTTGGCTCTTGAATCAGTATGTTAGAACTGTCTAGAAACTGCCCATCTGCGTCGTACACCGTTAATCCATCTGGAAACTGGGGAGTAATTTTCTGATTGAGAAACTGCTGAAACTGTTGCTCAGAAACTTTTCCAGTTGTGCCAATGTTGCGACCAAAGTAGAGGTCAATCTGAATTAATTCAGGTGTTGGATTATTCTCGATCGAATCATCAGCAGGATCAAAGCTGACAGTGATGTCTCGATTTACAACTCGCAGAACAGATTCTTGCTGAAACTGGTTCTTGTAAGCGTCGATGATTTGATTAATTGATCGCCGATTTGTCAAGCTATCTTCGTAGAGCAAGGAAACAACTTTACTCGGTTCACGAATCTGTGTGTTAGTGCTATCTAAAAATTGTCCCTTGGCGTCGTAGACAGTTAGCCCATCGGGAAAAAGTGGCGTAATTATTTGATTAAGAAACTGCTGAAATTCTGTTTCTGTTACTTGCCCAGTCGTGCCAATGTTGCGACCAAAATACAAATCCTCCTGAATTAGCACAGGAGCATCTTGCTGAAACTGCTTAAATAAAGTTGGCTCTGCTCGATCGAGAACTATTGACTCAATAAATGCTAACATTGTTGATTCCTCAAGTAGATAAAGCTGCTATTTTGCGTTATCAATGCAGTCTAAAGAAGAGAGCAGCATCCGTGCCCTTATCATCAGTACAAGGTTTGCAGTCGGACAAATAACAAAAATGTTGATAATTTGAACAGCACATTTGCTGCTGCGGTTAGTTCACGTAAGGAGATTTCCCGCAATGAATTTACCTTTCGCGGGGAAGATACCCAAGCTATAGGCAAATTCTTATGCAGAAATCTCCTAAATTGATCTCGAAGTTAGTAACCTACCGGGTTGATGGGTTACATCATTCTGCTAAAAGCTGCGATCGAGCCAAATTCGTATTTCTAATTCGGTGCCAAAAGTTTGGAAATATCCTGTTTTTGGATCATAGACCTCATAATACTCAGTGCCGTCCGATTTAGCTTTATGAACAACTTTAGGTTCTAAGCGAGGCATCAAAACATTGAATAAGCCGTTCCATAAACGAGTCCAGAATGAGTCTTGTTCGCAAGTTACATTAGACTGTATTGAAGTGTGAGTTGAGGTGGACTGATCAGAATTAAAAGGAGCAATGTTTGACTGAGCGTTGAAGTGTGAGGTTGGATCAATGTTTTTCATGGGAACTAGTTCTATTGGGAAATGTGGGATTTGTTCTAAACGGCAGTGCTAACAGAGATATGATTAGCACCACTGTTGCCGAGCCATTTTATGCAGTGATTGGGCTGTGCTCGAAGTTGACCTGAAACCGGGTATTGCCCTTCGACTGGCAGACTTGCAGAATGTAATCCCCTGCTTCCTTCAGCCCCGCAATGGTGTCAAGATTGCCTTTGAGAGTGCTGATGCCTTTGGCTACAATCTCATTCCTCTCCACAGCACCATTACCATTCAGGTCTTGCACCACGCGAATATTGACATTGCCCTTCTGTTTGCCCAGCTCACGAACGCCAATATCGAGGCTGGAGTTGCCGTCGAGCGTGAAGGCGAAGTTGTCGGCAGTATCTTTATCGTTGACGCTACCGGACTTGCGCAGATCTTGGGCGATCGTACCCAGCGAAATTTCTTTGCCTGCTAAAGGGTTTGCTGCACCTGAACTGGCTCGACCAATCGTAAAGTTGTAGCCAGTATCGAGAGAACTTGTGAGTCTGGCAATATAGCTTCCTTCAACTAAATTTGAGTTCAATGTTCGAACAGTGCCAATACCAGCGTTTCTTACAAGTGTGTCACCAGAGTCGATGATGCCATCCGCATCATTGTCTTTGAACAAAGTCAAAGCAATCGGGGTGCTTGAAGATGAACTTGATGCCATTCCCACATTTGCAACAACTGACCCAGTTCTAAATGTATAAGTATCAGTTCTGATGCCAAAACCTCCCTGTAGCGTTCCACTATCAAATATCACTTCACCGAGACTTAAGAAACCAAGATTGGTGTTAGCCATGATTTTTTCCTGAAAAATAAGTAAAGAAATGTGAGCGTGAACTGAGAACAGAGCAATTACTAGATTGAATTCACTGCTCTTGCCCACAGGTTTATCGCCTATATTCAGCATAGAAACGGGCATTTTGTTTGGCAGTTTGGAAAAGTCAGATTCAATGTCGGAAAAGATCACATCCTTATGTTGGGTTTAATCGATCTCGGTCAAGCTGACTATTCTGAAACTGCACCCAACGCCCGTAGCGCCTCGGCTTGCGCCTCAGTTAATCCGGTTGCGCCTGTGATATTCATGCGTTCGTAGGGGCGATCGGCTTTGAGAATCTGGAGACAGGTTGCAGTTTCTAGATCCCACAGGCGGATCGTTTCATCCTGGCTACCGCTGGCGATCGAACCACCATCGGGACTGAATGCCACTGACCAGACGAGGCTCGTGTGGCCGCAGAGCGTCTGGACGCATTCGCCTGTGTCCAAATGCCACAGCTTAATTGTGCGATCGCTACCACCAGTGGCCAGTAGTATCCCGTCTGGGCTAAAGGCCACTGACCAGATGCGGCTGGAATTGGTATGCAGCGTCCGATCGCACTGCCCGGTGTGCAGATTCCACAGCTTTACGGTCTGGTCTCCGCTGCCGCTGACCAATTGTTCACCGGTTGGGCTGAATGCCACTGACCACACCCACATCGTGTGTCCCTCGAAGGTTCGACAGCATTCTCCCGTATGCAGATCCCACACTTTCAGGGTTTGATCGTAGCTGCCGCTGGCGAGTTGCTCACCGTCGGGGCTGAAGGCGATCGAGCAGACCCAGCTTGTATGTCCGCGCAACGTCTGGTGGCATTGCCCTGTGCGCCAATCCCACAGCTTGATGGTGCCATCATCGCTGCTGCTGGCAAGCAGGCGACCATCGGGGCTAAAAGCGACTGACCAGATGCGGCTCGTATGTCCGCGCAGGGTTTGTAGCCAGCGTCCAGTTTGCAGATCCCACAATTTCACAGTCTGGTCGCTGCTGCCACTGGACAGCACGTCGCCATCGGGATGAAACGCGATCGTACAAACGGCACTGCCATGTCCCTGCAAGCTGTGAATGCATCTGCTGCTAGCGACATGCCAGAGCTTAATCGTGTAGTCGTCGTTGCCGCTGGCCAGCATTTTGCCATCGGGACTGAAGCCCACAGACCAGACGCGATTGGTGTAACCTGTGAGCGTCCGCTGACAGTTGCCTGTAGCCAGATCCCAAATTTTGGCGCAGTGATCGCCGCTGCCGCTGACCAGGGTTTGACCATCCGGACTGAAGGCAATCGATCGCACCCAGTTGGCATGACCTGTGAACGTATGCTGACACTGCCCAGACTGCACATCCCACAGTTTGATCGTCTGGTCTTCACTGCCGCTGCCCAAAACATCGCCGCTGGGATGAAATGCGATCGCCCGCACCCAGTTTGTATGTCCGCGCATGATCCGCAGACACTCGCCCGTTTGAATCTGCCACAGCCGCACGGTGTGGTCACTGCTGCCACTAGCCAAAACATCGCCGCTGGGATGAAATGCGATCGCCCAGACCTGTCCGTCGTGTCCACTCAGGGTGCGATCGCACGTTCCAGTGTGTAAATTCCATAGCTTAATGGTCGTATCGTCGCTGGCACTGGCCAGAATCGGGGCGATCGGGCAAAAGGCGACGGAGCGCACCCAGTTTGTATGTCCCTCCAGCGTTTGCAAACAATACCCTGTATTCAGATCCCACAGCTTGATTGTCTGGTCTTCACTACCGCTGGCAAATTGCCCATCTGGGCTGTAAGTCACTGACCAGATCGAGCCAGTGTGTCCATGCAGTGTTTGCAGACAGTGTCCCGTGTCCAGATCCCATAGTTTGATCGTGCGATCGTCACTGCCGCTGGCCAGGGTGCGACCGTCAGGGCTGAACGCCAGCGACCACACCCAGCTCGTGTGCCCGCGCAACGCCAGCAAACTTTTGCCATCGCTCGATCGCCACAGTCGCACGTCGCCATTCAGATCACCCGTTGCCAACCATTGTCCATCAGGGCTAAAAGCAACAGCGGCAGGCGTTGCCAGCGTTTCAGTAAACACCGATTTTGCTAGATCTGCATGGGCAAAGTTTGTGCCCTGTAACCTGACGTTTTGCAAATACGCCTGCCGGATGCTCAAGCGGGAAAAGTCATAATCACTCAAATCGACATTTAGATAATGCAGCAGATTGATCAGATTACCGCCGCTATATCCGGCTGCGGTGCCATATTCAGTTTTCAGCTTGACCAGCAGGCGATCGAGCTGCTCAGCAACGGCGTCGGGCGATCGATAGTCTGTGATCAGCCGAGTCACCAGGGGAGCCAGAATCATGCGAATTTGACTTTCACGCACGTAATCTTTGGCATCCGCTTTAATCAAGGCGTGGCTGCTGAAGAGTTGCAATGTCTGCGTTTTAATTTCCTCAGCCATTTGCTCGACAAAATGCTCGGTGACATACTCCATCACCACTGGTTGCAACGTGAATCGCCCTGCTGTGCGCTCAATCAAAAAACAGCGCCCCAGCGACTGCAAGGCTTCCAGCAACTGCACCTGCGATCGTTCCGTGACAAAATCCGCCCGTAGTTCGGCAATTCCCGCCCACTCCCGATAAATGGCCAGCCAATACATCACCTGCTTTTCCAGTCCTGACAGGCGATGGAACTGTTCAGCAATTAGAGTGCGAATGTTGCCAAAGGCGATCGTGCCCTGCTGCAAAAACTGGGCAATGCTGCCATCAAACAAATCCTGCACGGTAGTGGAAACAATTTTCAGCGCCAGAGGATTGCCGGAATATTGCTCGATGAGCCGGTGCAGCTCCATTTCTGAGGTATAAAAACAGCCGTTGGCGGTGACAATCGCCTGGACAGCTTCGAACTGCAAGCCACTGAGAGCGATCGCGCGGACGGGCAGCGTTTTTCCCTCCAGCACATTGAACGGTTTCGGCTTCTCACGACTGGTCAGCACCAGACAACTGGCATGGCGTTCTCCTCCAATTCGCTGAAACAGTTCTGCGTATCCATCTACAGTCTGTTGTTCTAAAACGGTTTCGGCGTTGTCAAACACAAGCAGGCAGCGCCAGAAACGCAAACGCTCCATCAACAGCGCCATCAGCTCAGCGCGAGTCGTGGGCAATGCTAATTTCTGTTCTGACAGCAGGTGAATCACTGTTGCCAACAATTCCTCAACGGGTGGAGCGTTGCGTAACGATCGCCAGACTATCACTTCAAATCGATCTTGCAGCCGTTCCACCAGTTTGAGCGCCAGCGTTGTTTTACCAATCCCACCCATGCCCAGCAGGGCGATCAGTCGGCACTGGTCAGTGACAATCCACTGCTCTAGCTGGGTGAGTTCCTCTGTACGACCGTAAAAAACGGGCACATCAATGATTTCTTCCCAGTGCTGGCGGGTAGATGTTGCGGCTCGGGGTGGAACGATTGTTCTCAGGGGTGCGCCTGAGACGGGAAGATCGACGGCTGAACTCAGAGGAGGAGCCGATCGCTGCTGCAAGGTGCGCCGCTGCATGACTGCCTGCACGTTGTTCTTTGTCACAGATTCACCCAGGGCTACCGACAACTGCTGCCACAGTTTCGCCCCAACATCGCGGATGTGCCCAACATCATAGCCCGTCTGTGCGGCAATTTCAGCATAAGTCCACCCCTGACAAGAATAGCGAAACACCAGCTCTTGCAAGTCTTTGAGCTTTTGCTCCGGCAGCAGCACATCCAGCGAAACTAGGGCTTCATCAGGATTCATAATGATAGAGAGCGTACAGGCAGCACCCAGGTGAATGGGCTGAAACTACAATCGTAAGTCATCCCACCGCTCACACAGCGCAGAGATTGCAATCATTAATCTTGTGGGTTGTTTGAGTGGTACGATCGCCTGACTATTTGTAGGATGTTTCTCAGAATCTAATCGTCAAAATCAGCATGAATTCTGAAGAAGCCTTAGCATTGCTTAACGAACTGCTGGCACAGAAACTCAAAAATGTTGATGAACTGGTGTTCTGCTACTCCTGGCAAGGATGGACGTATCCCCAAATTGCCAGCCATATCGGTTACGACGTGAGCTACGTTCGCAATGTTGGGCAAGCGCTCTGGTCCCAACTGAGCCGGACGTTTGGAGAACGAGTCACGAAGAAAAACATTCATTCTGTCCTGCGGCGGCAGTTGACTCAAAAGCAGCAGGTTGTTTCAGTGGATCAACCCGGAGCAGACGCAACGAGCCTTTCGCATAAAGAGAATGAAAATACATTACTCGAACAATCGAGTTGGAAAGCTGTTGACACGCACAGACATCAGCATTGGGGAGAAGCGATCGATGTCTCAAGCTTCTATGGTCGTCAGGCGGAACTGACACAGCTTCAGCAGTGGATTGCGGGCGATCGATGCCGGCTGATTACCCTATTGGGCATGGGCGGCATTGGCAAGACGGCGCTGGCGGCGAAGTTAGCCGAACAGCTTCAGGGGCAGTTTGACTACTTGATTTGGCAATCGTTACGCAATGCTCCACCGATCGAAAATGTTCTCACCCAATTGCTGCAAATTCTTACCCAGCAAGCCATTCAGGCTGAATCATTTGACCAGCAAGTCTCGCACCTACTAGAGCAGTTGCGTTTCTCGCGCTGTCTGCTCGTGTTGGATAATGTCGAAGCCATTCTGGAGAGCGGTGGGCAGCATCAGGCAGGACAGTATCGATCGGGCTATGAGCAGTACGACGAATTCTTACGGCGTATGGGTAGCGAACGTCACGCTAGTTGTTTGCTGTTAACTAGTCGCGAGAAGCTGAAAACTCTGATTCCCCTAGAAGGCGAACATCTGCCAGTGCGATCGTTCTCACTGTATGGATTAGATGCAGCAGCAGTGCAGGCACTCTTTCAAGCTGATGGCGTGATCTGCGATTTTCAGCAATGGCAGACTTTAACGGCTCACTATTGCGGCAATCCTCTAGCGATGAAGATTGCTCTAGCAACGGTGCGAGAGGTGTTTGATGGCAACATTGCTCAGTTTTCGCAGCAAGGTGCAATTGTATTTGGAGACATTAATCGACTGCTGGATGAACAGTTTCAACGCCTGAGCGAACTGGAAAAACAAATTCTGTACTGGCTGGCGATCGATCGCGAATGGATCTCAATCGCTGAACTGCGAGAAGATCTCATTGCCAATAATTCCAACTCACAATTATTTGAAACTTTGCTCTCGCTGCGGCAACGATCGCTAATTGAAAAAAATGCTGGGCTGTTTACTTTACAGCCCGTTGTGATGGAATATGTGACTGAACAACTGATCGATCGCGTTTGTACAGAAATTCAAACTCATACTCTCGAATTATTGATCAGTCATGCTTTGATCAAAGCGCAGGACAAAGATTATGTTCGAGACAGTCAAATTCGCATCATTCTTGCACCGCTAGCGGCAAGATTGCTCAGTCGGCTGGGATCGCAGCCAGCAGTTAAACATCAAATTGACTGCATTTTATCTGAGCTACGTTCACAGTTTCCTCAATCAATAGGTTATGCAGGCGGAAATCTGATCAACCTGTTGCGACAATTGCAAATCGATCTCAGCGGATATAATTTTTCGCATCTGAGGATTTGGCAAGCCTATTTAATTGGGGCGACACTACATCGCGTCAATTTTACCGATGCAGATCTGGCTAAATCAGTTTTTACAGATGCCTTAGATGGACCGATATCCATTGCCTTTAGTCCCAACGGTCAGCGATTCGCGATCGGTCTAACAGACGGCAAAGTGCGAGTTTATCAAACGGCAACCTACCAGGAGCTGTTGACGCTCACAGGTCACATTACTTGGATTGCCTGCGTTGCCTTTAGTCCAGATAGTGAACGTTTAGCCACGGCAAGTTTTGATCACACCATCAAGCTGTGGAACCTGGAAACAGGTCAGTGTTGCCAAACTTTAGCGGGACATACGAGCTGGGTGATCTCGGTGACGTTTAGCCCCGATGGTCAAACCTTAGTCAGTTGTGGCAGCGATCGCACGATCAAGCTGTGGGATCTGGCGACCGGGCAATGTGTAACGCTGATTGGACACACTGATTTTGTGGTTGGGATTGCCTTTAGTCCCGATGGTCAATTGATCGCCAGTTGCAGTTACGATCGCACCATTAAACTATGGCAGGTGGCAACCGGACAACTAATCAACACTTTACATGGACACACCGCGCATGTTCGTGCCATTGCGTTTAGCCCAGACGGGCAAGTCTTAGCAAGTGGGAGCTGGGATTGCACCGTGCGGCTGTGGCAGGTTGAAACTGGTGTGTGCTGCAATATCCTACAGGGGCATACCGATTCGATTACCTCTGTTGCCTTTAGCCCCAACCAGCAGCTTTTAGTCAGTGCAGGGCTTGACTGTACGGTGCGACTGTGGGAAATCGAAACCGGACACTGTTGGCACGTTCTGCAGAAACATTTGGGCTGGGTTTGGTCGGTTGCGTTTCATCCTGACGGACACACCTTTGCCAGTTGCAGCCTCGATCGCACCGTGATCTTCTGGCACACTGAAACGAGAGAGTCGATCAAAACCCTACACGGCTACAGCGCCAACATCCGCTCACTTGCCTTCAGCCCTACTGCACCCATCTTAGTCAGTAGTAGTGATGATGCCACGGTGAGGCTGTGGGATATTTCTACTGCTACAGATGCCGCATTCAGTAGAGCACTGAAAGGACACACGCAGCAAATCTGGGCGGTTGCCTTCAGCCCAGATGGTCAAATTGTAGCCAGCAGCGACGACAGGGGCGAAATTCGACTTTGGACAGCAGCAACTGGTCAACTGCTACGGGTATTGCAAAGCAGCACCACGATTGCCAACCCAGTTTATGCCGTGACCTTTTCTCCTGACGGTCAAACGCTGTGCAGTAGCAGCGTGGATCGATCAATTCGCTTCTGGAATATTCAAACGGGGGAATGCAGAACAACACTATCTCTCAACAGTCGCGCCTGGACATTGGCGTTCAGCTCAAATGGTAAAACCTTAGCCAGCGGTTGTGATAAGCAGCTAATCCGACTCTGGAATACTGAAACTGGTGACTGTCTCAAAACCTTGCAGGGACACCAAGGGATGGTCTTTTCACTGGCTTACGCATCAGATATTCAGCGAATCGTCAGCGGCGGCGATGACCAGACGGTAAGGCTCTGGGACGTTCAGACTGGCGAATGCTTGAAAATTTTGCAGGGTCATGCGGCTCCGGTGTGGACCGTGCAATTTAGCCCCGATCGGCGATTAATTGCTAGCACTAGCCTCGACAAAACGATCCGACTCTGGGATGTTGAGTCAGGGCAATGCTTGAAAGTTTTGACAGATCACCACACAGAGGTGTGGTCTCTCGCCTTCAGATCTGTTTGCGTGGCGGTTCCAGAGGAGGATGAACTCTTGGCAAGCGGTGGTATTGATGGTGCAATTAAGCTTTGGCATGTGGAAACGGGTAAATGTCTGCACACCTTGCGATCGCCTCGCCTCTACGAAGGAATGAATATCAGCGGCGCAACGGGCTTAACTGAAGCACAAAAGATAACTCTCAAAGCATTAGGAGCCGTTGAAGGTTGATGAAACTTTTGTGTGACGATTGACCTTACCCTGAAAAAATGGACATTCTCGAAGAAGTGGCTTTAGAACCGAGATTCATCTTTGCTATTCGGCACTATTTCCGACGGCGAGGGGGAGTGAGTGACCCAAATGAGGCACAATTAAGGCAGCCACCTATCATTTTGCGTTGATCATTAATTTTGAATCACTTTGTCAGTCACCACTGTAGATAAAACAATGGAAACTTTGACCGCTCACAACTAGAGCAATTGCTCCATCATGACTTCTAGATGCTGCATAGAAGGAAGAACTGCTTTCAAGATGTAGTATTCGTTGCCCACAACGCGATGAGCCTCAATGACTTCGGGGAGCGCGATCGCCAATTCTCGCAATCGTTGACAGGTAGTCTTTCTTCACAAAAAGTTCAAAGTTTCAGGATAAATGAGCGCGATCGCAATCACGATCTTCCAAGTAGTGACGGATTGCCTGCATGAACTCGCGCAGTACAGGCGATGGATTATGAGCGCACCACACAGCAAGCGTCTCAATTTCAAACGTAGGCTGGATATCCTTGTAGACCACCCCAGTCCGCTGTAGATTCTGCATTGAGGCGGGTACCAGTGCAACCCCGATTCTTCCAGCGACTAAACCTAATGCGGTTTGTAGCCACCGGGCTTGTTGCACGACCGTTGGGATAAACCCATTGTCCTGGCAAAGATTCAGCACTTGATGATAAAACCCTTGCCCTAGATGAGATGGGGGCAAAATAAAGGGTTCCTGACTGAGTGCCTTGAGGGGAATTTTGGGGTGAGATCGGAGTGGATGATCTTGATGGATGGCGACAATTAAGGGTTCTTTGAAAACAGACAAACCATTCAAATCACCATTGCTTGGAATCGGGGCATTGAGGAAACCACAATCAATGGTGCGATCGCCAAGCCGTTGAATTTGCGTTTGAGAATCCAGTTCGCATAAGCTCAACTGCACCTGGGGAAATTGAGTTTGAAAAGCGTTCAAAATCGCTGGCAGAACACTTTGCGTGACTGTGCTGTTGAACCCGATCGCTAAGTGTCCGACTTCTCCTCGATTGGCTTGTTGGGCGATCAGCGTTGCCTGTTCAACTTGAGTTAAAACCAACTGCGCCTGCTTGAGAAACGCCTGTCCCGCATGGGTTAACTGAAGCGGACGCTTATCCCGTTCAAATAACTGCACACCGAGTTCAATTTCCAATGCCCGAATTTGCTGACTCAAAGGTGGCTGAGCCATGTGTAACCGCTCAGCCGCTCGACTGAAGTTTAACTCTTCTGCAACCGTGATGAAGTATCGCAGGTGCCGTAGTTCCATTGTTGAAGCTCATCGCTGATTTGAAGACTATATTTCAAAAGTATAGTGTGTCGATCTAACCAATATTGGACATATCAAAACCCTGCTCTTATCGTTTCAGTAGGACAACTCACTGAATTGAAGCAGCACGGCATTATGGTTATCTCATCATCAGTAGGGGCGATCGCCACCCCCCAATTACTAAGCCAGAAAGGATATTACGGCGAGTTTGGCGGACGCTTTACGCCTGAAGTTTTGCATGAAACATTGGAGGCAGTCACCGCTGCCTATCAAGCTGCCAGAAAGGAGCAGGCGTTTTGGAGTGAGTTTATCGCCTTGTTGTCGAACTATTCCGGTCGTCCGACACCTCTTACCTATGCCGAAGGTTTAACGCGTTACCTGAGGGGTGCCAAAATTTTCATCAAGCGAGAAGACTTAAACCATACGGGTTCCCACAAATTGAATAACGGGCTGGGGCAAATGCTGCTGGCTAAACGGATGGGCAAGACGCGAGTGATCGCCGAAACAGGGGCGGGTCAGCATGGTGTCGCAACTGCCACGCTTGCCGCCAAGTTCGGGCTCAGTTGCACCATTTACATGGGTGCGATCGATGTTGAACGGCAATATCCGAATGTGTTCTGGATGCGAAAGTTGAGGGCAGAGGTCATCCCTGTTTCAAGTGGAACTCAAACGCTCAAAGATGCAATGAATGAAGCGTTGCGGGATTGGTCTACTCACATGGACACCACGCACTACGTCATCGGAACCGCCTGTGGTCCGCATCCGTTTCCAGAAATGGTTGCCTGGTTTCAATCGGTGATTGGACTGGAAGCGCGATCGCAGATTCTGCAACAGGCTGGAACCTTACCCGCAGCCGTTTATGCTTGTGTCGGAGGAGGCTCTAATGCGATCGGGATTTTTAGTGGATTCTTGGATGATGCGGCAGTGCAATTAGTGGGAGTAGAAGCAGGGGGATTAGGCATCGATACCCCACATCATGCTTCGCGCTTAGCAACGTCTGATGCCTCTGTTGGCATTGCTCAGGGGTATAAAACCTATTTTCTGCAAAACCAGGATGGACAAATGCAAGACACCCATTCTGTCGCGGCAGGGCTTGACTACATTGGTGTTTCACCTCTTCTCTCGCACTTGGCTCAAACGGATCGCATTAAAGTGAAGACGGCAACTGATGCAGAAGTGCTTGAAGCATGTCAGATGTGTATGAGTCAAGAAGGATTAATTCCTGCCCTGGAATCCGCTCATGCGTTTGTTCAAGCCTTTAAAGATGCACCTCACTACACGTCTAATGACTGCATTGTGATTAACCAATCTGGACGTGGTGATAAAGACATTTTCACGATCGCCAATGCGTTTGGTGATATGGAGTGGAAAGCATTTTTAAATAATCAAGTGTCTTCATTTCAGTAGTAGAGATAGGGTAATAAAGAAATTAATGAGAACATTATCTACAACGACTCCACTAGAGCAGTTCATTGTCGAGCAGCGTCAGCAGCAAGACATTTTGCTGATGTCTCATACCGTGTTGGGCTATCCATCATTTCAGGATAATTACTGTGCGATTGACGCGATGGTGAAGGGAGGAGTTGAATTGATTGAACTTCAGTTTCCTTTCTCAGAAGCGATCGCAGATGGTTCCCTGCTACTCAACGCAAACCACTCTGCCATCCAGACTGGGACAACGATCAAGGATTGCTTTTGCTTCGCTGCTGAGATCACCCAACGGTATCGGCAAACTCGGTTTATTATCATGACTTACTACAATGTTGTCTATCACTATGGAGTCGAGCAGTTTGTCCAAACCGCTGCCGATTCTGGTATCGCTGGAGTGATTATTCCTGATCTACCATTGGAAGAAGCTAAGACGTATATTGAAGCCTGTAACCGACAGGGCATTGCCACCATCTTTCTATGTACACCGAATAGCTCTTCTAAGCGGTTACAGCAGATCGCTGAGAGCACCAGTGGAATGATTTACTGTACTGCTCGCAAGGGCGTAACAGGACATGAAACACACTTTTCAGTCCAATTTGATCGCTATGTTGAATCGGTTCGTGCATCGGTTCAACTGCCGATCGGCGTTGGATTTGGCATTCAATCTCAAGCAGCCATTTCTCAGCTAAAGGGGAAAGTCGATATAGCAATTATCGGTACTCAAGCTGTGAAATTGTACGTTGAACAAGGAGCAGCGGCATTAGAAGTGTTTATACGAAATTTACGAACTGGTTAAAATTTCTACATACCCTTCTGTTCCATGCACACGAATTCGTTGCCCATCTTTGATCCGTTTAGTTGCATGATCCACTCCAACCACGGCAGGTAAGCCATATTCGCGGGCGATTACAGCTCCATGTGTCATCAGTCCACCCACTTCAGTGACAAGACCTTTGATGGATACAAATAAGGGTGTCCAGCTAGGGTCAGTAAATACGGTGACTAATATATCTCCATCTTCTAAATCAGCCTCTTCCATATTGAGGATGCCCCGTGCGCGTCCCTCTATCACTCCGGCGGAAGCAGGTAGACCGACGATCGCATTGGCTGGCAAATTCTCTCGTTTGTACTCACCCACGATGATTTCACCATCAGATGTAATCACTCTTGGTGGCGTTAGCTTTTCATAGTGTTTGTATTCATCTTTTCGTTGGCTGATGATCGAGTAATCCACTTGATGTGTGCGTACAACTTCGCACAATTCTTCAAACGTGAGATAGTAAATATCTTCTTTTTCCTGAATCACGCCTGCTTTTACAAGTTGCTCGGCTTCTTTCAGTAATGCCTGTTTATAAACGAAGTAGCGACTCACAATGCCGTATTTGGGATATTCACGATAACCGATGAAATTTCGGAGCAGGCGAATCATTCGTTTTGTTTCATTGACCTTTTGTTCGCCATCCGGTAGTTGTTGCAATCGCTCTAGTAACTCTTGTTCTTTCTTTAAGGCTGACCGTTGTCCTTGCTCAAATTTGCGATCGCGTTCACCAGGATCTAAGTTTTTGATGTTACTGAGAATCATCGGAACCAGGGTGGTTGGTGTCTCGCTCCAACGAGGTCTCGTAATATCGATTTCTCCCACACATCGCATTCCGTATTTGTGGAGAAAGGTGTGGCGATCGCATTCTGAGCTTCCTGTCCACCCTCAAGCTTTACCAATTCACCAAGAAAGTTATCTTCTTTGACCTGTTGCAAATACTCGATGACCTCCGGGTAAGGACGAATCGCATCTGCAACATCCAATAATGCCAGACCCATTTCCGATGTAATATTATTGGGTGCTGATTGAGAAAGCATGTCCGCGACGTTTTTTTCGCCTAACCACTCGTTCAGTTTTTCATTGATCCAGGAGGCAGCATTCATCCCCGTCATCAGCACACCAAAACTCTGTGAATCAAAGTTAGTCTGCTTTAATTGCTGGATATCTTCCAGAATAAAATCAAACAAATCCGATCCTGATTTCGTTTGGATGGTTTGTTGTAATGCTGCGATCGAGGTTTGACTCTGTTGAATCAACTCAGTCACAATCGCCGGATCGTAGTCGTTTAGGGTTTGAAAATCCGCTGGCGATCGCCCCCTACTGCTTTTATCGGGGATCTGATCATCGGGCAACGATTTGATAAAATCTCCCCGCTTTAGGATGGTTGTCAGTGCGTCTTTCATCAGCGGATCAGATTTTCCCAATGTGACATTTAATATCGTTTCTCTGCTGGCAGGTGAAGCCAGCGTCGCTGTTACATCAACAAATAGCCTGCCACCCGCCGTGTGCATGGGTGCAGGGGTCATTAACAGGAAAAAAGACAGTCCCAAGGGTTTCAGGGCATCAGTCATCATCTGGTTGTGACCGACAGAAACAAAGACGCGATTTTCCTGATCATCCGTTTCCGGAATCGGGAATAATGTCGTGATCGGACGGCTCTGGACAATATAAAACGTGTCATCCACCAAACACCATTCGATATCCTGAGGGCAGCCGCAATTTTCTACAATCTTTCTGCCGATGCGCAACGCTTTGAGTCTGTTTCGCTGCAACGTGTGTTGGGAAGTTCCTGGCGAGAATTTTGCCTGAGCATTCTCGGTCTTGCTTATCATCGCAGCAAATGCGCGGAGGATTTCTTGTAAATCGTTCCGTGTGAAATGATCTGTATCGTTCGTCTCCTTTTCCATTAATGCAAACGCATAGCGTAACGCTTTGAGGTTGTCTCGTAGCGTTGTATATTGCCACGTTCCGGGTGACAGTTTCTGCTGTGCTTTTTCAGACTTGCTGATGAGTGAAGCGATCGGTCGAAGTGCTTTCTGCAATTCGTCTGTTGTGTAGTCGTGTCTGAAATATTTCTCAATCCTTCTGCCAATGCGCTCAAGCTGCAAAATCTGCTCATCCGTCAACACTTGTTGATTCTGCTGCTCAGGTTTAATCTCCTGTTCTTGTATACCACCCTCTTTTAGGGCATCAATTGCTAGTTTCTTGGTGGATATCTTCTTGTCGATAATCTTGCCGTTTCGCACTTTATAGTTATCCACATTCACCCGTCCGGAGACGATCGCTTCCCCCAGTCCAAAGCTAGCATCAATGGAGACCACTTTCCGATTACCCGTGACCGGATCGGCAGTAAACAAAATTCCTGCTGTCTGTGGAAAGATCATTTTCTGAACCACCACAGATAGGTGAACCTTACGGTGATCAAAGCCATTTTGCAGGCGGTAAATGACTGCCCTCTCGGTAAATAGCGATGCCCAGCACTTGCTGATGTGCTTTAGAACTGCTTCCTTGCCGATGATGTTCAAATAGGTATCGTGCTGGCCCGCAAAGGAGTCGGTCGGCAAGTCTTCTGCGGTTGCGCTCGATCGGATGGCATAAGCGTTCTCTTCTCCAAGCCTGGAGAGAAAGTGAGCGATCGCTTCACTCATTTCTTCAGGAATGGCTATCTCTTCGATGACCCTGCGAATCTCACTGCTAAGTTCATGGATTTTATCTCGATCATCCACCTTCAGAAACGATAACTGATCCAGTAATTCGTGAATCGATGGGGTTTCTTCAATGATTCTTTGAAAGGCATCCGTAGTAATGCAAAAGCCATCGGGTACACATATTCCTTCAATTTTGGATAGTTCTCCCAGGTTCGCGCCTTTCCCTCCAACAACGGTGAGTTTTGTTTGATCAATATCTTGAAAACTAAGCACCAATGAACTCATTTACGTACCTCATAGCGCAACTTGACCATGCCACTTCCAATCTGCTGGACAGACATTAATCACAGATTTAGACTGCCTGTGTGATTGGGAAAGAGGCAGAAAGCTCCTTACCTGATCGTCGTTTATAATGACGATTACTCAGTGATCCATTGCACCAGTTGCAACACAACCCCATTTGGATCAGTCACTTGGAAGAATCGCTCACCCCAAGGTTCCGTCTCGATGGGAGTTGTAATTGTAACTCCCTCAGATTGCAAGCGGGCATACTCGCGATCGATGTCATCCACCACAAAAACAATGAGCAAACCATCCGCTCGATGTCCACGCAAATGAGCTGGTTTAAAGCTTTTCAGTCCAGTTTGTAGAAAGATTAAATTGAATCCGGCATCAGGACGAGAAAGCGATACAAACCCCTCGGCTGCCATCTCTTCCTTGAAGCCAAAGTGTTGCTTGATGAATGTAGCGGATGCAGTGACATCCTCAACGTTGAGCGAGATTGCTGAAGCGGTAATTTGCATAAATGGCAATTTTCCCATTCTTTCTCAATAATTCAACTGATAATTCAGCAACATGAATCTATTGTTGTAAATTTTGCTGTCGATAATTTCAGTCGATGCATACTCAAATTCCCCTAACAACGATTATGATTCGTGGCGTTGCTGTGAGTCTAATGGTTTGAACTGATATTGGGTGTCTAATTCGCTATGACTTGCGATCGCTTCCAAATTAGCAATTCGTTCTTCGAGTGGTCTCAAAGACTGTTGTTCATGCTCAAAACGATTCTGAGTTTGTCGATCCGATCTCCAAACCACAGCCGTTCCTGCTCCCGCTCCCAACGCGATCGCAAACGGAATAATTGCAGCACCCTTGGTCAGCCGAACGAGTGGGATACAAAGCGCGAACATCCCGACCGCGCATCCCCAAATTATAGAAGTGCTTTGCCCTCCCGCAACCAAAGAAATTCTACAAACTGTGAGAGGGGCGATCGCGGTCGATAAGTCGTGTGATAGATCATAGAGAGAGGAAACCATGATGCCTCTATCTGATATAGCTTTTTTAGATTAGCGATCGCGTTTGCTCTGTACTTCACCCAATCAGGTAGAACGAAAATTAGGATTGGTGTTGAAGCACCTTGACGATTTTTGGTTGACCGTTCGGTCAGTCATAAAATAGAATAGCGTATAGATCAATTCATCAGCTCATCAAAGTCGCATCACACATCTACGACTGCATGATGTTGCTGCTGTGGGATAGAGATAATTTTGAAGGAGCGATCGCTATGAAAGGAAGTTGTGCCTGTGGTGGCATTCAGTACAAACTGAACGACAAATTTTTGATTGCTAACCATTGCCACTGCTCAATTTGTCGAAAAGTACATGGAGCTGCGTTTAGCACCAGCGGGCATGCTCAGGCATGCGCATTTCGTTGGATACAGGGAGAAGCATTGCTCACTGGATATCGATCGTCCGAGGGCAATGTGCGGAATTTCTGCCGAGTTTGTGGTTCCAATATGCCGAGTGTCTTTCCTGAAATGAATTATGTCCGAATTCCTCTAGCGACATTGGATGATGATCCGGAAATTCAACCGAAGGCGCATTTATACGCGAAATCAAAAGTGTCATGGTTTGAAATTGCCGATGAACTGCCTCAGTATCCTGAAGTTGTTGATCTGCGTGAACTGGTGTAGGGAAAATTAGAATGCCACGCACACCCGAAGAAAACGATCGCATCCGTCGTGCCACGACCGAGCAGATTCTCCAAACTGCACTGAGTTTATTCTGCGAAAAGGGCTATTACTCTACTTCAATTGAAGAGATTGCTCGACAGGCAGAAATTTCTAAAGGACTGCTCTATCACTACTTCAAGAGCAAGGCAGACGTCTTAGGCGCATTGGTAGACCTTCGCATTCAGGATGTCTTAGTGGTGATGGATGCAGCGCGGACAAAGCCAACTCCAGCAGCACAGATTCGGCACATTGCGGAAGGCGCACTCGCTGATGTTCAAAAGAAACCGGATGTCTTCCGGTTCTATCTCAACTTGTTCAGCCAACCCAAGCTTGACCCCATGATCGCAACGTATAGCCAGAAATTAATGGATGAGCAAGCTCGACAATTTCAGGTGCAAACCGAGATGTTTAAAAAACTGGGGGTGAAGAATCCTCAGCAGCGATCGCTCTATTTCTCCTCAGCCCTGCAAGGCACAATGCTGATGCATTCCACCTATCCCACAACCTTTCCGCTGGATGCAGTAAAAGCTCAGATCATCGCGGAATTTTGCACGAATTCATCATGAAATACATCTGAGCGATTCGCACAAAGCACATATTTCCAACGGGGATCAGAACCGCTGATTGAAAGCATAGGAGCTAACGAATATGCCGATGCCATCTGAATACCAACGAGCTTCACTGGAGTTTGAGAAATTCCTGTTAGATGCCCGTGAAGCATCGGGTCTAACGACCACCAATCAGGTCTACACAATGGTGCAAGGTGTCTTGCCAACCTTTCGGCGACGGCTCACGCTTCCAGAGGCAATCCAATTCGCTGGAGTCCTACCAGTTGTTCTGCGAGCACTGTTTGTGGCGGACTGGAATCCGAATGAGCCACGTCGCAGTTTTGGCAATCGAGCAGAAATGATTCAGGAAGTGCAGTCGTTGCGTGCCGATCATAATTTCGCACCCGATAGCGCCATTCAAGCTGTTGCCATAGCACTTAGAAAGAACATTGACGAAACAAAACTCGATGGCGCGTTGAGCGCTCTACCAACCCCAGCCCATGACTTCTGGTGCTGTAAACAGTGATAACGGTAAACCATGAGCGATCGCCACATTGAGTTGGCCCATCAGTTATTTTCGGCAGCAGACCCGATCGATCTGGGGTTATGTGGAAAGCTCCGTCTGATCAGCCGTATGAGGGATGTTATGCAGAAACGTTTTGTCTAAGAATGGTCAGACGCCAACAGACATCGTCGGATGTGCCGTGTGAGGAAAGGAAGAGGTATGGCTAGACTCGTGTTCGGAATGAACCAGTCCTTGGACGGCTACGTCGATCTTGTGGGTTTTGCCACAAGCCCCACGCTCTTCCGCCATTTCATCGAGGAGGCTCAGGGGCAGGCAGGCAGTGTCTACGGTCGCAAAATGTATGAGGCCATGCGTTACTGGGACGACGATCAGCCTGAGTGGGAGGCAGAGCAACACACCTTTGCAACGACGTGGCGGAACCAGCCGAAATGGGTCGTCTCGCGCTCGTTGAAGTCGGTCGGCCCCAACGCCACACTTGTTCAGGATGACCTTGAGGGCGCGATCCGCGATCTGAAGGCCGACCGTGAGGGGGAGATCGAAGTTGCTGGCCCGGACTTGGCGCGAAGCCTCACCGAACTTGGCCTGATTGATGAGTATCGAATTTACCTGCACCCCGTTGTGCTTGGTCACGGCAAGCCATACTTCGCCGAACCCCGACCGCCGCTCCGCCTTATAGCGCATGATCGGATTGGCGAGGATGTGCTCAGGTTGACCTACGTTCCTGCTTAATCTCGCGACTTGCGTGATGGATTGAAAGAGAATGACCGCAGATATCGACGTTTCTACTGCCCCACTGGATCATCGCCTCGAACTGGCTCAGGCCGCGTACCTCGAGCGCTGTGCGCCGGGCTATCGGACTCGCCGCGTCCGATGGTCGGGTGGCTCGACGCAGGTGATCGAATTGGGCGAGGGGCCTGCACTGCTCCTGGTTCATGGCGGCATGGGCGAAGCACTCCAGTACGGATCTATTCTGCCGCTGCTTGCCCGGCACCACCGCGTGATTGCAGTGGACCGTCCCGGTAATGGACTGGCTGACCCATTTGATTATCAGGGAGTCGATGTGCTTGCCCATGCACGCCGCTTTCTCGACGAGCTAATTGATGCTGAAGGGCTTTCCTCCGTGCCCATTGTGGCAAGCTCGATGGGAGGTTTGTGGGCGATCGCTTTCGCCATCGAAAGCCCGGAGCGTGTGCCGCGCCTGGTCTTGCTGGGCGCTCCGGCAGGAATTCGGCGCAAGGTGCCTCTGCAAATGCGCCTGGGGACGCTGCCTATCCTGAAGACTCTCGTTCGCTCGATGATGATGAAACCGACACGCGGCAGCACGCTTGCATTCTGGAGCCAGTTGATGGTAGCGCATCCGGAACGCCTCGACGTTGACCTGCTAGACGCCTTGACCGCAAGCCAGGCCCGTAACGCTCCAAGTTGGTTCAGCTTGATCGACAGCACCATTGATGTTTGCGGAATGAAGCCTGAGCTAATGATCGGTGAGCGGTGGAAAAAGCTTTCTGTTCCGACAACTTTAATCTTGGGCGAGAATGACGCTTGGTGCCCTCTAGAGGAAGGCGAAGCGATCGTATTGTCCAACCCTCATGTACAAGTCGTGCGTATCCCAACGGCAGGTCATGCAGTGTGGCTGGACGATCCTGACAGGGTAGTAGACGCAATCAACGAGGCCCTCATTGAGATCTGAAACAGCCGCAGACGGCTTAGCCACCTCACCAACAGAGGAACAAGTGAAGGAACTCATAGATTGACCTTCTTGTAATTTCTCTTTTTCTTCTCTCTGAGCGTACCCAAAGAGATCAGCTACGCTGCACGCTCTAAACGTTGCTTAAATCTCTACATCAAGCTAACTTACCGCTTAATCGATCGCATTCGTTCAATAGTCGATCAAGCTCTGCTGCAACTTTCCAGGGATTGCGTCCTGTGAAAAGAGCGGCAACGATCGCTTCATGGGGATTTCTTCCCGTTTGCTTGACGGCAGCGATCGCTGCTTCATGGGAGAACCCTCGTCCAGCTATCAGCCAAGCGGCTAGAACGTGCCCCGTGCGCCCAATGCCGCCTGAGCAATGAACAACGACTCTCTCATTTGTCTGATTAGCAGTTGCTAAGAACGGTAAAATTTGATCAATCAGTAGATCTGGATCGGCAAAGTAGAAGTCTTCAATGGGTGCCCAACACACCTGGTCAACCCCAAATGTTTGTCGATAAACGTCAAGCAGATTAGAGTAGCGATCGAGTTGAGATTCCGGGAGTAAACAACAGACTCGCTTGATCTCTTGGCTCTGCATAAACTCAATCCACTCGTTGACTTTCTGATCGCTGTATCCAGGACGGGCAGCACCAAACACAATCCGTTCATTCTCTGAAGCAGCGGCAAATTTATACATAATGAGTGCGTCAAATCGTTCAAAGAGACTCATACTGCAAGCCGATGAGATCACCCTGGCAAACTCTTCCTTCGTGAACCACCGTTGCATAAACTCCAGCGATCGCCGGAAGTACCTTTCCGGGAGCAAGAGTGAAACTTTCGACCTGATTATGTTGCGCGATCGTTCGTAAAATACCAGTATCGTGAGGTAAATCTCCCTGAGAGAGGGTGGTTATCACACAGCGAGGACAGGGATCAATGATCTGGAGTTGGATACCCGTTCCAATAGTTGCCTGACACCCTAACCAGTGATTCTCAACGAAGTCTGATTCATCGGTATTGGTTTTTATCACGATATTCGGGCGAAATCGGCGTATGTCAAATTGTCCTGAAGGGAAAAGTTTTCTGAGGCAATCGACCGTCGCAGTTGTCAAAAGATGAATGGCTGAATAATCGAAAAATGTTCCTGTCGGGGCAGCAAACGCAACTTTTTCCTGGCGAATTATTTCCTCAGCGGAAAAACTATCCAGGGGTGTTCTGTCTGCCTCACGAGTTGGATTAGCAGGAGCATCTGTCAGTAATGTCACATCACGTCCCAACTGCTGTGATAAAACTTGATCGATATTCGATTGGGCACTGGAAACAACCTCGCCATCAGGTAAGGTAATCCACACAGGCGGCAGAGGTTTGCCGAGTTGGGGTGGTTCGACAAATCGAGCATGGCACTCTAGAAGCTGGCTCCATTTGTGAGGATATTTTGCACTGGCAATATGCCCTGTTTCTCGATCGACAAGAGCATAAGCGCGATCGCCTAACACGCCTCGTTCTGTTACTTCTATCCCATTAATTTCCTCTCCCTGCATTGATTTAACAGGGTAACGTCGTATGGAAAGCACGCTTCCAACGATAGTATTTTCAGTACCCATAGTGATCGCTTCCAAGTTTGATAGAGACAAATTTTAGAATCTTGCTTAGTGTGGTGAATACCTGGCAGGGTGACACTAGCTAAAAGGATAGTGTCACTACCACTGATAAGACACTAAACTTTTTGGAAAAATGCAGCCGAGGTAATAGCTTTCCAGTGATTGGAACAGGTGAAAAGATTTGCTCAAGGAGAAACTGTAAATACTAATGACTTATTCCTCACACTTACTCTGGGTGCAACCCTTCTGGCTAGAACAAGCGAGTCAGTGGGTTGATCACATATTAGATCAACAAGGAATTAAACGAGTGGGAGCGATCGCCCAACCGCGCATTCGAGCGTGGTCTACGATATTGCAAATTCCAACCCAGATCGGCGACCTCTATTTCAAAGCGGTCATTCCTGACTTAGCCTATGAAGCAGCCCTGACTAAAGCGCTGTTTCGCTGGTTTCCTGATTGTGTTCCTCAAATTCTGGCGATCGACCCACAAAGAGGATGGTTGTTCATGGCAGATGGAGGCATAAAACTCAGGGACGTGCTGAAAACCACCGATGACATTCAGCATTGGGAAGCCCTCCTACCCAGCTATGCCAAACTACAACAGGAGTCGGCTCAGTATGTCGATGAGTTACTGGAAATGGGGGTATGCGATCGCCGTTTAGCCACATTGCCGACCCAATTTCAAGCACTTCTAGATGATGAGGATGCGATCGCTTTAGATCACGCTAACGGATTAACGTTAGACGAATACCAGCAGCTACAAACCTGTTTTGATCGTGTTGTTCGTATGTGTGAGCGGTTAGCAACATTCGGAATACCGGAAACTCTTCATCATGGTGACTTACATGATGGCAATATCTTTATTTCAGATAGTTGTTACCGATTCTTCGACTGGGGCGATAGCAGTATTTCCCATCCCTTTTTTAGTCTGCACAACACCTATCACAGCTTGAAGCGGGATTTTAATCTAAACGCTGATTCAGATTGGTTTAAGCGTCTCAAATCAAGCTACTTAAACGCATGGACAGACGATGAACCAACCGAACAACTGGAACTTGGATTCGCCTTGGCTCAACAATTAGCTCCCATTCCCGCTGCGTTACGATGGCTACCCGTCTTGTCGAGCATGGATGCAACCACACACGATAAATATGTGGGTGCAGTTCCAGCACTGATGCGAGAACTTCTACATTCAGTTGTGGAAAGCGGCTCCTGCTAGATTCACAATTCAGGAAGTACAGTAGAATATATCGTCAAAGATACACGGCTATGCAAACTATCCTCGGCAACGTCAACCTCTACGTTCAGGATATAGAACGCGCTAAATCAGTCAAAACCTATCCTTTCGGCTATTGCTTCCCTGAAGTCGCCACGACACACTCAGTTTGTTAGGGATTAAGAGAAGGAGGAAAACGATGTTCATTCTCAAAGTCCTGTCTGCTCTTTTAGGAAATCTGGTTATTTTTGGTGGGTTACTCTTTTTACCTGCATGGACCTTGAATTGGTGGCGTGCCTGGGTTTTTCTTGGAGTGGTCGCGGTTAGCGTCATCGCAACCATGTTCATCGCCTTTCGAGAGAATGAAGAACTGTGGAGGGAACGCCTCAAACCGCCCATTCAACAGGGGCAACCTCTGGTAGACAAAATTATTATCAGCTTGTTTGTGCTCACCTTCTTTGCTCTGGTTGCTGCCATTCCTCTGGATGTCTTCCGATTTCATTTGTTGGGCAAGCCGGGGGCGATCGCTTCAGGGTTGGGTTTGTTGCTGTTTATCGCAGGTTGGTGGATGATTGCGTTTTCCTTCAAGGAAAATACCTTTGCGGCTCCGGTGGTGAAACATCAGGCAGAACGGCATCAAACAGTCGTTGATACCGGAGTTTACGGGATTGTCCGTCATCCCATGTATGCCGGGGCTGGGTTGCTGATGATTGGGATGCCGCTGTGGTTAGAATCCTACGGTGCAGCTTTGTTTGCGATCGTTCCAATTATTTTGCTTGCCGTGCGAATTGTGTTTGAGGAACAATTCCTGAGGCAAGAATTAAGTGGATATGATGCTTATACTGAGCGAATTCGATACAGGCTATTGCCCTATGTCTGGTAGAAGTTTGAGCACAGATCATCATGAGCGATCGCATTCAAAGTGCGACAACGTTTGATATTTTGGATGGCTCCATTCAGTCAATTTACACGATGAGAAATCCAGAAAAGCTGAAGCGAATCAGCTTGGGTGACTCTAGAATCACCCAGTCAGGCGATTAAATGATAGTACCCCTGCACTATTATTGCCTCAACCATTTCAGGTTCAACTCCTATGGCAACCGCAATCCTGAGTGAATTTCCTTTCACAAGCCATTTTGTTGAGGTGCATGGGCATCGAATGCATTACGTTGATGAGGGACAGGGCGATCCGATTCTGTTTCTACA
Source organism: Crinalium sp. (assembly GCA_036703095.1). GTDB lineage: Bacteria > Cyanobacteriota > Cyanobacteriia > Elainellales > Elainellaceae > DATNPS01. The sequence goes on along the minus strand of DATNPS010000516.1, from coordinate 5,716 downwards.
TGGAAATCCGACATCGTCTTACTTATGGCGTAATATTATTCCTTACTTAACGAAGCAGGGGCGTTGCATCGCTCCCGATCTGATTGGAATGGGAAAGTCCGATCAACCTGACCTGGATTATTCTTTTTCTGATCACGTTCACTACCTCGAAGCCTTCATCGAAAAACTTGAGTTAGCCAATATTACCCTTGTGTTGCATGACTGGGGTTCAGCACTGGGGTTGCACTATGCTCAACGGCATGAAGCGAATATCAAAGCATTGTGCTTGATGGAGTTTATTCACCCAACCACCTGGGAGGAGTGGCAGGAACCAGCTAGAAGCCTATTTCAGGCATTTCGTCAGCCTGAGGTGGGTTGGGATTTATTAGTGAACCAGAATGCATTTATCGAACAAGTGCTGCCCCACTCGATCGTTCGCCCGTTGTCAGATGCAGAGATGGCACACTATCGCGCTCCCTTTATCGACAAAGCCCATCGCAAACCTCTGTGGCAATTTCCCAATCATCTCCCGATTAGTGGCGAACCTGCAAATATGGTTGAGTTAGTTAACCACTACCACGATTGGTTACTTCAAACTTCCCTTCCCAAACTGCTGTTTTGGGCAACTCCGGGAGCGTTAGTGCCTGAAGAAAAAGCGCTATGGTATCAGAAGCACCTCCAGAATGTGAAAGTGGTTCACGTTGGAGATGGCATCCACTATCTTCAGGAGGATAACCCGCATTTGATTGGCAAGGAGCTATCAACCTGGTATGCCTCTCTCGGTTGCCAAGAGCGAGTTGGCATCAGCAACTAACCTGAATAGCAACGCATGATGGAGGACGGATGAGAGAAGTACAGTATCGTGGGGGATGCCTGTGTGGAGCAGTTCGTCTGGAAATTACTGCTGAACCATATCGGGTGGGTATTTGCCATTGTCTAGACTGTCGCAAGCACCACGGGGCAATATTCAATACTGTTGCGATGTTTCCTGCCGATGCGGTCAGCATCACCGGTACGACATCTAACTATCGCGATCGCTATTTCTGCCCAGTTTGCGGCTCCTCGGTCTTCGGACGATCTGGCGACGAAATCGAAATCCCTGCTGGTGCCTTGGATACACCCAACCAGGTGACACCCACCTATGAACTCTGGATATGTCGTCGAGAGGATTGGCTACCCCCGTTTAATGTCGCACGGCGATATGAGCACGACCGAGAAGGGACAGCACGCACCGAACCATAACCGAAACTTTTGGATTCGTTTGATCGTTCTGGCGGTTTCGCAGCCAGAATGTCTACAACATCGTTTCCTTGAATACGTAGCTTGTCTTGCTATTGTGTAACAGTGGCTCTCAGTGAAGATTATGATTACCCCAGACTTTGTGGAAACGATGGCACTCTATAACAAGTAGCAGTTTGAAATAATGATTACTGTCCATCACTTAAATAATTCACGTTCTCAGCGCATCCTGTGGCTGCTGGAAGAACTGGGTTTAGAGTATGACATCAAGTACTACGAACGTGACCCCAAAACGCTGCTAGCCCCTGTATCGTTGCGGCAGGTACATCCTCTAGGTAAGTCGCCTGTTATTACTGACGGAACGCTAACACTGGCAGAATCAGGAGCCATCATTGAATACCTGGTAGAGCGATATGGTGAAGGACGATTTGCCCCTCCATCTGGTACAGCAGAGCGGCTGCGCTATACCTATTGGCTGCATTACGCCGAAGGCTCAGCGATGCCGCCCCTGTTAATCAAGCTGGTTTTCGATCGCATTGAGCAACAACCAATGCCGTTCTTTGTCAAACCGATCGCCCATATGATCACCCGTCGTACCAAAGAGGCATTCATCACACCTCAAATCACCCAGCACTTGAATTACCTCGAATCAGAACTGGAGAAAGCTCCCTGGTTCGCTGGACATGAATTTACGGCGGCTGATATTCAGATGAGCTTTCCGATTGAAGCCGCCGTTGCACGAGGTGGGTTGAATACCAGTCGTCCCCGGTTGATGGAATTTTGCGATCGCATTCATTCCCGCCCAGCTTACAAACGAGCTATAGATCGGGGTGGTGACTACCGGCTTGCAAGTTAATTACTGTTCATTAGAGTTCAGAAATCGATGCAGATTGAACCTTACGATGCGGGTCAGCTAGATGGTGTTGTTCGTCTGTCGCTGCGAGCTTGGGCTCCGGTCTTTGAATCGATTCAAACCATGATGGATCTTGCTGTTTACCAGGAACTCTACCCCGACGATTGGCGTGTGAGTCAGCAAAAGGCAGTGGAATCGGTCTGCATGGCTGAGGACACCCGTGTATGGGTGGCACTGGATGCTGGCTCAACCGTAGGCTTTGTGGCTGTAAAACTGAATCCGGAGACTCGTATGGGTGAAATCTACATGGTTGCTGTCGATCCAGATTTTCAGGGTCGCGGTATTGGTAGTGCTCTAATAGAACTTGCGCTGGATTGGATGAAAGACGCAGGAATGTCGATCGCGATGGTCGAAACGGGTGGTGATCCGGGTCATGCTCCAGCCCGACGAACCTATGAAAAACTAGGCTTCGGACTATTACCGATCGCTCGATATTTCAAGAAGCTCTAGAAAAACTGTGAGTATGAACGATCGCCACATTGAGTTGATCCATCAGTTATTTTTGGCAGCAGACCAAATTAACTTGCCATTGTGGTTGCAGGGTGGTTGGGCAATCGATGCCAAACTAAATCGTATCACCCGCGAGCATGAGGATATTGATATTGCTTATCCGGGCGATCGTACCGCTGAGTTTCTGGCGTTGCTGCAATCTCTTAGCGGTGTGATTACAGAACAAACCTCCTATGGCTTCCTGACAGAAATGCAGGGCATTCTCTTGGACTGTGAACCCTGTATTCGCGTTGGAGAGAGCTATGAGCTAGAAGGCTTACCTCCGGGAACCTGCCCACTCGAACCAACAGGAAGTCTTGGCGATAAATTACTGCGTTGCACCAGTTGGGAAGCTATCCTCTGGGATTATTTTTACTACATCGAAGAAGTTCCACAAAGCGAGTGGCGACCCAAAGATTTCTCGAGTTTTGCGATCGCCAGAGAATCGTTTGGTGAAATTGCAACACAAAACTTACATGAACAATTTAAACGTCAGTATCATGTCTGATGACTTTAGATTTGCAAGATTAAAAGATTATATAGTGTAAAAATAATTCAACAACAGTGGAAGGTTAAGTACAAGCTACATAAAGCTTGATCCTTCATTTTAGTGAGGAGCAGCTATCCTACTTTTAGGGACATTGGTTTATCTCCTTATCTCAGTCGCTTCCTCCAAAACCTGGACTAAGAGAGAACGTTATGCATGATCAGCAAGTAGCGGTGCCAGACAGCACAGCAGTTCGTACCGCCTTATGGCGGGCGCTACACGTAGAAGTCGATTCGCCGCCGCACGTATTTGAAGACAATGTTGGCTTAAAGCTGGTGGCTCCGGATGAGGGATGGCGCGATCGCTCAGACATGAGTCCGTTCACGCGCCCGTTTCGCGCCTCCATCGTGGCTCGCGCCCGCTTCGTTGAAGATCTGGTTGCGGAACAAGTTGCTCGTGGCGTTGGGCAATACGTCATTCTCGGAGCGGGTCTAGACACCTTTGCTCAACGTCGTTCAGAGCTTGCCTCCCACCTGCTCGTGTTCGAGATTGATCAGCCTGGTCCACAGGAATGGAAGCGTCAGCGCCTCATCGATCTGGGTCTTGGCATCCCATCGTTCCTGCGGTTTGTACCTGTCAATTTCGAGGCAGGGGATACGTGGTGGGAGCGGCTCGAAGCGGTGGGCTTCGACTCCAGACAACCTGCGATCGTGGCATCTACGGGTGTCAGCATGTATCTAACTAAAGACGCGATCGCCACGACACTGCGCCAAGTTGCGGCGGTCGCTCCAGGTTCCACACTCGTTATGTCGTTCATGCTCCCGATCGAACTGGTGGAGCCTGAGGTGCGTCTTGGAGTTGAGCGGGCGGCAGAGGGGGCACGAGCAAACGGTACTCCGTTCATCAGCTTCTTCACGCCAGATGAGATGTTGGAATTGGCGCACAATGCAGGCTTTAGAGAAGTTCAGCACGTATCGGCAGCTATGCTTACTCAACGCTACTTTGCAGGGAGGACAGATGGACTTCGTCCGCCCAATAATTCAGAGGAACTGCTCGTGGCGACGACCTAAGGGGCTCACTGTGTTACAGCAGAACGTATCAGTCTTTTTGGTTCAGTTGCAAAGATAGCGACGTCTACTGAATATGATTGTTCGTCGGAACAATTATTGATGATCATCGGTATCCAGTCGCATCAGCAGGTTTACCCATTTCTGTTACCTCCTGGATGTAGCGCCAGGCATCCAGTTGAGAACCATCAAAATCCGTGAAACTGTACACCTTGGCAAGTTGACCACTGGAAAGCGACTGACCATTCCAACGAGCCGCCTCTGGATCGCCAGCGAGATGAGCAACTGCACGTCCAACATAACGGGGTGTTTCGGAAATAATGAAGTGAGGTTCTTTGGCTGTAGCATCCTGCCAGTTAGCTTCACTCACTCCGAAATGATCTAACATCATTTCCGATCGCAACCAACCTGGAGTCAGGCATACTGCTGTACAGCCATGCGGTCGAAGCTCCTGTGCTAATGCCCACGCCATCCGAATAATTGAATTTTTGGCAATGTCATAAATCAAAGCTTGCCGATAGTGCTCTTTGTTATAATTCGCTGTTCCATCGGTGAGTTCAACGACTACTCCTCCCGGTTTTTGGATCAGCAATGGCAGGGCAAAGTGACTGGTGATGAGGTGAGTCTCGATCGCCACTCGCAAAAGGCGTAGCCGCATTCCCGGTGTTGCAAGCAGCCATTTGGCAGGAACGGCAAGTTTTGTTGAGCTATGAGCGCGGCAATGGTCAGCGGGTTGAACGACTGGTCAATCCGTTGGGATTAGTTGCCAAAGGGAGCGTTTGGTATCTGGTCGCGGCAGTGGAGGAAGACGTGCGCTCTTACCGCATTTCACGAGTGCAGAATGCAGTGTTGCTGGATTCTCATTGTATTCGTCCAGTTGAGTTCAATTTAGCTGACTACTGGCAGCGATCGATGGTGGAGTTCAAGGCGAACTTGCCTTACTATGGTGTAACAGTGCGGGTTGCTCCGAAGGCAATGCCCTGGTTACGGTATGCGGGATACTTTGCTCGCATCGAACAGATTCATCCACCAGATGCTGATGGCTGGATTCCGATTACGCTGCGGTTTGATGTCGAGAAAGCTGCTTGTGCCTATGTGTTAGGATTTGGCGCACAAATGGAAGTGGTTGAACTTTTAGAGTTACGCGATCGCGTTGTGCAAACCGCAAAGGAGACGATCGCACTGTATACCGGACGTTGAATATACTCTTTCTAACCTAATTACCCAAACGGGGGAATTGATTTGAGGAAGACAATCAACGGTTGCAAAAACTTGTCTCCTAAAAGAGCTGCCAATAGTCCGCAGGTCAAAACCAGTGCTGCCATAAGTTCGACATACAGTGACTCCATTTTCAGCGTTGAGAGCGAGAGATAGGTCAGAGGAATCAGTGCAAGAAACACCCCAAAGGCAGTACCCAGGAGAAACTGCTGAGACAATTCGGTTAAAGTACGACGTTTCGGGCTATTTTCTTCAGGAGCCATAGGAATATGAGAGGTAACTACTCAGGAAATAGAACCTAATGATTCACTTGATAGTTCAACA
>DATNPS010000590.1:0-7325 GCA_036703095.1 Crinalium sp. | reverse complement strand
CCTTGACCTTCAATACCTCCTGGCTTCTGGCTCCTGGCTCCTGGCTCCTGCCCTTTGCCTTTTACCCTTCTTTCCAGTTCTGACTTAAATTTAAGCTGGTATTCTGAAACACGGGAACCAATCCCCACTACCATAGACGGAGTGCTATTGGTGTAATGTTTCGCTGAGCTGCAACGTCTAAAAAACTATGCGCGTGTTTGTTTTACTCTTCAATGCCCGGACAGAGAATGAGGGAATTCATACCCTCAAGGTGGGCGATCGCAATGTCGTTCTCATGTTTGAATCAGAAGACGACGCTACCCGCTTTGGCTTACTGCTCGAAGCGCAGGACTTTGGCAGTCCGGCTATTGAAGAATTTGAAGCCGAAGAAATTGCAGAATTTTGTGAGAGCGCCAGCTACGATTGTCAGCTTGTGCCAGAGGGAACGTTGGCCGTTCCGCCTGAGAGCAACGTTGACCAAACGGATTGGGACCCGGACTCTAAACAACCGCCACCAAAGTCGGGTAGCAAGCCTGATCTGTCGTCATCGGAGTTAGATGATATTCGCCGCCGATTAGAAGGGCTTCTATAAGATTTTTGTTACAGTTACTCCTCAAGCGAAGGGAGAGCACCCGCTGCGCAGGTGTTCTCCCTTCGCTTGCAAACGGATCTTATAGCTGTAGCCGTTTGGATTAATGTGAATTCGATAGCCCGATTTTGTAAGCGCGACGCGCTTGCAAAATCGGGCTTTTGAGAAGGTGGCGCGTCGCGCCACCCTCTCAAAAGCCTGTTCGTCGAATCTACGTTTGGATTAGGACGGGGTGCAGGGGTGGAACCCCTGACTGTGGGCGAAGCCCTCACACATCCTTTGGTTTTCGGTGTCCTAATCAAGCGGCTACAGCTATATTTGGTCATTGGTCATCGGTAAGGTACAAATGACGAATGACAAATGACGAATGACCCAAATCTTAAAACTGAGTGATGACAAATATCGATAATCTGGCTGAACGAGGCCATCTACTGACAGAACAGGCTAATCCCAACAGCCAAAATCTGGATCAATTGAGCACTCTAGAATTTGTTGATCTGTTTAATCGAGAAGACGAAAAGGCGATCGCTGCCATTGCTGGCGCTAGAATCCCCCTCGCGGCTGCGATCGATCGGGCGGCTGAGTCGCTGCGGCATGGAGGACGTCTGTTTTATGTGGGAGCTGGCACCAGTGGACGGTTGGGCGTCCTCGATGCTGCCGAATGTCCTCCCACGTTTTGCACACCTCCCGAACTGGTGCAGGGCATTATCGCCGGAGGGGCAGGCGCACTGATTCGCAGCTCCGAAGATTTAGAAGACCGGGCTGAAGATGGCGCAATGGCGATCGCCCATCGTCACATTACCGATCTAGATGTCGTGGTCGGGATTACCGCTGGTGGCACCACTCCCTTCGTGCACGGTGCCCTGCAAGCTGCTCGACAGCGGGGAGCCGCTACGGTTTTCATTGCCTGTGTACCTGCCGATCAGGTCAGTATCGAAGCGGATATCGAAATTCGCCTGCTCGTCGGGCCTGAAATTCTAGCTGGTTCAACCCGCCTCAAGGCTGGCACAGCTACCAAGCTGGCACTCAACATCTTATCGACGGGGGTGATGGTTAAGTTAGGTAAAGTGTACGGCAATCGTATGGTAGACGTAGCCGTCACGAATACCAAGCTGCACGATCGCGCCCTGCGAATTTTACAAGACTTAACCGACCTGAATCGTGAAGACGCCGCTAAACTGCTAGAGCAAAGCAACCGTCGCGTGAAACTGGCCCTCCTCATGCACTGGACGGGCTTGGATGCAGAAGCAGGCGATCGCCTCCTGGAAAAACATCAGGGGAATTTGAGGCAAGCGGTGCAGGGGGGGTGAGGGTGTGGGGTGTGGGGGAGATGTGGGAGATGGGGAAGGTTGGGAAGATGGGGAAGGTTGATCTTAATTCTTCCCCTACACCCCACACCCCACGCGCTATCTCCCCTATCCTCCCCATCTTCCCGACCTTCCCCACCTAAAAACACCCCATACTCTCATACCCCACACCCTGTCCCCCCAACCCAACCCCAACCCCCCGACCTCAGTTACAGTAGATTTATTGCCCAAAGTGTCATCCGTTGAATTGCGGAGTGGTAGATTGGTAACTTTAAGACTGATATCAGAACGAGGGCAGGGTTGCATCCATTTGGGGTTGTTTGACGTAACACGAACTGCATAAAGTCAGAATGAGTTCCACAATTGTGGTACATAATTCTTTGCTAAGCCCCTATTGAGAGGCTAGGCAGAAGTTTTGGCTAGAGAATCTCTATCAGCGTTATTCAGATAAGGTTCTAATCGTGCCATTGGTAAACAGCCATCACATTGAGTTGAATAGCTCTGTCTAGTACGGCAGGGAAATTAAGGAAATGATTACTGTCCTAATTCTATTAGCAGCGTTGGGAGTGTTAGGGTGGGGCTTCTACCGAGCCTTACCGTTTGGCAAGTTGGGAGTCTTGGCCTGGCTGCAATCAGTCGTGCTGATGGCTCCCTGGCTGGCATTTTTTGGTCTGTTCGCCGCCGGAATTTATCTCAACCTGGCGGGAATGCTGCTTCTGTTCTTGATTTCTATTGGGCTTTATATTTTTCTGGGCAACCGTTTGCGGGCGGCAGGAGCCGATCCGGCTATGCTCAGACGCGCTTCTACGCTGTCTAGCATGGCTCAACCTTCAAAAGAGTCTGAAGACCCTGACGCGTTTCGGACGGATGCTGAAACGCCGTCATCTCAAACGGCAGAATCCGTCAAATCGGTTGCTGAGACGGAGACAATATCCATTCCGCCTGACGATTTGAAGCTGATTCAAGGTGTGTTTGGGGTTGATACGTTTTTTGCGACAGAAACGATTCCCTATGGCAATGGAGCGATTTTTAAGGGCAATTTGCGGGGTGATGTAGAAGCGTCTCACACCAAGTTGTCTAGTAATCTGGCTGAACGGGTAGGCGAGCGCTATCGTTTGTTCCTCATGAGCGGGCCAGACGAAAAGCCCGTCGTAATTGTTTTACCGAGCAGCAATGATTCCAAACCAACAACGGCGATCCAATGGCTGTTGGCGATCGTGTTATTGCTTGCAACGATCGCGACTAGCATGGAAACAGCCGGATTAATGCTAGGATTTGATTTTTTCATAAACATGAGCCGCGTTCGAGAGACGCTACCGATTACGGGTGGCATTGTCTCTATTCTCGCGGCACACGAGCTAGGACATCGTTTCTTAGCTCGTCGCCATCAGGTGCGTTTGAGTCCACCCTTTTTTATTCCGGCCTGGCAAATTGGTTCATTTGGAGCCGTCACTCGCATCGAGTCGGTGCTACCTAATCGGAATGTGTTGTTCGATATTGCCTTTGCCGGACCTGCGATCGGGGGCCTTGTGTCACTGGCCATATTGGTCATTGGGCTAGTGCTGTCCCGTCCTGACAGTTTATTTCAAGTGCCGTCTGAGTTTTTCCAGGGGTCAATCTTAGTGGGCGCGCTGTCAAAGGTCATTTTGGGTGAGGGGTTGCAGGAGCCTTTAGTATCAGTCAATCCCTTGACGCTGGTGGGTTGGTTGGGTCTGGTTCTCACGGCCATTAACTTGATGCCAGCAGGTCAGTTAGACGGTGGACGAATTGTTCAGGCGATCTATGGTCGCAAGATTGCTGGACGCACAACGATCATTACGTTGCTCGTCCTGGGAGTGGTTTCCCTGGTGAATCCTCTGGCTCTGTATTGGGCCATCGTAATTCTGTTTCTGCAACGTGACCTGGAACGCCCAGCGCTCAATGAGCTTTCTGAGCCAGACGATGCGCGGGCGGCCTTGGGGCTGCTGGCATTATTCTTAATGGCAGCCACGTTGTTACCGTTAACCCCTAATTTGGCAGGTCGCCTCGGCATCGGAGGTTAAACATGGCGGCAATTCCTCCCGTTCTTCTCGTCTTAGATATTGGTGCGTTATCCGCAGCAACCCCCCGCGAATGGCTTGAATTTTCACGGGTAGGAGGTTGTGTCGTCCCTCAGGTTGTCTATGAAGAGATGAAGTTTCTGTTTGATCGCTCTCCTGATCCCGATTTGGAGCGCATCGCCAGAGCCTTTAATCGCTTCTACGCCACGAGTGGCTGGCAAATTAGTGAGGCGAATTCTCATCATGCGGTGCTGAAATCTGGTGCAGGGCAGGCATTAACCCGGCGATCGCGGATCTCTCTGGCGGTTGGTCGCTGTGCCTATGCGCTCTCAATGGAGCATCCGGCTACGCTGGTTGTGCTGGTGAGCAGCGATCGCTCGATGCTTCAGCGCATCTACGACATTCAGGCGAATAACCTTTGTGCTATCACTGGGCCATCCTTGCTCCAGTGGTGCCGCACCGGACAGCGCCCGATCGCCGTTAGCCAGAAACTTCAGCGGTTGCGGGTGGCGTCGGGTGCTCAAACTAACTCTGGGATTGTGGGGCAATATCAACAAACCTCACCCTCACGCATTACAACTACGACTCCATCGCCCTCACGTATTACGACATCACCCTCGCGCATTACAACGGCTAAAAAGCCAACCATTCATTCTGACTCATCTCTCCCGGCCTGGGTTCCACAGCTATTTTCCTTAGCGTCGGCAGTGGCGGCACTGGTTGTTGCGGGTCTGATTATGTTCTATATTATTCGCAGCGCTCAGTTCCAGGAAGTTTGGAATAACTCTGTTCCATCACACAATAGATAGTGAGAGCGTCTGAACCCTCAGTAGACGGAAAGCAAGCAGCAAAGCCGCTTGCTTTCCGTCTACTGAGGGTTAGAGTACCAACCGAGAAGAAATGAAATTGTTCTTACTCGCCAGTCACCGATAAACCATCTACCCAAACTCTGGGGGAAATACCGCCTGGGGTGACGTCTTCCTCTGGCTCAACGTAAATGATGGACTTCAACACATCGCGGAAATCACCTGCGATCGTTGCTGAATCGATGCTCACCAAATCGCCATGATTGACCATCCAGCCATCAAACGGCAGCGAGAAAGACCCTTGTAATGAATTGACTCCAGCATGAAGGGCGTGAAGTTCATCCACCCAAATCACATTCTCCGCATTCGCTAAGCTGTACTGTTCATCCACCGACTCGCCTGCCAGCACATGATAAAAATGAGGGCTAACGCTGACTTTCGCGCCAATGTTCGCATTTCCCGTCGGTTGAGCATTGAGTCGTTTAGCTGTACCGGAACTGTGGAGGAAACCGCTCAAAATCCCTTTGGTAATCAAAGGTACCTGCCGAGTCGGCGTTCCTTCGCCATCAAAGCGATCTTCCGCTACGTTGCCGGGATGCCGTGGGTCATCATACACGGACAGCAGGGGAGAGGCCAGTTCTGTCCCGAGTGACTCTGGAGTGGAAAGGCTTTGCTTATCCAAAATGCTTTGAGCATTAAACAGATTTGAAAATGCGCCCAGCAAACTCAGGAAGGCTTCGGGTGAAAAGACGACGCGGTATTTACCCGTCTTAATTTTTTCGTAGTTGAGGTGGCTGACTGTTTTCTCAGTCACTTCCTTCAAGCAACCATCAATATCGAGTTGTCCAAGACTGTGATTAACTCGATAGGCTCCGGCACTCCGGGGCTTTTTCCCCTCTTGCTCCGTTTTGCTATAGAGATAGAGCGAGGCATACGATCGCGCTTCATAACGCAAAGCTCCATCGCTATTGAGATAAAACTTATCAATATCTCGTTGCGATAGGCCGTTGTACGGCACACCAACGATCGCCGGATGAGATTCTAATAGCTGCTTCTCAGCCTCAATCAGGGTTGCAATCAGCTGATCTACCGAAGACGGTGTTTCCGTTTGGTTCACCTCTTCCAACGGGACTTTGGCTTCCGGGCTAAAGTCAGGCACATGTTCCTTTGCGCCAAAGAAGCTAGCTTCATAAGCCGTTTTCAAGGCCAGCTCCAGTCCTTTGGCATCCACATCCGTCGTAGAGGTGACGCCAAGCGTATTGTCACCATTCCACACGCGAACAATCACACTTGACCGATTCGAAGCTTTCACTTGCTTCGGTTCGCCCGAATCGACCTGCACGCTAGTTTCATCGACAGAAGAACCAAAGATATCGTACTTCTGGATGCCAAGCTGATGGGCGATCGCTTCTGCATTGGATGAGATTTCTTTAATACTAGACATGTTTGGGTGTTGGGTGCTGGATGTTAGATGTTGGGGGGATAGGGGGTAGGGTAGGAGGCGTGAGGGTGCGGGGCATTGAGGTAGGGAAGGTTTGGAAGATAGTGAAGGTGGGGAAGTTTGGGAAGATGAAAATGGAAGTGGAGTATGCTTCTCCCCTATCTCCCCACCTCCCTTATCTCCCTTGTTCCCTATCTCCTTCTCTAACACCCAATACCTAACACCCAACACCCTTTAACGTCCGCCGACGGTAATCGAGTCAACCTTAATATGCGGCTGGCCTACGGTGACATAAATGCTGCCGCTGACGGAACCGCAGAAGCCGGCGGCTAGACCTAGATCGCGAGAGCACATCGAAATGCGGTTCATGATGTCTTTGGCTTCTCCGATCAAAATGGCTCCTTTCAGCGGTTTGGTCAGTTTGCCGTTTTCGATCAGGTAAGCTTCTTCTACGCCAAAGTTAAACTCGCCAGTCGCACCAACGCTGCCGCCGCCCATCTTCTTGCAGTAAATGCCTTTGTCAATCGAGGCAAACAGGTCATCGACTGAGTAATTACCTGGTGCAATATACGTGTTGCGCATCCGGCTGGCGGCGGCGAAGGTGTAGCCCTGACGACGACCGCTTCCCGTGCGGGGATGTCCGGTGCGAACTGAACCCGCCCGATCGGACAGGAAGTTTTTGAGAATTCCGTTTTCGATCAGCAGGGTACGCTGAGCGGGCATTCCCTCGTCATCCATATCAATGGTGCCAAAGGCATTTTGAGATAGCCCTTCATCCCAGGCGGTTAAACTTTCGTGAGCGATCTTTTCACCTTTCTTGTCAGCAAATGGAGTTGTTTTCCGCTCGATCTGAGTCGTTTCCAGCAAGTGACCGCAGGCTTCGTGGAAAATCACACCGCCAAACTCATTGGCCATCACAATCGGATAAGTTCCTGATTCCACAAAGTCGGCGTACAGCATTTTCCCAGCAGATTCAGCGACTTCTTCGGCAGACGCTTCAGAGGTCCACGTCCGCAAGAAGTTTGGATCGCTGCTGCTGCCCAAGCGTTTGCTAATGGACGAACGATTTGCCCCCTCTGCACACAACAGGCTGAAGCCGACCGACTGATTCAGGCGAATATCGCGAGCAAAGGTGCCATCGCTGGCGGCAACCAACACTTCCTG
>DATNPS010000487.1:0-4875 GCA_036703095.1 Crinalium sp. | reverse complement strand
TTGCACAACTACCAATTGGCACACTGAGAATTGCTGGTTTGGTACCTCTGGGATTGCAACAGGCTTCTTGATTTTGTTAAGATGCCTCGATGCTTAAACCGATGCTTAAACAATCCGATGGTTCAGTTCCCCTGGGTTGGTCTTTAGATCAGCGCGATCCTGCCGTGATTCGCTCGTTTATGCCGCTGTTTGAGTGGTTTTATCGCCATTACTTCCGAGTGCAAACGAGCGGCTGGGAGCATGTATTGCCCGATCGGCAAGTTCTATTTGTCGGTTCTCATAATGGAGGATTGGCGTCTCCAGACATGCTCATGATGATGTATGACTGGTTTCAGCGATTTGGCACAGAGCGTCCAATTTATGGATTGATGCATCCACATGTGTGGAAGGGGACGCCAGCATTTGCGGAACTGGGAGCAAAGATGGGAGCGATCGTTGCGCATCCTAAAATGGCGATCGCCGCTCTACAGCGGGGAGCTAGTGTTTTGGTCTATCCGGGAGGTGCCAAGGATGTGTTTCGGCCTCACGAACTGCGTCACAAGATTTGTTTAAACAACAATCAAGCATTCATTAAGCTAGCCCTTCTAAAACACGTTCCGATTGTGCCGCTGGTTTCTTACGGCGCGCACGATACACTGATTGTGTTAGCCGATGTCTATCCTATTGCGAAGCAACTGCATGAGTGGGGGATGCCCTGGTTTTTAGGGCTTGATCCAGAAGTGTTTCCCATTTATTTAGGACTTCCGTGGGGTTTGGCGATCGGGCCACTACCCCATTTCCCACTGCCAATTCAAATTCACACGCGGGTTTGTTCACCGATTGTATTTGAGCGGTATGGAAAAGCAGCGGCACGCGATCGCGAATATGTGAATGCGTGTTACAACCAGGTCTGTGCGCATATGCAGCAGGAGTTGAATGATCTGGTGCTGCGGGTGGAGGGTGGGAGTTAGGTGCTGGGTATTGGGTAGAACGCCTTTTGGCCGACGATCGCACGCCAGCGAGGTTAGAATTTTCTCAAAGCATGTTGTGAGCGTAAAACTTTGAAACTAAATGATGGCATTCCGCGCCAATCTAACCCGATTTGTAACTGGGATGAGATCGCGACTTATCAGGTGGTAGAAGATGCGGTTCTCGATCTCTGGAAGGTGGTGAATCATTTAGCGAGCATCAAACCGCCAGCCCGTCAGCGCTATCGAGTGACGATCTTTGGATCAGCGCGCATGTTGCCCACTGATCCGCTCTATGTTGGTGTGCGGGATCTGGCTAGTGAATTGACCCGCCTGGGTTGCGATATTGTGACAGGTGGCGGGCCGGGATTGATGCAGGCGGCTAATGAGGGAAGCGTGCTGGCTGATCCGGCGAACCAAACGCAATCCATTGGTGTGCGGATTGATTTGGGGTTTGAGCAACAGGCCAATCCCTTTGTGGAGCAGGTGTATCAACATCGCACTTTCTTTACTCGGTTGCACCATTTTGTGTTGCTCTCTGATGCGTTTGTTGTTGTTCCCGGTGGCATTGGCACGACGCTCGAAACGATGATGATCTGGCAATTGCTGCAAGTGCGCGAACTGCATCACATGCCGTTTATTATGATTGGCGAAATGTGGATGGAGCTAGTCGAGTGGGCTACCCGCAATATGATTACCACGGAACCGCCGATGGCCAGCCCCATTGATATGACGATTCCCCAGTGTGTGAAAACATTTGAAGAGGCGATCGCCCTTCTGCAAGATGCTCATACCCAGTGGGCATTAGCCAATCGTTAATGTTCTAAAACCCGAATTAGGATAGCAGGGGGGCTAGCTTTGCTGCTCCCTGCTTAAAGCAAAAGGTATTGCGCTAAAGCAACATGGCGGCTCGTTCCGCTAAATCCGATCGCTCGCCTTTTTGCAGGGTGATATGTCCGGCTAAGGCTTCCTGCTTAAAGCGATCGGCAACATACGTCAGGCCATTGCTGGCCGCATCAACATAGGGATTGTCGATCTGATCGGGATCTCCAGTGAGCACGACTTTCGTGCCTTCTCCAGCACGCGTCAGAATGGTCTTGACCTCATGCGGCGTCAAATTTTGCGCTTCGTCTACGATCAAAAATTGCTTGGGAATGGTGCGTCCGCGAATGTAGGTCAGCGGTTCAATCTGCAACAGACCCAGTTCCAAGAGTTCTTCATGACCGCGTCGCCATGCCCCTCGCTTTTCAGACGATCCGCGCTTGTCAGATGGATCTTGGGTGCCAAAAATCAGGTCAAAGTTGTCGTAAAGCGGCTGCATCCAGGGCGTTAGCTTTTCTCCCACGTCTCCGGGCAAATAGCCTAGATCGCGCCCCATTGGAACAATTGGCCGCGAAATTAAAAGCCGACTGTAAATTCGCTCATCTGCGACTTTTTGCAAACCAGCGGCGATCGCCAGCAATGTTTTCCCGGTTCCTGCTCGACCGACCAGCGTTACCAGGGGAATGGAATCTTTTAGCAATAATTCCAGGGCAAAGCGCTGTTCCCGGTTACGGGCATTGATGTGAGAGACGCCGGAGTGAGGCAGCTTGGTGAGAGAGAGGGCTTTGGTGCCTGTACCATCGGCGATCGCCAATGCTGTGTGTGCGGGATTGACCGCATCGACTAACATCAGCGCTTCATTCGGAAAAACGGGATTCTCTAACGGGACAGCCCCTTGCTTAAACAACTGCTCGATCGTCTCAGCACTCACAATCACGTCGGCCATGCCCGTGTAGAGTTCCGAGATATCGACTTTGCCCGTTTCGTAATCTTCTGCATCCAGCCCGATCGCATTGGCCTTAATGCGAACGTTGGTATCCTTACTGACTAACACCACCGGGCACTGACATTCCTGCTGAAGGTCTAGGGCAACGGCCAGGATGGCGTTATCTGCTGTGGCTCCTTCCAGTTCGGCAGGCAATTTTTGCAGGGTTTCCCGATGGCAAAGCGCAACTCGCAGCGTCCCCCCATTGTCGAGCACCACGCCTTTGGTGAGATGGCCTTGCTGCCGCAGTTGGTCTAGCGTGCGGGACACCTGACGAGCGTTGCGTCCTGTGACTTCGCCCTGCTTCTTGAAGCGATCGAGTTCTTCAACAATGGTGATCGGCAAGACTACATCATTATCCTCAAACCGCAACATCGCATTTGGATCGTGCAGCAATACGTTGGTGTCGAGGACAAATGTTTTCTTCATATGCTGCTTATCCTATCACCTGGCGGTTACAGGCTGGCGAGCGGATTACGAAAATTTGGATTTGGGTTGTGAATCTACTTTGGTAGTTCACAGGATTGAGAGCGATCGCCAGTCGCCTATGGATCAATCAAAGGATCAATCAAAACCATCCTCTGCTCAGCGTTGGAAGCCAGTTCGTTTGGGCTGCATATCAATCGTCACATTAGCCCTGCTCGGAATCGGCGTGATCAAACTGGCCGTTCATCTTGATATTCAAGAAACAAAAGCCTCCATGCGTATCCTAAAACGCACGGGTAACTGTCGGGGCTGTGATTTATCGTTTGCTAATCTCAGCGGTTATGATTTGCAATTTGCTGATTTAGAAGGGGCGGACTTGCGAGATGCAGATTTAAGCGGTGCGGTTTTGGGAGCAGCTAATCTCAGCGATGCTGACCTGAGGTATGCCGATTTAGAAGGCGCAATCTTACGACAGGCTAATCTGTACAACGCTAAATTTGATCATGCCAATTTAACGGATGCTGATTTTCACTGCGGCGCAGGCACATGCACGACGCTCGATGGTGCTAGCTTTAGGAATGCGAACCTGACTCGCGCCATCATGTTTTGTCTGGATTGTTTTCCTGAGGGAGAGCGTATCGGCTTAGATGGAGTTGATCTAAGAGACGCTAATCTAACCGGAGCCAACCTGGAGCGATCGCGCCTTGATCGGGCTAATACGGAAGGTGCCCGATTCTGCAATACCACGTTGTGGAATGGCAAGGTTTCCAATCAAGACTGCTAAAGATTATCAATAGCCTCACAAGAAAATCACAAGCTCTACCTAAAATCTAGGCTCATAATTATTGCTTTATAGCGTTCGCAAATGGATGGCGAACAGTCGAGAGGGGGCAAAGTCCCCGTCCAGGATTTCCACCCCTGCACCCCGCTTAAATGTCAGTTGCGATCGCTATATCCCCTTTTATCAATTGCCGACTAAAATTGATTAGTACGATAAACCTATTGGATTACCGTAAAATATCCTGTAGCCTTTCCCCTGCTTTTGTCGTCGATTCCGTCTGTGGCTTATTCCCGATTCTCCCTGTTTATTGCGTTAATTTAAGGATCTTTCATGGCTGACCAATACCGTTTCGAAACCCTCCAAGTTCATGCGGGTCAGGAACCTGCTCCTGGTACCAATGCTCGTGCCGTTCCCATCTATCAGACCACCTCTTATGTGTTTGATGATGCGGATCATGGTGCACGGCTGTTTGCCCTGCAAGAGTTTGGGAATATTTACACCCGCATCATGAACCCCACCACGGATGTGTTTGAGAAGCGGATTGCGGCGTTAGAAGGTGGGGTTGCGGCATTGGCCACTGCTAGCGGACAGGCGGCTCAATTTCTGGCAATTAGCACGCTGGCTCAGGCGGGTGACAACATCGTATCTACCAGCTTTTTGTATGGCGGCACCTATAACCAGTTCAAAGTTTCGCTGCCGCGTCTGGGGATCGACGTGAAGTTTGTGGAAGGAGACGAACCGGAAGCCTTCCGGAATGCGATCGACGATCGCACCAAAGCGATTTACGTTGAAACCATCGGCAATCCCCAGTTCAACATTCCAGACTTTGCGGCGCTGGCTCACGTTGCCCACGAAAACGGCATTCCCCTGATTGTAGACAACACGTTTGGCGCGGGCGGTTATCTGGCGCGGCC
>DATNPS010000478.1:0-72411 GCA_036703095.1 Crinalium sp. | reverse complement strand
ACAGCGCTGCTGAGCAGCCGTGTAATTATCGTAACGACCAACTGCACTGCCGAGAAGGACAAGCAGCAACACCATCAAAACGATTGGAGCAGGATCACCCCACCCTTTTGGATTACCCGGTTCCCAGCCCATAAGTTTAGTGCTACTTCAGCTTTTGTTTGACAAACGTTAGAATTTGGCCGAGCTGTTTCTTCAATAAATCGATTTCAGCCTGCATCTTATCAACTTTTTGCTTCAGCGCTTCGATCTCAGCCGCACTCGCTGATGCATCCGCAGCCGCAGCCGCAGCCGCAGCAGACGGCACCACAGGCTGAGGCCATTTCTTAAACTTCGCCATGGCTGACTTGATGGCATCCACCAATTCTCGCTGCTCAAATGGCTTCTCGATGAACTCGAAATATTCAAACGGCTCTGGGATTTTTTCAGTAACTTCTTCCTTACGCCCCGACATCAACACGAGGGGTGCTCGCAAATCAGGCTGAGCTTGAATCTGCTGAAACACTTCCCATCCACTCATCCGGGGTAGCAGAAAATCCAACATGATCAGATTGGGATGCTCTTGGTGGATGGTGTTGAGTCCTTCAACTCCATCCTTTGCTTCCAGGACTTGGAAATTACCCTTGGGTAACATATCCCGTACCATGTTGCGGATGACTCGACTGTCATCAATGACCAGGATTTTGTGACTTGCCACGACGGACTCCTATGATGGTGACTGAAGGAACGAAAGGAAAGATGGAAATTCGGTGAGACTACTACTTTCTATCCTGATGGAATAGTTCAACCAAAGTAAATAGAAGAGGGGAATTAGCCGAAACAATACAAAAGAATTATGGCGTCTTAATCTATTAGTAGTCGATACCAGCATGAACTAGTGTAGCTTTTGAATTGTGATATAGCGCTCATTTCAGTCTGGAATTAGATTACCTCTATGTGCGGTGGGTCTGCTCCCCTTATCTAGATATCCCAAATATTAGCGTCGCCTATCTAAAAATCGCTGGAATTCTACAGGCCTAGACCGCGTTTTGAGGGGAAAGGTTGCCCCATCTTGAACTTGCGATCGCCCTCCCCCTTCAAAAGAAGCTCTAGAATTTATATCATGCCATTTTGCACGGTTTAAACCGGTAGTGCATTCGTTTATGCCTTCAGAACCCAATTCGTCTGTAGAATCAGCGCTGCCGACAGCCCAACCGGAGCCAGCCACCCGCACTAAACGGGAATCCCCTCTAGAATCATTGCCCTCCTGGCTGCGACGTTCGATTGGAAAAGCCAGTGAAATTTCGACCGTGCAGCAGATTATCAAGCAGCGCCAAATTCACACGATTTGCGAGGAAGGACGCTGCCCAAATCGAGGCGAATGCTATGCCCAGAAAACAGCTACCTTTCTGTTGATGGGGCCAACCTGCACCCGCTCCTGTGGGTTCTGCCAGGTAGATAAAGGCCATGCACCCATGCCGTTAGATCCCGATGAACCGGAGAAGGTTGCAGAGTCGGTTCGCTTATTAGGGTTGCGCTATGTCGTGCTTACCTCCGTGGCGCGAGATGATTTGCCTGACCAAGGAGCCAGTTGGTTTGTGAAAACGATGACGGCCATCCGTGCGCACAATCCAGAAACCCAAATCGAAGTCTTAACGCCTGATTTTTGGGGAGGCCAGGAAGGGGAAGCGGCGCAGCAGCAGAGGATTGCGACCTTGGTTGGCGCTAAACCAGCCTGTTATAACCACAATGTGGAAACGGTGCGTCGTCTGCAAGGCCCTGTCCGTCGGGGAGCCAAGTATGAGCGATCGCTGCGAGTCTTACAAACCGTTAAAGAGCTAGATGCCTCGATTCCAACCAAATCGGGACTGATGTTGGGGCATGGCGAGACGGACGACGAAATTCTGGAAACGTTGCGCGATTTAAGGGAAGTAGGGTGCGATCGCGTCACCCTAGGTCAATACATGCGGCCCTCGTTAGACCATTTGCCCGTGCAAAAGTACTGGACACCGGAAGACTTTGACCGATTGGGGGCGATCGCTCGTGAACTGGGCTTTGCGCATGTGCGATCGGGGCCTCTCGTGCGCAGTTCTTACCACGCTGGGGAAGACGAGTAAGTTTTTGCGCAGCACTTCTTAACGAAGCTTGTTCACCCGTTAGTTAATAATGAAAGGTTGATAATTAAAAACCTATGCGGGAAACCCTTTTGGGGTTTTCTATCCAAAAACTTAACCGAGTTTTCGGATAGGCTCTATAGCAATCGAAGGGTTAGTTAGGACGGGGTGCAGGGGTGCCCCCCTGTCTAGGGGCGTAGTCCCTAACCTTCTGTCCTAACCATCTCGATGGTTGTCATAGGTTGGTGATTTAATTCATCATTTTTCGTTGCAGTACTTTATCGACTAGGAACTTTCGCTATGACCTCTAAACAAGCAAAAGCAAAGGCCGATGTTCCCAATACGGGCAAACCCCCTTATCCGTTTCGCACTACTTGGGCGCTGATTTTGTTAGGTATCAACTTTGTCGTTGCAGCTTACTATTTCGGCATTCTCAAGTAGGTTAAAACCGGGTAAGAACCAGGTTAACCCTGGGTTAGCCCTTTAACCGAGGGTTGAGTACTGAGAAATATAGAGCATTGGGCGATCGTTCAGGGGTTTTGCTTCTGTATAGTCGCCCAATTGTTTTTACTTTTGACTCACATCGTTCCTCGAAATAGCCCCTGAGGCCGCAGCAGCAGGACAAATACCATGAGCAGCAGGGCAACTCCCAGCTTATATTCTGCGGGGATGAATAGCGTGCTGACCTCCTGGGCAATGCCGATGACATAAGCTCCGGCGATCGCCCCATAGGGATTACCAATGCCACCTAAAATCACGGAGGCAAACATCGGCAAAATCAAGAACCACCCCATGTTAGGACGCACTGCCGTAATCAGCCCGTACATGCCGCCTCCGACGGCAGTCAGACCTGCCGCCAATACCCACGTCCAGATCACAATTTGTTCAACGTTAATTCCGGACACGCGCGCTAGGTCGATATTATCGGCAACCGCTCGCATGGCTTTACCAATCTTGGTATTTTGCAGAAGGTAGTGGAGTCCCAAAATCACCAGAATCGCCAGCACGACGACAATTAATCGGCTTTGAGCAATGCGAATGCCAAACAGATTGAGAGCACTCAGAACGGGCAAATCGTACTTCTGGTTATCGGCTCCCCACAGCAAAATGATGCCGTTGCGGAGAAACAGCGCTAAGCCAATGGAAATAATGATCAGTGTCGTAGAGTTAGCACGGCGATCGCGCATGGGAGACCACAGCAGCTTTTCACAAATCAGCGCGACTCCGACGGTCAGAGTGGCTCCAATGACAACCGAAACCCAGATATTCGCGCCGATCGCATTGGCCATGAGCGTAAAGTACGCGCCCAAAGTCATGAAGTCACCGTGGGCAAAATTAGCCAGTCGCAAGATGCCATACGTTAACGTCAAGCCAACGGCAGCTAACGCAATAATGCTCCCCACTGCAATACCATTTACCAAAAGCTGAATCACCTGCTGATCCATGCCCAACCTTTACCCTGTCGTGAAGTAGATTTTACTCTCAGCAAACTCTGAGCCTTCATCTTACCGCACTGCCTGGGGGCAGAAGGCAGGAGGGGACAAGGGAGATGAGGGAGATGGGGGAGATGAGGGAGATGGGGGAGATGGGGGAGATGGGGGAGATGAGGGAGATGAGGGAGAAGTCGGATCAATCTTCCCCACCGTCCCTACCGTCCCCACCGTCCCCACCTCACCACACACCATCTCCCCCCACCTTGACTCTCCCCTCAACTGGAGCTTTTAGGATAAACGTGGAACTATCAAACGCCTCATTTTTTGAATTCCGAAGGAGAATTATGTCTACACTTCAATTAACCGTTCCCAGCATGGCGTGTTCCGCCTGTGCCAATACGATCACCAAAGCAGTTAAGGCCGTTGATCCAGACGCTACCGTTCAGGCTGATCCCAAAACGAAACAGGTTAGCGTGGAAACCAGCGCATCCGACACAGCCGTGAAGCAGGCGATCGCCGCCGCAGGCTACCCGGTGAACTAATGGCGAGAAGGGCCAGGGGTAGAAGGCAAAAGGTAATCACCGTTAGGATTGCTGGATTTTTATGGGTGAAGATCTTGTAGTGATCCCGTCAGACGTGAGAGTGTTAACACTGTGTAACGTGATCTCCTGTAAGGGGTGCGATGATGCAAAACAACGCCATGAATCGCGATCCCTACAGCAAGTAGTGTGATGGGAGTGAGACATGATTTTCTGGCAGAAAAACCCATCGTTGCGGTTGGTGGTGATCACCGCTGCAATCTTTTGGGTCATCTGTTGCGCCCTAGTGCTGTGGCGCTATTACAACTTCTTCCCAACCGATGTGTCTTTTGACCAGGGCATCTTTAACCAGGTGTTTTGGAATAGCCTACACGGTCGCTTCTTTCAAAGCTCTCTCTCATCGACTGAATCAGGTGCGGTCATTTACGACAATGCCTACCCGGATGTCTCATATCAACGTCTAGCCCAGCACTTTACCCCAGCCTTATTGCTGTGGCTACCGTTTTATGCGCTGTTTCAATCGCCTGCGGGACTATCGATTTTGCAGGTGACCCTGGTGGCGATCGCTGGATTTGTGCTTTATGCACTCGCCCGTCACCACTTACCCGCCCACATTTCTGCCCTCATCGTCGTCAGCTACTTTGGGGCGAATGCCGTGATTGGCCCAACCGTAGCTAATTTCCACGACATTTGCCAGATTCCCCTGTTTATCTTTGGGCTACTGCTGGCGATGGAGAAACGCTGGTGGTGGCTGTTTGGGCTTTTCGCACTACTCACACTGGCGGTTCGTGAAGATGCCGGAATTGTGCTGTTTAGCGTGGGCGGCTATCTCGTTTTGAGCCGTCGCCATCGCTGGATTGGACTAGGATTGTGCTTGCTCAGTGTCGTTTATGTGGTTGTGGTGACGACCACGATCATGCCACTGTTTGGCAATGATATTTCGCGGCGATTCATGATCGAGCAGTACGGTCAGTTTGTAGAAGGAATCGCAGAGCCATCTACGCTAGATGTGCTGTGGGGCATTATCAGCAATCCCATTCGGCTACTGGTGCAGCTTGCTGTACCGTTCGATCGCACGGTTCGCTACTTTCTGGGACAGTGGGTACCCTTAGCCTTCATTCCCTCCATTTCACCCAGCGCCTGGGCATTAGCCAGTGTGCCCATTTTCAATATCCTGATTCAGCGCGATCCCGATGCCCTGTCGCTGCAACTGCGGTATGCCATGACGCTGGTTCCTGGTTTGTTTTACGGCGCGATTCTGTGGTGGGCAAGCCATCCGGCTCACTTTCAGCCCTGGGTTCGCCGCGTTTGGAGCATCTGTATCGCGGTTGCGATCCTGTTTACCGTTACGTCTAATCCCAATCGAGCCTTCTCCGTTCTGATTCCCGACTCGTTTCAACCCTGGGCCTATGTCGGGCCAGCCCGTCAGCTTCAGCATTCTCAGGCGATTCGAGACTTGATGGCTCAGATTCCACCCGATGCCAGCGTGTCCGCCACCGGACACATCATTGCACACCTGTCTAACCGTCGTGAAGCCGTTCGCTTCCCAGAACTACGCATCATGGGAGACGATCGCAAAGAGCGTCGAGTTGACTATCTGATCGCAGATTTCTGGTATGCCACGCAATATCAAACGGCATTTATCAGCGATTGGGCATTTCTCAAATCTGGCTCTAATCGTCTTCAACTCATGCTGCAAGGCAACAAGTACAGCATCATTGATTTTCGGGATGGTGTGGTGTTGCTCAAGCGAAAAGCTGACCCCAATCCGGTAGCCGTAGATGCCTGGACTCATTTCTTAAAGGAAATTGACCCGATTATTAAGGAGAAACGGGTCGCCGCGTCAGGGGAAATGTGATTTGGGTATGGGATGTGGAGCATCAATAGCAAGGCTGTGCCTTGCTATTGATGCTCCACTTAATTAGCTAACAGATAGCCTGCTGCAATGCAGTCCTCAATGGCGCGTTGAATAAATGGCCACAGCTCTGGTGTGCCGTCTTTTACGGGAGCCATGCGTTGCAAAACGCGATCGCTCGTAATGCTGTGCAGTTGCCAGGTACCACCACGGGTTTCTCGGTTATGTAGAAAGGGTTGAATCCGATCGAGAGCCGCCGCAAACCGGGCCGCTGGAGTTTCGCGAGTTTCAAACTCCAGCCAGAGCGATCGCAATTCAGCCTCTTGATCGGCGGGCAATAATCCAAACAAGCGATCGGCAGCTTGTGCTTCGCGGGCCGCTTTATCCTGATTGCCCTGCACGTCATAGCAAAACGTATCTCCCGCATCGATTTCAACCAGATCGTGAACGAGCAGCATTTTGATGACCCGCAGCACATCCACCGTTTCAGGCGCATATTCAGCAAGCAGAATAGCCATGATGGCTAAATGCCAGGAATGTTCAGCGCTATTTTCGCGGCGCGATTCGTCAATTAGAAGGGTCTGACGCAAAATTCCCTTCAGCTTATCAATTTCGAGAATGAACTGAATTTGTTGGGCAAGGCGAGATGTGGTCACGGTGGAGAACTGGGAGAACAGGATGGTATTCAACAATTCTCATTATGCAAATGAGTGGCAGTGCAGGCTCGCCTGCGGCAAGCTTGCACTGCCACCCACTGCGTGTTTTGCGCACCCGACGGGCGCGCAAAACACGCAATCGGTTTCAAAATGAGAATGGCTGGACAATATTAGACTACGCAACAAACTACGCAACATTGTGCCCCAAATTCCCCTAATCTAGTGATAAACGCGGGTGAACGCTGGATTCACCGATTGCCAGGAAGGGGTTATGAGAATGCTCTCAGCCGTTGTTCGAGTTAGTCTATCGCTAGTGTTAGGAGTGGTTCTGTGGATTGGCATGATGCCACCTGAAGCCGTGGGAGCGATCGCCACATCTGCCAACCAAAATCTCGTCACAGAGGTGCAGGTTCACCTGGGGACTGAGGCTGGGGAACTGAAGTTTGTCCCCGATCATCTCACCTTTGAAGCAGGTCGGCGCTATAAACTCGTTCTCGACAACCCCAGCCCGCAAAAGCACTATTTCACGGCCAAAGACTTTGCCGATGTGATCTGGACACAAAAAGTTGAAGCCGGAAACGTGGAAGTCAAAGGCGCAATTCACGAACTGGAGCTGAAACCGGGAGCGATCGCCGAGTGGTTTTTCACGCCTCTGAAAGCAGGCACATATGAATTGCACTGTTCTATTCCAGGTCACTCAGAAGCGGGAATGAAAGGGACATTGACCATCAATAGCTAAGGATTTTGGATTTAATAAAACCCGAAATCAAATTTTGGAAAGTGCTGCTCCACCGCACGTCCCAAAATTCAAAATTTGGTTTTCATTTGTTCGTGATCCTACAGCAGTTTTCAATCGCTTAAAACCCGGTTTTTTGGAGAGCCGCGCTCCGCGCGGCTCTCCAAAAAACAACTGTGGTTTACTCAAGAGAGAATCGCTGTAAGTGAGAAAGAAGGCAGGATGCAAAGAGCAGAAGGAGGAATCCAAGCTGAATCTTGTTCCATCTGACTCCTGACGTTTTCTCGGAGGACAACTCCATAAGGGTATGCCAAAGTCAGGGTGCTCCAAGAAAAGGGGCATGGTGGTTAAAGTCATCCATTGTGTCTCTCCTCTGACTCCCAACTCCTGACTTCTGACTCCTGACTCCTGACTCCTGACTCCTGACTCCTGACTCCTGATTTCCCCAATCGTTTAAAGTTGAACTAGTCCCAATCGGCAATGTCATTCCCAATACGTTTTAATTCATGAACATCCTCACTGATCTGTTCGCCAATTCTGCCGCAGGCCCTCGTATCAAAAAGCAACGTCGCGGAGTTGAAATTAAGTCCCCGCAAGAGATTGAAACAATGCGGCAGGCGGCCAAAATTGTAGCGACAGTGCTAAAAGAGATCTCGGAACTTGTACAGCCAGGAATGACAACCGCTGATCTGGATGCTCATGCCGAAAAGCGCATTCGCGAAATGGGAGCCACCCCCAGTTTCAAGGGCTATCACGGATTTCCAGCGTCCATTTGCGCATCTGTGAATCATGAGGTCGTTCATGGCATCCCGAATCCCAAGAAGGTGATTCGCCAGGGCGATGTGCTCAAAGTGGATACGGGCGCGTATTATGACGGATTTCATGGCGACTCTTGCATTACGATCGCCGTTGGTAACGTCTCTCCCAAAGCGGCTGATCTGATTCGCGTTTCTGAAGAAGCGCTATACAAAGGAATTGAGCAGGTCAAACCCGGAAATCATCTATTAGATATCGCCGGAGCCATTCAGGATCACGTCGAGGCCAATGGCTTTAAGGTAGTTGAAGATTTCACCGGACACGGCGTTGGCCGCAATCTGCATGAAGAGCCATCCGTGTTCAATTACCGCACGCACGAATTGCCGAACGTGAAGCTGCGAGCCGGGATGACGTTGGCGATCGAACCCATCCTCAATGCAGGCTCCAAATTTACCCGCACCCTCGCGGATCGTTGGACGGTTGTCACCGTCGATCACTCCCTCTCGGCTCAGTTTGAGCACACCGTGTTGGTGACGGAGGATGGGTATGAGATTCTCACGGATCGGGCGAGAGTTTAAAGGGTGTGGGGTGTAGGGTGTGGGGAAACAGCCTCTTGATCGAAGGTTTAAAGGGTGTAGAGGGTATAGGGCAATCGCCGTGTAACACCGATATCCCGGCGATTGGGTAACCTCTACACCCTACACCCTACACCCAGTGCTTATCAAAGCGATCGCTGCCGGATAAATTCGGTGCTCCTGTGTCTGAATGCGTTGGTGTAGAGTTTCAGGGGTATCGTTCGGCAGGATGGGGACGGCAGCCTGGATGATGATGGGGCCGTTGTCTACCTCCAGTCGCACCAGATGAACGGTGCAGCCCGTGATTTTAACACCAGCGGCGAGTGCCTGCTCGACGGCTCGCACACCTGGAAAACTGGGTAGCAGACTGGGATGAAGATTTAGAATGCGATCGGGGAAGGCATCGAGCAACACCTGGGTGACAACACGCATCCAACCTGCCATGATGATCCAATCCACGCCATGCTGGTGCATCACCTGCACGATCGCCCGATCCAGGTCTTCTCGGCTAGCAAAATCTCGGTGGTTTAGCCATACTTTGGGAATGCCCCAGCGATCGGCGCGTGCTGCTGCTTTTGCGTCTGGGTTGTTATAAATCAAAACTTGGATTTGAGCATTGAGCGCTTGATCGGCAATCGCTTGGGCGATCGCCTCTAGATTACTGCCACTGCCAGACGCCATCACACCCAGTTTCAATGGAGGCGTTGAGGAAGACGATGGAACGGATGGAATACTCGGAGAAATCAGACTGGCACTGCCTGTAGTCGTGCTAGCTGACACAGCATCAGACATCATGGATGATTCAGACATACAACCTTCAGATGCTTACCCTATCACACCCCCTTCTGTCATGACCGCTCAGTTTTCCCCCTCCAATCCCAAACTCAAGTCGGGTGATATGGCACTGACAGAAGCACGTCATGAAACGCTAACCGCCTGGATTTTCCTGGCTCCAGCGTTGATTTTGTTGGGCATCTTTGTTTTATTTCCGATTGGCTATCTGTGCTATCTCAGCTTCACGCAGGGCAGCTTTACCCGCGCAGGAATTCACTGGAGCGGTCTTCGTAACTACTGGAGGCTCTTGCTCAATGCCGACTTCTGGCAGGTGCTTGGCAACACGGCCTACTTCACAATCGCCACGTTGATTCCCAGTCTGCTCATCCCCTTAGGGTTGGCCGTGCTGCTAAACCGCTCCTTTCGCTCACGCGGACTGTTGCGAACGGCCTACTTTATTCCATCCATTACCTCTCTCGTGGCCGTCGGACTGGGATTTCGCTGGATCTTTCAGAATGATGGCCCGGTCAATGAATTCTTGAGTATTTTCCATCTTGAACCGATTCCCTGGTTAGGGAGCACCATTTGGGCCATGCCCGTGTTAATCCTCTTAAGCGCCTGGAAACAGCTTGGTTTCAATATGGTTGTTTTTCTGGCAGGATTGCAAACCATCCCGCAATCGCGCTACGAGGCCGCTGAGCTGGACGGCGCAAACGCGTGGCAAACGTTCTGGCACATCACATTACCAGGGTTGCGTCCAACGCTGATTTTTGCGACAGTAACGACGGCTATTTTTACATTACGCAGTTTCGAACAGCCCTACATTATTACGGGTGGAGGGCCGCTCAATTCAACCAATCTGCTGGTGTTTTACATCTACGATCAGGCATTTGCCCAGTTTGACTTTGGCTATGCAGCAGCGGCAGCAACCGTTCTGTTGCTGGTGACGCTGGTTCTGGTTTACCTCCAGCTTCAACTCGTTCAAGATGACAGCTAGGTCTTAATTTCCAAATCATGAGCCAGAAGGCATCCATTGTGGGTGAGCTAAGAAAATTATTGCGGCGAGACAGCGATTCCATTGACTGGATGTGGAGCGTTGGGCTATTGCTCGCGGCGCTGCTGCTTTTTGGCACAAACTTAGGCAGTTTGCCGCTGCGCGATTGGGATGAGGGCACCGTTGCCCAGGTCGCCCGCAACATCTGGAGAGCTGCAGACGGTTCCCTCACCTGGCTATATCCCACGCTGGATGGCGAACCCTATCTCAACAAGCCTCCACTGGTGCATTGGCTGATGGCGATCGCCTATTCTATCGGCGGCGTTAGCGAATGGACATCTCGCTTACCCGGAGCCATGCTGACGGCTCTATCTGTTCCAGTGCTGTATGGTGTCGGACGAGAGCTGTTTCACCGACGGACTCCCGCCCTATTTGCCGCACTCGTGTATCTGACATCGCTGCCCGTGGCGCGGCATGGGCGACTGGCGATGCTGGATGGACCATTGCTATGCTTCATGCTGGTGATGCTGTGGTGTTTGCTGCGATCGCGCCGCAACAGCCGCTATGCGCTGGGAATTGGCATTGGGTTTGGCCTGGTCTGCCTGACTAAAGGGATTATGATGGGGGCATTACTGGGGGCGATCGCGCTCCTGTTTTTGTTTTTAGACACCCCGCGCTTGTTGACGACCACTTATTTCTGGCTGGGGATTGGTTTGGGCAGTCTTCCGGTCGCGTTTTGGTATGGGGCGCAATGGGTGCACTACGGGCAACTGTTTGTCAGCGACAATTTGGTCGATCAGTCCTTTAGTCGCGTCTGGGCACCCGTTGAAGATAACACTGGCCCCCCCTGGTATTACCTGCTAGAACTCATTAAATATGGCTTTCCCTGGCTGCTGTTCTGGCCGTTGGGCTTTCGCTGCGCCTGGGAGCATCGAAATCTGAGCTGGGCGAAACTGGCACTGGTCTGGAGCGTCCTTTACCTGGTCGCCATCTCTGCCATGGTGACGAAATTGCCCTGGTATGTTTTGCCGATCTATCCAGCCCTGGCTTTAATCACGGGACAGCAGCTTGCTGTGTTTTGGGATCACGGCAACTCCATCAGCATCACCCCTGGTGAACCTGGCCCTTATTCACGCATTTGGCCCGGTATTTTCGGCATGTTAGCGCTGGTTACTGGAGTCGGATGTTTTTACTTTGTGCGGTTGAGCGTACCGCCCGAACAAGATTTAGCCGTGATTATGGCAGCACTCACCATTACGCTGCTGACCGCGATGATCCTGGTTGCCCGTCGCGATCCCCAATTTACCGTGATCTTAATCTGGGGAACTTATGTTGCACTGGTCATTTTGATGCTCTCAAGCCATTGGATCTGGGAATTAGCAGAGAGTTATCCGGTCAAACCTGTCGCAGCCCTGATTCAGCAGCATACTCCACCAGGCACCAAAGTCTACACGTCATTTCCGGATGGTCGGCCTTCCCTCAACTTTTATAGCGATCGCCAGGTTGTCCCTGTTCCCGACAAACGACTAAAGCAACGATGGCAACGCGATCATCATCCCTATTTCCTGCTCGATCAATCTGGGGTTAAACGGTTAACGTTAGAACCAAAACAGATCCTTGGTACGTCTGAAGGGTTAACGTTAATCACAAAGAAACCTTAACGTATTATTCTTCGACCTCTTCATGCAGCATCGATAAGGCCAATCGCGGATAGACCAGCAAGAAAAATCCCATCCAGGCGAAAATCGGAACTGCAACCAGTGTCGTTACCCAAAGCCGATGCAAGAGGAGCCAACTTCCTCCCGTGATACTAAACCCGGTTAACAGAATTGACCAGGGCTGGCACCACCAGGGTTTGTAGTTCCAAACGGTTTCGGAGGGTAGGGGAGATTGGGTGGGCATGGTTAGTCGGGGTGTGGGGTGTAGGGTGCGAGGGACTAGAGGCCGCAGATTTTTGTGCGAGCCATGAGCGCAGCGACAAGCCAACCTGCATAGCCAAAGATACTGCCCAGACGGTTGTTTGTCGATGCAAACACGATCTTGGCGGGAAAATGACCAGGGGGAGCGGAGAGCGTAAACGCCAGCCCTGCATAGGCCAGCCAATCCTTCGACACTTTCCAACCGACGCGATCGCAAAAGAGCGTCCAATCTTCTGTTTCCTGCCAAATGGGCTGCTGAACGCTGAAGCCAAATCGTCCGTTGCTGTATTTCACCCAGAGGCGATCGATGGTGTGCAGATCGGTGCAGGGAATAGCTTGCAGTTCTTTAGCCTCAGTAAGCCAGGTTTTCTCCTGACGACCCACCAGGTGCAAGAGCAACCGATAAGTTTCGTAATCAGCGGCTTCCCACTGCTGAGCTTTGAGCAAATCTCGCAGAGGAGCATAATCAATCGACTCATCTGAACTGAGGTCGTCGGTTTCAGGGACGTCTGCCGAAGCGGATGCGTTTACCTGGGTATCTTTAGCGTCCTGAGTTAGAACAGGTTGCCCCTGCATGGTCTGCTGTCCTGTCCCCTGCGCTACCAGACTGGCCACTTCAATCGCAGCGATATCAGCGTCCGTCAATCCTAAATAATTCTGCACCAGTTTCAAGTCTTCTCTGGCACGATCGCCCAACGGATAGCCATACTGCTGAACCGCGTCCATAAACGCTTGCCGATAGCTCTCTAAATTTTCCGGATTAACGACGGGTGTGAACTCAGCGGCGATCGCCTTCACCTCATCATCCGTCAGCCCTCTTTTCTTCTGTAAATCCTTCAGGATGAACGTTTCACCCGTTGTAATCTCGCCCCCTGTGGTCAGAAACTCCTGGTATTTCTGGCGATATTCAGCGATCGCTGCTGCTTTTTGCTGACTGTCGCGCTGCTGCCTGCGCAGCTCAATCAGGCGTTGTGCAGCAGATTGAATTCCCTGCGTAATGTTGTTAAACGCTTCATCCCGACTGAACCAGACTTTGCTCTCAACTGGTTCTGCATTCTTGGGGAGGGCTTGCAGTTTGCCAAAGGGAGCGATCGCCCAATTCACAGGCCGCAAAACAACAGGAATCACACAAGCTTTACCCGCTTCATGTAGCTCCATCGCCCGCGCAATCTCAATTTCCCAGCAATATTTGGAGGCAATGAAATCAGAACTGATCAGCAGCAAAATAACATCCGCATTCTCCAGATTGGTATTGATCTGATGATCCCACTCGTCTCCCGGCAAAATCTTGCGATCGTGCCAGCTAGAGACTAACTTTTGGTATTCCAAAATCTTGAGATGGTTAGCCAGAGCATCTCGCAGTGCCTCATCTTTATGGGAGTACGAGAAAAAGACCTTGAGCGCCTCGTCTGCCATGCTGTGTTCCTGATGAATATGGATTTATTATGGCAACCGTCAAGACGGTTAAGACAGGGGGTGTGGGGCTGCGTCTCAGCCAGGGGTTCCACCCCTAAACCCCATCCTTCGATTGCCAAATTTCGAGAAACGGGGCACACCGCAGTGCGTGTGCCCCGTTTCTCGAAATTTGGTTTTATTTGAAACTTTGGAAAATTATAATGGCGTTTTCAACTACCAAGCTCTATCCGTCGTTTCGCTTCCTGCTCAAACCAGTCCACCACCTGTGGCAACGTCAATGACTCAATCGGTTGTCCCGTCTCCCTGGCCATCTGCTTCAACGGCTTGAGCGACGACATCACCAACTGGGTAAAAAATCCCTTAAATCCTCCATCAAAGCCCTTTTCAGGCTGTAACGATGGGTCTTGATAAATCCAGTCTTCAATTTGTTCGGAACTGAGGTCTGCGATCGCCATCCCATGTTCCTGTGCCACCTGCTTGAGTGCCCGTAGCGAATAGAGGGCGACTCGCGTGGAAAAGCGATCGCGCGCAGTCATCAACGCCTTATCTACCTCAGCAGATTCTTCGGGCGTCAGAAATTCCATTTGAGGCGATTGGAAATCAGTCATGCGCTTATTTAGATTGAATCAAATACCCACAGCGATGCTCACCATTTACCAGCCAGTGAGTCCGCTCTACCTTACAGTCTTTTAGCGCCACCTCAAACATCTCCAGCTCATGGCCGCAAACGCTGGGAAAGGATTCGGCAATGTGTGAAATTGCGCAGTGATATTCGGTGATAATGAACTTCGGGACATCAGGGCTATCGGAGCTATCTGACACCAGGTGGTACTCCGCCATATAGCCTTCTGTTTTCCGCAACTTCACCAGATTAGCCACCCGCTCTTCTAACGAGCCTTCACCGACCTGTTTTTGATACTCCAGGGCTTTCTGTTCCCACTGTTTGCGCAGAATCGTGCCCACCTGGTCATACCCAACGGTTTCCGTTAGGGTGTTGAGCAGTGAAAGCGCAAAATCTTCGTAACGACCGGGGAGGCGATCGCGCCCTTCCTTAGTCAACTGATACAGAAAATTGGGACGGCCCATTCCCGCCTGAATCACCTGATGCTCGATCAGCCCTTCTTCTTCCAAATCTTTGAGATGACGACGGGTTGCCTGAACGCTGATGTTGAGATGGTCGGCCAGATCTTGCACATTCGCCTGACCCTGCTTCAACAGCAGATCCAGAATGTCCTGTTTGGTAGAAGGTTGTTGTGTTGCGGTCATTGTCTTCCTAGAGGGGTCTTCCTGGAGATCGGCTTGGAAAATCTAGGCTGAAACGAGTTGAAAAAAGTCTAAAATTGACTTTGACAACTTTCATGTTGCTAAATTACTCTACAATGGAGATAAGCAACAAACAGGTTGTTTTAATTATAGAAGTTTATTGCCTGCTCTGTCGCTCAAACGCTCAAACAAATGAACACACCCGCTAACACTACCCAAGCATCGGAAAAAAGCCTCGAAGCTATGAGGCACTTTTCTGAAACCTACGCCCAGCGCACCAACACATTCTTTTGTGTTGATCCGGGCGTTACTGCTGTTGTAATTGAAGGCTTGGCGAAACATAAGGATGAGCTTGGTGCTCCTCTCTGCCCTTGCCGCCACTATGAAGACAAGGAAGCAGAAGTAGCTGCGGCGTACTGGAACTGCCCCTGTGTTCCCATGCGCGAGCGCAAAGAATGCCACTGCATGTTGTTTCTGACACCAGACAACGACTTTGCAGGCGACAAGCAGAACATTACCTTTGAAGAAATTCGGCAAACTACAAGCCAGTACTAATTTATAGTGCTGAGTGCTGAGTTGTGAGTTGTCCGGTGAGCAGCTAACCTCACAAATCTCACCATCCAGCACCCAGCACTTACCAGCCCCCAGCACTCAGCACTTTCCCAAAGAGAGCACTTCGATGACAGCAACGGTCAAATCCCTGGTTAATCAACCCTATAAATATGGTTTCGTGACCGATATCGAATCGGAAACGATTCCTCGTGGGCTTAACGAAGATGTAATCCGTCTGATCTCGGCTAAAAAGAATGAGCCAGAGTTCATGCTGGAGTTTCGCCTCCGGGCCTATCGCCAGTGGCTCAAAATGACGGAGCCGAACTGGCAGGAAGTCAGCCATCCCCCCATCGATTACCAGAATATCGTTTACTACTCGGCTCCGAAAAAGAAAGAAAAGTTGGGCAGTTTAGACGAAGTTGACCCCACCCTGCTCGAAACGTTTGAGAAGCTGGGCATTCCCCTTTCTGAACAGAAGCGACTGTCTAACGTCGCAGTGGATGCCATCTTCGACAGTGTCTCTGTCGCCACCACCTTTAAAGAGAAGCTGGCGGAGAAGGGCGTTATTTTTTGCTCCATTTCCGAAGCACTGCAACACTATCCCGATCTAGTGCAGAAATATCTGGGTAGCGTCGTTCCGGTCGGTGACAACTACTATGCCGCTCTAAATTCTGCGGTGTTTAGCGATGGCTCGTTTGTTTACGTGCCCAAAAACACCGTATGCCCAATGGAGCTTTCCACCTATTTCCGAATTAATAACGGAGATTCAGGGCAGTTTGAGCGGACGCTGATCGTGGCCGAATCGGGTAGCTTTGTCAGCTATCTGGAGGGCTGCACCGCTCCCATGTTCGATACCAACCAGCTTCATGCAGCGGTGGTCGAACTGGTCGCGCTGGATAACGCTGAAATCAAATACTCTACCGTGCAAAACTGGTATGCCGGAGATGAAAACGGTAAGGGCGGAATTTACAACTTTGTGACCAAGCGTGGCTTGTGTCAGGGTGTGAATTCCAAGATCTCCTGGACTCAAGTCGAAACCGGATCAGCCATCACCTGGAAGTATCCCAGTTGCGTTCTGGTGGGTGATAACTCGGTGGGTGAATTCTATTCTGTCGCGCTGACGAACAACTGTCAGCAGGCCGACACGGGCACCAAGATGGTTCACATCGGCAAGAACACCCGCAGCACGATTATTTCGAAAGGCATCTCGGCAGGGCGATCGGAAAACAGCTATCGCGGCTTAGTCAAGATTGGCCCCAAAGCAGAGGGCGCTCGAAACTATTCGCAGTGCGACTCGATGCTGATTGGCGACAATGCCGGAGCAAATACCTTCCCCTACATCCAGGTGCAGAACAATACCGCCAAGGTTGAGCACGAAGCCTCTACCTCTAAGATCGGCGAAGACCAATTGTTCTACTTCTCACAGCGTGGGATCTCTGCTGAAGACGCGATTTCGATGATGATCAGCGGCTTCTGTAAGGACGTGTTTAGCCAATTACCGATGGAGTTTGCCGTAGAGGCCGATCGCCTTCTGAGTCTGAAACTAGAAGGCAGCGTTGGGTAATGGTGACAGCAATGGGCATCACGTATGCAGAGATAGAGTTAACCTCCGGGGATGACCTGGCGTTGTCCCAGAGGGATGGTTAATTTTGAATCCCAAGAGTCCCGACATCGCTAGAAAGTTTTTGAAGTAAACCCGTCATTTTGCAAACCGATGATTATTGAAAACAGTGAGGTTGTGCTTTCCGTCCGCGATTTGACGGCTAACGTAGACGGCACACCGATTCTAAAAGGATTAAATCTAGAGGTAAAGGCGGGCGAGATCCACGCCATCATGGGACCCAACGGCTCTGGGAAAAGCACCTTCTCGAAAGTATTGGCAGGACATCCGGCCTACGAGGTGACAGGCGGAGAAGTGATCTTCCGGGGCCAAAATCTGTTTGACTTCGATCCCGAAGAACGTGCTCGCTCTGGTGTGTTTCTGGCGTTTCAGTATCCTCTGGAGATTCCCGGTGTCAGCAATGTCGATTTCCTGCGCGTCGCCTATAACTCCAAACGGAAGCACGAGGGTCTAGATGAACTCGATGCGTTTGACTTTGATGAGTTGGTGCGCGAAAAGCTGGATATCGTCAAAATGGACCCTGCGTTCCTGGGCCGTAGCGTGAACGAAGGCTTCTCTGGCGGTGAGAAAAAGCGCAACGAAATCCTGCAAATGGCGCTACTCGAACCCAAATTGGCGATTCTGGATGAAACTGATTCCGGTCTGGATATCGACGCGCTCAAGATTGTCTCTAATGGTGTCAGTCAGCTTTCAAATCCCAGTAATTCCATCATCCTGATTACCCACTATCAGCGCTTGCTCAACTACATTGAGCCGGATTATGTGCATGTGATGGAAAGCGGTCGCATTCTCACCACGGGCGGCAAGGAACTGGCCCTGGAGCTAGAGGAACGGGGCTACGACTGGGTGCGCGAAGAAGAAGCGGCTGAGGTAGCAGCACGATGAGTATTCAGGTGTCGTCTAATCCCAAAGATTCAGCCCTAAGCACGGCAGCACAAGGTCGAGAAGCCTTTTTGACTCGACTGTTAGATCTGGCGAAACAGTCTGCTTCCGGTCTGGATACGTTCAACGATCTGCGCGATCATGCGGCGGTTCGTGTGCAAGAGCAAGCATTTCCGACCACTCGTGATGAAGAGTGGCGGTTCACTGATTTATCGCCGCTGATGCAGTTGGAACTGACGGGCGATCGCCCCTCCTCCATCGCTACAGATGCGATCGCGCCCTTCCTGCTCTCCGATGCGGCCAACCGTCTGGTTTTCGTTAACGGCGTATATGATGCCTCGTTATCGCAAGTTGAGTCACTTCCGGAAAATGTGATTCTAGGCAATCTGTCTTCCCTACCGTCTGCTATCCTCGCTCGTCTCCAGGCATATGTGGGGAGACAGTCTGGAGCACAAGAGTTATTCACCGCCCTCAACACCGTTGGGTTAACGGATGCCGCTGTCGTATTCGTCCCCAAGAACACGGTTGTTGACGTTCCCATTCACCTGCTCTTTATTTCCACCTCTGGATCAACGGTTAGCTTCATTCAGCCCCGTTGCCTGATCGTGGCCGAACCTAACAGCGCAATCACAATCCTCGAAGATCACGTCACCGTAGGAGAGGGTGCCTACTTCACCAATACGGTGACGGAGATCTGGCTAGACGACAATGCTCAGGTGAACCACAGCCGCATTCAGCGCGATAATCAGGCTGCGGTTCACATTGGTAAAACTGCCGTTTCACAGGCTCGCAGCTCACGCTATACCTGCAATGCCATCAGCTTTGGTGGAGCGCTCTCACGGCACAATCTGGAGGTTTACCAGACCGGAGAGCAAACCGAAACGCATCTCAACGGGCTGACCCGGATTGGAGGTGAACAGGTGGCCGATACCCATAGCGCGATCGCCCTCACCAAGCCTTACGGGATGACCCGCCAGCTTCACAAATGCATCATCGATGACAAGGCTCATGCCATCTTTAACGGTAAGGTGTTTGTACCCAAAGCCGCTCAGCTCACCGATGCCGGACAGCTAAACCGCAACCTGCTGCTGTCTCCCAAAGCTCGCGTAGACACCAAGCCTCAGCTTGAAATTGTGGCCGATAACGTCAAATGTACGCACGGTGCGACGGTTGGGCAATTGGATACCGATGAGGTGTTTTACTTGCAAAGCCGGGGGATTGATACCGCCAGTGCCCGCAACCTGCTGATCTACGCTTTCGCCTTTGAGATTATCGACGCTATTCCGGTTGCGTCGCTGCGCCAGGTTCTTCTGGATCAGGTGCGGCAGACGAATCGTTAATCTGTTCCATCTTGTTTAATCCTTGCGTTCTCCACCTCCCCGCTTCTCATGACTCTCGCACAAGAAAGAACCATTGCTGCCAAAGTCCGAGCCGATTTCCCGATCCTCCATCAGGAAATTCACGGCAAACCGTTAGTGTACCTCGACAACGCAGCCACCTCCCAAAAGCCACTGGCCGTTCTGGATGCGTTGCAGCACTATTACCGCTACGACAATGCCAATGTGCATCGGGGCGTGCATACGCTCAGTTCACGGGCGACGGATGCCTATGAAGGAGCCAGAGATAAGGTGGCGGCGTTTGTGAATGCGGCCTCTCGGCAAGCAATTGTCTATACGCGCAATGCGACTGAGGCGATTAACCTGGTGGCTTATGCGTGGGGTTCAGCCAACCTCCAGGCTGGTGATGAAATTATCCTGTCGGTGATGGAACACCACAGCAACCTGATTCCCTGGCAATTGCTGGCCCAGCGGACAGGCGCGGTGCTGAAGTTCGTAGAGCTAACCGATACCGAAGAATTTGACCTGGAGCAGTTCAAGTCGCTGATCTCCAACAAAACCAAGCTAGTGTCGGTCGTCTATGTCTCCAACACGCTGGGCTGCATTAACCCGGTACAGGAGATTACAGCGATCGCCCATCAGCACGGTGCACGAGTCCTCATTGATGCCTGTCAGGCGCTTCCCCACATGCCCGTCGATGTGAAGGCGATCGACTGCGATTGGCTGGTGGGTTCAGGCCACAAGATGTGCGCTCCTACTGGAATCGGCTTCCTCTACGGCAAGCTAGATCTGCTCCGCTCCATGCCTCCCTTCCTGGGCGGCGGTGAAATGATTGCCGATGTGTTTCTGGATCACTCCACCTACGCCGATCTCCCCCACAAATTTGAAGCAGGTACTCCGGCCATTGCAGAGGCGATCGCCCTGGGTGCGGCAGTTGACTACCTTACGGCCATCGGCATGGACAAAATCCACGCCTACGAAGCCGAGCTAACTGCTTACCTGTTCCAGCAGTTAGAGCAAATCCCCGAACTGCGGATCTACGGCCCCAAACCGGATGCGCATGGCAAAGGTCGCGCGTCTCTGGCTTCCTTCACGGCAGGTGGCATCCATCCCCACGACCTATCCACCATTCTGGATCAAGCGGGAATTGCCATCCGGGCAGGTCACCACTGCACGCAACCGTTGCACCGTCATGTGGGTGCTCAATCTACAGCCAGAGCCAGCCTCTATTTCTACAACACCCGCGAAGAAATCGATACGTTCATCGCCTCTCTCAAAGAAGCGATCGACTTTTTTAGCGGCATCTTTGGGTAAACGTGAATTTGATAGCATCATTTCAACCGCACGACGTGCGGCTTAAATGATGCAAAAATGTGCCCCGCGCAGTGCGCGGGGCACATTTTTGCGCGTCCATCGAATTAGCGTTCTGGTAGAACACGACGCTTTAGGGAAACCTGAAGAATAGGAACACCTCACGAGCAACCCATGCTGTCCTGGAGAAAAAATTACTCGCTGTTGCTCATGCTTGCACTGGTGAGTTGTGCCTGTCTGGGAGGACTACTGCGCGTCTACCACGTTCCTGGATGGGTTTGGATGGTCACAGAACTCACAATGCTGCATTTGTCATGGGCAGGCAAAGATGCGATCGCTCTGGCGGTCACCTGGACGATTAGCCTGATTTGGGCGGGTGCATTTTATAAATCTTGGTTTTATCAAATTCCCTGGGCTGGTACTACGGCCTGGGCAGGTGCATTAGCGGGTAGTTGGATTGTGGCGCTGCTGGCCATCACGCTACTAACGCTGGCCTACGACCGCTTAAAACACCATGCCTGGACTCGACAACAACGATTTTGGACTGTGTTGGCGATCGCCAATCTTGGCATTGCTGTAGGAATTGCCTTCTCGGTGATTCCCTTTTAGAGGAGGTTTACTTGAGAAAACGCGTTAAATCGGCAAAACCTTTGCCAGACATGATTCAACCGAATCAATTGATTCATCAGCCAGGTTATGCATTCAGAACACCTGAATATTATTTGGGTGAAATTGATCCACATGTATTAGCCAGTTTTAATGCAGAGCAACTCGACATCATGCGATCGCTCTTAAAACAGGCCATTCCAAAGCCATCTCCTAAGATTGTGGATTTGCGCTTTGCGGTGGATTTGGTCATTTCACGCTTTTACATTGTTTTATTTGTGGGGAAAGATCGTCGTCGTTCTCCGCGCAAATATATGCCCGGACGAGTGGCTAGAGTCGGAAACTTTGTAGCGGCGATCGCCCTTCTCATCGGCGCTAATTTGGTCATTAGTGCCTTTATTGTTTTGCTGCTTTACCTGATTAAATCAGCGATGGGAATTGATTTAACCCCTGGCCATTTTTCCGACTGGGTGCGCAAGTTCTTTTAACGTGAATTCGACAAAGGCGAAGAATCCTGGCTCACGCGACGCGTGAGCCAGGATTCTTCGCCTTTTAGATTACTTATGCTCAGGATGAGTCGCTTCGGGTGCTGTGCTTCCCAACTGGTTAATCAGGCGAATCATTTGATAAAGCCGTCCCAAATCTCGCTGGTTAAAATACATCACCAGACGGGGCAACAGAGCTGTTTCCCCATTGCGTTCAGGCGGCAGGGCAGCACTCTTACGAATTTCACCCTTGATCAAAATATCGCTGAAGTTTTGATTTAAGTACTGCACATCGGTGTCAGATAGCTCAGAATTCAACCGCAGCACAAGCTGATCGCCCACATAGCGACTGGAATGATAAACCCGATAAAAGCTTGATATCGCCTCACAAGCGACATCCAGGCGATCGGTAATGGTATAGAGATTGAGATCGCCAGCACTGATTAGCCCTGATTTGAGCAAATCTTCTCGAATATGAGCATCCCAACTGCTCCAATAGGTTCCACCCGGCGGATCAATTAAGACCAGAGGTACAATCCCCGATTTGCCAGTCTGCATCAGCGTCAAACATTCAAACGCCTCATCCTGAGTACCAAATCCACCTGGAAACAAGGCCAGGGCATCACTTTCACGTAGAAAGAATAGCTTGCGAGTAAAGAAATATTTGAAGTTAATCAGCTTCGGATCGCCCTCAATTAACGGGTTAGATCCTTGCTCAAACGGAAGCTGGATGTTTAATCCAAACGACTTTTCGGCTCCGGCTCCTTCATTCCCGGCCTGCATAATGCCTGGGCCACCGCCCGTGATTACCATAAACCCTTGCTGCGTAACGCATCGCGCAAAATCCAGTGCCATTTGATAGGCCGGATCATTCGGATGCGTTCGTGCAGACCCAAAGATGGTAATTTTACGAACGTGTCGATAGGGATAAAACACCCGAAATG
Organism: Crinalium sp.; assembly: GCA_036703095.1. GTDB lineage: Bacteria > Cyanobacteriota > Cyanobacteriia > Elainellales > Elainellaceae > DATNPS01. Next base: position 49,667 of record DATNPS010000478.1, on the reverse strand, counting down.
CCCGTTCCATATCTTGCAGAGAGGCATTTAGGATTTTCCAATCCAGGCGATCGGCCTCTACCTCAGCCATGCGTATCAGCGTAGTCAAAGCCTGTTGAATCAATTCCCCATGCTTCATTGAGGGGAGCTGACTCACTAACTCACAAATCTCAGCCTGAAGCGACTCAAAAGTACTAGATGAAGGGGATATAGCCATGAGCTACTCGAAAAGGAGAGCATTCTATTGTATCGATTTTTTGCTATCAACTCCATTGAAATCGTAAGAATTGCAGCAATTCTCAGGTTGAAAGCAGCAATTCTCAGTATGCAGATCAGTGGCGATACAAGTTCGCCTACGGCAAACTTGCATCGCCACCAGTTGCGGATTTGGCGTGTCAAACCCGCAATCAGTTTCAAAATGAGAATTGCTGTTTTGAAAGCGATCGCAGATTTTGCGTGCCTTTTGGGTGCAAAAAACCACCATCGATTTGCATCGTGAGAATTGCCAGCAGAAGTTGCAGCAACTATTAAGTTTTTAGAGTTGCTTGAGCATTAAAAAAGCGTCCAGCCTGATGAGTAAGGACGCTTCTTTAAAACAGGTGACGATGCTTAGTAAGCTACAGGTGTTTTTCCAGGGTGCTAGCTAACGTCGTTTTAGGCACAGCACCGACAACCATATCCACTCGCTGACCTCCCTTGAAGATCATCAGAGTAGGAATACTGCGGATGCCATACTGACTCGCAACACTCGGATTTTCGTCTGTGTTGACCTTCACGACCTTAACCTGACCGTTGTATTGATCAGCGATTTCATCAACAACAGGAGCTACCATCCGGCAAGGGCCGCACCAAGGTGCCCAAAAATCAACCAAAACTGGAATTTCGCTTTCAAGTACTTCTTGCTTAAAGGTGGAATCTGTAACTTGTGCGGCTGCTGACATGCGTGACAACCCTTACCTACATTGAATCTATGGAAATCTTACCATAACGAACATCAGAGTTAGAGACTAGATGTTCTACACAATCAGACATATTTTTGGGTGCGATCGCCAAGCTATCGAAGTTTACCGAACTTAACCGATTAATATGCTGACGAGGGGAGCACCTCAGCGTAAACTCTTTATACCCTCCAAGGGTAACGGGGCGATCGATTCTTTACCCTGCTCTTTACCCTTCTCGGACGACACTCCTCTTTGACAACCGCTATTAATCTCACCAGCATCTGTGTAGCTATAAGCGTTTTCTATCAGTCAGAAATTTTATGGCCCCTTAAAATTAGGAACCGCCTGAACCGAAGTCCAGGCGGAGTGTGGTGTGAGGAGTGAACGGAAACATGCGTCTCCGCTATCTTCTATTGTAAGTGACAGTTATGGTTTTTCCAGCAAATCGGCAATCTGTCGAGGAAAAATTATCAGACGTTAACTTGACAGGTAACACGTTCTGTTCCTACTTACCCATACCAAGCTGTTGAGCTTTCTGATAAACCTTCCCTTCCGTCAACAGCGACGGAGCGATGACCACTTCTACCTGCTGCATCTCGCGAATATTTTTTGCGCCTAACGTCCCCATACTGGTCTGCAAGGCTCCCAGCAAATTGTGAGTGCCGTCATCCAATTGAGCAGGTCCGCGCAAAATCTGCTGCAACGTGCCCGTCGTGCCAACCCGAATACGAGTACCACGAGGCAAAACTGGGCTAGGTGTAGCCATTCCCCAGTGATAGCCCCGTCCCGGAGCTTCGGCAGCCCTGGCAAAGGGAGAACCGATCATGACGCCATCCGCACCGCAGGCAATGCACTTGCAGATATCCCCTCCGGTGATTAAGCCACCGTCAGCAATCACAGGCACATAGTTACCCGTCTCGCGGTAGTAATCATCACGAGCTGCTGCACAATCTGCAACTGCCGTGGCTTGAGGAACACCAACACCTAATACACCGCGCGATGTGCAGGCTGCGCCAGGCCCAATCCCCACCAGCACCGCTGCTGCACCAGCCTTCATCAGATTCAGGGCAACCTCATAGGTGACACAATTCCCCAAAATCACTGGCATTGGCATATCTTGGCAGAATTCCGCCAGATCCAACGGCGTGATTGATTCGGGAGATAGGTGAGCGGTGGAAACAACGGTTGCTTGAATAAAGAATAAATCGGCTCCAGCTTTTGCTACAGTCGAACCATACGCTGCGGCTCCAGCAGGTGTAGCACTCACGGCGGCAATTCCGCCCTGATCCTTGATTTCCTGAATACGTCGCTCGATCAGCTCTGGCTTGATCGGCGTCGCATACAGCTCTTGCATCAGCGGTACAAACTCGGTCTTGTCTACCGAAGCAATGCGGTCCAGGATAGGATTAGGGTCGTCATAGCGAGTCTGAATGCCCTCCAGGTTCAGCACACCCAGTGCTCCTAACTGAGAGAGCGCAGCAGCCATCTTCACATCAACTACCCCATCCATTGCACTGGCGATAATAGGAATTTCTCGCTCAATGCCACCGATCCGCCAGCTTGTGTCTGCCAGCTTCGGGTCTAACGTCCGCTGTCCAGGGACAAGCGCAATTTCATCGAAACCATATGCCCTGCGGGCAGTTTTGCCCCTGCCAATTTGAATGTCCACGTTTGTAACCCTTCAAGACCGATTAAAGCTAGACTATCAAATCTAAAACAGAATTGACTTAGGATGAACCGTAGAGACAGACTAATACAACTTGCTGGTTCACAAGTTGCCAAATTGCAGCGATTTGAGACATTGCAACCGTTATTGCAAATGCAGGTTATCCAGTAGAAATAACTCAAAATAATGGGAATTCGATGAACGGTTTTTTGGAAGAGCGGTGTAATGCGCCACTCTTCCAAAAGCCCGATTTTGCGCGCGCGTCCTGCACACAAAATCGGGCTATCGAATTTACGGCGAAATAGGTCAGCCTAATCTACTCGCAAGAATCTTAATTTTTGAAATTAATTATTTCTACCGCAGGAGCAATTTCTCTCCCGTCAGCAATTTCCATTTTGCTGCCGAATCTCATACTGAGGATTGCTACTCTGTGGTGCACGAGATACGGTTGCTAATGAAATTTTCAAAGCGCCAAGCTTTTTTGCACATTGTTCTCAAGAGCGCAGATTTCATCTCACGAGAATTTAATGAGCGAGTGTTTAGGGGCGTCGTCAAACTGCACTCCGGACGAATGTACAGATGTACAGACAAAAAAAGGGCACCTCCTTAAGGTGCTCCTCACACCGTCGTTGTGGTGACGGACTAGTTGTGACTCAATTGATTGCAGCATAAGGGATTGACGCTCTCAAGGCTTGTAACGAAAGATACGATCCTCGTAATTCGTTGGCAGTTGATGACACATCCCCCTGCTTGAAACGTGAATTTGATAGCGCCAATTTCAGCCTCACGATGCGCAGATGAAGACGGCTAGCACGCACATCATGCGGTAGCCGCTGCCCCAAAAAGTGGCGATCGCCCCCACAACACTTACTGCCAAACGATCACACAACGCGCACCCCCTCACCATCCCTGAACCCAATTCCGGAAAAATGAAGGAGTTTATTACAAAATATTAACGGGCAACTCAGAGTGTGAACCTAATGCCGCAAAATATTTGCGGAAGGTAGCTGAGCCTTAATGCTTGTGTATCCCTTGAAACGCGAAAGTGTTATGGGGTTGCTCAAGGTAGAGTAATAAGATGGCTCTCTAGCAATAGCAAGCCCCTGAGTGGTCAGAGGCCCTTAAGTTAGGGATGCAGTCGTTCATCAATGAACGCCAGTTTAAACACATCTGGTTACATTTTTCTTTTTGGAGGAATCCATCAATGAGTATTGTCACGAAATCAATCGTGAATGCCGATGCAGAGGCTCGTTATCTGAGCCCTGGTGAGCTAGATCGGATCAAGAACTTCGTTAGCGCTGGTGAGCGTCGTCTACGGATCGCTCAAGTTCTGACCGATTCTCGCGAGCGGATCGTTAAGCAAGCTGGAGACCAACTGTTCCAGAAGCGTCCTGACGTTGTTTCCCCCGGTGGTAACGCTTACGGTGAAGAGCTGACCGCTACTTGCCTGCGTGATTTGGATTACTACCTGCGTCTCGTTACTTATGGAATCGTTGCTGGTGATGTCACCCCCATCGAAGAAATTGGTATCGTTGGCGTTCGTGAAATGTACAAGTCCTTGGGAACCCCCATCGAAGCTGTTGCAGAAGGTGTACGCGGTCTGAAGAGCGCAGCATCCTCCCTGCTTTCTGGCGAAGACGCTGCTGAAGCAGGTTCCTACTTCGACTACGTTGCCGGTGCATTACAGTAAGGCGACAGGTGACAAGAGATAGGCGATCGGGTTTTGGAATATTTTCCCAGCCTTTAGCCTCTATATCCTCTGCCCCTAGTTCCTCACTTAACGACCAAATTTAAGGAATCAAAATCATGGCACAAGACGCAATTACTGCTGTTATTAATTCCTCTGACGTTCAGGGCAAATATCTTGATGCTGCTGCGTTAGAGAAGCTGAAAGTTTACTTCTCCACTGGTGAGCTGCGCGTTCGTGCTGCTAGCACCATTAGCTCTAACGCTTCTGCGATCGTTAAGGAAGCAGTTGCTAAGTCTCTGCTGTACTCTGACATCACCCGTCCCGGTGGAAACATGTACACCACCCGTCGCTATGCTGCTTGCATCCGCGACCTCGACTACTACCTCCGCTATGCTACCTATGCAATGCTGGCTGGCGACCCCTCCATCCTCGATGAGCGTGTGCTCAACGGTTTGAAGGAAACCTACAACTCCCTGGGTGTACCCATCGGAGCAACCGTTCAAGCAATTCAAGCTATCAAAGAAGTTGTTGCTAGCTTGGTTGGCGCAGATGCTGGCAAAGAAATGGGTGTTTACCTCGACTACATCAGCTCTGGCTTGAGCTAATTTCGGGCAATAAGGGATGAGGAATGAGAGTGAGCAAGTGCCTCACTGACTACCCCTCAAAACTTAAAACTCAAAACTCTTTGAGGTCTGGGAAGTCGGAGGCTAGTTTTAGGCGGTCAAGGGCTAGTTTGTTCTGGCTGTGAAGGTCTAAGATTGGCTTTCGACTCCCAGCCTTCAAGTCATTAGTCGAATCTATTCAATCAGAAGTTTCACTCTGTAAATTTCTTTAGATTCAAGAGTTTGCCAGTCTAGTTAGGAGAAGTAGACCCATGAGAATGTTCAAGGTTACGGCCTGCGTTCCTAGCCAAACCCGCATTCGTACTCAGCGTGAACTGCAAAACACCTATTTCACTAAGCTAGTTCCTTATGACAACTGGTTCCGGGAACAGCAGCGCATTATGAAAATGGGTGGCAAGATCATTAAAGTGGAATTGGCAACGGGTAAGCCAGGGGCAAATACAGGTTTGCTGTAAAAAGCTTCGACACAACTATTTAGTTACTGAAAGTCTTCCGGGCGTTGACTGATACTTCTCAAGCCAGACTGTAGTTTGATAGGGCCTACAGTTTGTTTCTGAAGCACAGCCACTTCTGGAAGGCTTTTTAGTAAGTATGGGGTTCTATTCGCTCTATAGTTAGGGAGTGATCATTGACAGGAGTCTCCCATGTTTGGTTTAGGTTGGCCTGAAGTAAGCATCATTGTTGTTGTAGCGCTTATTATCTTTGGCCCTAAAAAGATTCCAGAGTTGGGTAGTGCGTTGGGGAAAACGCTGCGAGGCTTTAAAGATGAGATAGCTAAGCCTTCAGAGGATGAAGAACAGGATATTGATCAAGAAGGCCGTTAACCGCAACAATCTGAATTCAATAGCGCTATTTCAGCCGTCTGCTGGGCGGCTGAAATAGCGCAAAAACGTGCCCCACGCGTCGCGTGGGGCACGTTTTTGCGTGTCGAATTCACGTTAAGGCAGGTTGTTGCAGCACTTGATTTAATTTGCCGCTGCGATAGCCTTCCAGATCGAGAGTGACATAGAGAAAGCCGTAGGATTGAAAGGCAGCGACTAAGGCTGGCAAATCATGGGTCAGCACAAAGTCTTTAATCTGTTCCGGGAGTAGCTCGATTCTTGCGATATCGCCTTCCGAGCGGACTCGCAGATTTTTTAAACCTAGCGATCGCAAGTAGCGTTCTGCCCGCCCGACTCGCTGCAATTTGCTCACGGTAATTTCTTCGCCATAGGGGAAGCGAGAGCTAAGACAGGGTTGTGCAGGTTTATCCCACCAGGGCAAGCCAAGATATTTTGCCAGTTCTCGCACTTCCAGCTTTGTAACGCCAACTTCAGCCAGGGGCGATCGCGCTCCTCGTTCTTTTGCCGCTTGAATTCCCGGTCGGTAATCTGTTAAATCATCTGCATTAACGCCATCGACAACGTAGGGATAGCCCCGCTCTAGCGCTAAGGGTTTGAGGGTGTCATGCAGTTCGCTTTTGCAGAAGTAGCAGCGATTGACCGGATTTGAGGTGTAATTGGGGTTATTCATCTCATGGGTTTGCACCACCTCATGTGCAATGCCAATCTCAGCCGCCTGGATACGGGCATCTTCTAAATCTTCAGGCAGCAGGGAGGGCGATTCGGCGGTAATAGCTAAGGCGCGATCGCCCAATACGTCATACGCGATCTTAGCCACTAAGGTACTATCAATCCCTCCGGAATATGCAATGAGCGCCTGATCCAGATCAGCAAATAATGCTTTTAATCGATCGAGTTTTTCTAACAACATATCAACTCATGCCGTGGTGCCGCTTTTCTAGCCTAGCGTGAGTTGCTTTGGATGTGGAGCAGCGATCAAGAGGTACCAGCCCGTCTCAGTTTGAAACTAATCTCAGTTTGAAACCAATTTCAGTTTGAAACCAATAACGGGTTTGCGCACCCAACAGGAGCACAAAAAATAAATAGGGCAGCGCAACCTAGCACTGCCCCTATTTGTCTATCAAGTTAATGGTCGTTTAATGTTTTCAAATGATGGACTAAAGCCCGCAAGCCCAGTCGATAGCTCTCAGCCCCAAATCCACTGATCTGACCGATCGCAATTGGAGCGATATAAGAATGATGCCGAAACGATTCGCGGCGATAAATATTACTGAGATGCACTTCAACTGTAGGGATCGAGACAGCACTAATCGCATCTCGAATCGCGACACTGGTGTGCGTATACGCTCCCGCATTAATCAAAAGACCATCATGAACTCGTAGAGCCGCGTGAATTGCATCCACCAAGGCTCCTTCATGATTCGATTGAAAAGCAGAGAGCTTAATTTCAAGCAGCTTAGCATCTTCTTCCAACGAAGAATTAATGCTCTCTAGAGTGACATGGCCATATATCCCTGGCTCTCGTTGTCCCAGGAGATTTAAGTTTGGTCCATGCAATACCAAAACACTCAGCAACTCTAGCAGCTCAACCTCAAACTAAGTTAGCGACGGCGCTCTGGGTCTCTAACAGGTACGGGAATCGGCTCAGGTTCAGGTTGTGCTTCTGGGCCGAGCAACGCGTCAATCAGCTTGCGGGTCCATTCCTTCAACTTTTCCAGCACCTTTTCGATGTAATCCATTAACCAGATAGCTCCTTAATTTAGACTAGAGCCTCAGCCAAGTGGGAGACTGGCTAGCCCACTAAAGTAAATACTCGGCTTATGTATCAATGATATCTAATTGGCGTAAATGATCAAGAGCGCTCAGAAATTGTTAAGAATTTAAAACTTATATTCTTCCCAAAGAAAATTGATGGCGCGTCTTCCAATAAACGTGAATTCGACGAAGGGGGTTAAGGCCCTGCTCATTTCAGCCGCGCGACCCACGGTTGAAATGGGGCTGTCGAATTCACGTTTAGTTAGAGCGGGGGATGGGGCAGGGTTCCCACAGCGACGACGAGGTTCTCGCTCCTTACGGCTCAAGAATGGCGAAGGCTTGATCGATACTGCGGCGAACCGCTTGCGCGGACTGGTGCAATGCAGCGTATTCAGCTTCGGTGAGATCAAGTTCCAAGATTTTCTCAATGCCCCTGCATCCCAACCGGGCAGGTACACCGATAAAGATGTCGTTGAGCCGATATTGGCCTTCTAGATAAGCCGCGATCGGTAGCAAACGCGAGTGGTTTTTGAGAATCGCTTCTACCATGCGAAACGCGGAAGAGGCAGGGGCATAAAAGGCTCCCCCCGTTTGCATCAATTCTACAATCTCAGCTCCACCGTTGCGGGTTCGTTCAATCAGGCGATTGATGGTCGCCTCATCCATCAACTCGGTTAAGGGAACACCACTGACGCTGCAAAAACGGGGCAGGGGCACCATCAAATCGCCATGGCTGCCCAGCACCATTGCATTCACATCCGCTACCGCAACACCCAACTCAAGGGCAATAAAGGTCTGGAAACGCGCAGAATCTAAAATGCCTGCCATACCCATGACCCGCTGCCTGGGAAGACCGCTGGTTTTCCAGGCAAGATAGGTCATCACATCTAGCGGATTGGTGATGATGATAAAGATGGCATCAGGGGAATAGGCGATCGCCTTTCGAGTGGCCTCCATCACAATCTTGGCATTAGTCTTGAGCAAGTCATCGCGAGTCATACCCGGTTTGCGGGGAATGCCTGCGGTAATCACCACGATGTCAGATCCAGACGTATCGGAATAATCGGCTGTACCGTTAATTCGGCGTTCGTGGCCCATGATGCCGCGTGCTTCGGTGAGATCGAGGGCCAACCCTTTAGGCCGTCCGTCCATAATATCGAGCAGCACAACGTCAGCCAGGTCATTCTCCACAATTCGTTGAGCCAGCGTGCCACCAACGTTTCCGGCACCAATGACAGACACCAACGGAGGAGTACAACCAATAAATGGAAACAGAGAAGAACTCATAACACTAAAAGGGCGATCGCCCTCTACGCTTCTTCTTGCAGTGTGTGACAAAAAACAAGACCCCTAACTGATGTTCACGAATTGTCGCAATGGGACGATTCAGAAGCATCGGTCAGGGGTCTTGAAAGACACATATGGCGCTATTCTTCAAATTTTTCAAGTTGGTCGGCCCGCAGCCAAACATTGGGAGCAGGCATCATTCCAAATTTGACTAACATGTAATCGCCTCTGGAATCTACGATTTCACCTTTTGTGTTGAAAATATAAGGCGGAAATCGAGTATCGCTAGCCTGCGCTTCCAGGCTATTTTCTAGCTTTTCACGCACAGCTCGAACCAAGTCACCTTTTTTAACCGCCATAAGTTTTTGATCCACATCAACTGCTCACTAGACGTTACTGCATGGAGTCATTCAGTCATGATTCGCATCCAGCAACAGCCGTTACTGCAATTGTAAATCTTCAGCCCAGCAATCGATTTTTTGAAAACTAATGTTTATCCAAAGAATTATCAATTCAACGTTGGAGCGATCGCTCATTTAACGTGAATTCGACGAAAGCGTAAAATTGTGCCCCTCGCGGAGCGAGGGGCACAATTTTACGCCATTTCAGCCGCGCGACGTGCGGCTGAAATGGCGCTATCGAACTCGCGTTCATTTACAGCCATTCTTAATTATGCAAATCGGTTTCAAAATGAGAATTGCTGCTTATTATCCCTGACACAGATGATGCCTACTTTCATCCTGTTGAACGGTTGAGTTAGTGCGTAAATAATCCCTCAGCCAATCGCACCCCAGCCGCATCCAGAAATCAACGCTCTCTAAGCTATCCAGATGCCAGAGCAATACGGTGCGATCGTCACTGGCCGTCGCTAGAAGAGTACCATCTCGACTGAAGTCCACGCTATTCACCGAGCCGTTATGGCCCCGCAGGGTGGTGATTAAGGTGCCATCGCGTCGCCAGAGTTTGACAGTCCGATCAAAACTGGTCGTGGCGATCGCCCCACCATTCGCACTAAATTGCACATCCGTCACTCCATCCGTATGGCCTTCCAACGTAGTGATGAGGGTACCATCCAGTCGCCAGAGCTTGACCGTATTATCGAAGCTAGCTGTGGCGATCGTCTTGCCATCGGGACTGAAGGCGACGTGATAGACCCATCCATTGTGGCCTCTCAGGGTAGTGATCAGCGTTCCATCCAGTCGCCAGAGTTTAGCGGTATTATCCCAACTGCCTGTTGCCAGCGTTTTTCCATCCGGGCTAAAGTTCACGCTCAACACTCCGCTGGTATGTCCTGCAAAGGTTCGCACCAACGTTCCATTGCGTCGCCACAAACGAACCGTCTTATCCTGACTGGCGGAGGCGATGAGCGTACCGTCGGGGCTAAAAGCCACCGCTCGAACTGGAGCACCGTGGCCAACTAAGGTTTGCAGCAATTTTCCATCGCGATTCCACAGTTTAACCGTGCGATCGCTACTGGCTGAGGCCAATAGTTGACTATCTGGACTGAAACTGACGGCCCACACGGGAGCCTGATGGCCGGATAAAGTACGCAAAAGAGCACCCTGCCGATTCCATAGTTTAACCGTGCGATCGGCGCTGGCAGAGGCCACCAGCCTGCCAGCGGGTGAAAAGGCTACATCATACACCTGGGCACCGTGATCTTGTAAAAGCGACAGATGCTCGCGTTGCAGTTGCCATACTCTGACGGTGCGATCGCCACTGCCTGAGGCCAGCAACTTGCCATCCGGGCTAAAGCTTAAACTGCGCACCTGGGAACTATGGCCTTCCAGAGTGGTGATCAGCAGACCATTCAACGTCCAGATTTTAATCGTTTTGTCCAGACTAGCCGAGGCGATCGTGCGGCCATCCGGACTAAAGCGGACACTATAAATGGGAGCGTCGTTGGCTTGAATCGTGCGAATCAAGGTGCCATCGCGCCGCCAGAGACGAATAGTATAGTCCCAACTCGCCGAGACGATCGTTTGGCCATCCGGGCTAAAGCTCACGCTGGATACTTTAGCCGTATGTCCCCGGAATGTTTGCAGCAACGTACCATCGCGTCGCCACAGCTTCACCGTACCGTCGCTACTGGCCGAAACCAGGGTTTGACCATCGGAACTAAATGCAACATCGGCAACAGCAGCATTGTGACCTTCCAGAGTTTTGACAAACGTGCCATCGCGACGCCAGAGTTTGATCGTGCCGTCGCTGCTAGCCGAGGCCAGGAGATTATCCGTCGGGCTAAAGCTGACTCCGTTGACGGCCCCTTGATGGCCCTTAATCGTTTTAATCAATGACCCATCGCGACGCCAGAGTTTAACCGTGCCATCTTCACTGGCGGAAGCCAGCATTTGGCTATCGGGAGCAAACGCAACGGCATAGACCTCGCCACTATGGCCAGTTAATGGCGGTGTGGCGAGCGTTCCGTCTAATTGCCATAGCCGAACGGTGTGATCAACGCTCGCAGATGCAATCAGCGTGCCATCTGGGCTAATCGCAACGCCCCACACCATCCCCTCGTGACCCACGAGCTGGTTGCGCTCTTGCCCCCAAAACATTGCCTGCTGAAGAGCCGTCAGTACTTGAGAACGAACCTGCGGTGACGATTGTGCCCACGATGCTTTTTGCAGAATCGCTCCCGCTCTGACAGCCTCCAACACAGCCTCAAAATTTTGTTTTGAAATAAATAATGCTTCTGATGCTTTAGAAAGGGCTAACACTTGTTCTCGTTCTGCCATGCCGCGCAGCCTTTCTGCCTGTTGATACAGGACAAAGGAACCCAGGCCCAACCCAATGGCGATCGTAGAGATGGTAGCTACAACGATCAAGCCAATCCGCTGAAGCTTCAGCATGGTACGCTGCTGTTCCAGTTCAGTTTCCTGGCGGTTGGTTTCAGCCGTGCGTGAGATCCAAATGTAGTCTCGCTGCAACTGCATGGGCTGAGGGTGTTTACCGCCGCTGGTCGTTAGCCAGGCTTGAGCGTCGCGCAGGTCACTCCCCCGTAGCAAAAAGCTATCGTCTCGATGCTTGGCATTCCATTCATTGGCCCGCACCAGCAGCCGGGTATGTTGACGAACGTACTCTACATCAGCGTCTAACGTCGCGACTAATTTGCGGAATCCAGCATCAAAATCATCTTGTTTGCGAAAGAAAATCCAGTTGAGCCTGGCTACTTCTGCATTCACTCGCGTTGGGTCAACATCCTGCCACACCACCGGAACGAGCCGTTTATGGTTCGCGATCGCATACTCCAACTCTCGCTGGCAGACTTCAGATTGAACCGACTCCGGGCTGATCACAAAGATAAACGTATCGGCCAGCTCAATCCCCGTTTGAATTTCCTGCCACCAGTCGGTTGCCGATGGAATGCTTTCCCAGTCAATCCAAACTTCCCGGCCTCGTTTCGCCAATGCTCTGTGTAACGTATTGACAAACTCGCGATCGCGCCGACTGTATGAGATAAAAACATTGGCTGTATCGGTCGGGCTATTCAGAATCGTCCAGACATCCTTAGGCATCTGGCGACTCGCTTTATGTGCTAGCCGCACCCGGTAATAAGGCTTGCCCTCTACAACGATGTGTTTGACATAACTTTGCTCAATCAGCGTATTTAAGAGATCTTGAGCCGTTGCGTCATCGCGATTTAGAAAGACAGCGATCTCAGCCAAACTAACTTTGTCATGACGAATCATCCAATTGATCAGTCGAGGGAAGGGGGCTGGCAAATCCAGAATATCTGCCATTCTTAAGCCAGTAACATTCACGCCGCCATTCGGCTGAGATGGATCAGGAACCTTTTGTGTCATACCTTAATCTACCGACGATCCCTCTCCCTTATGCGGGTTATCCTCTTGTTGCTCTTTGCTCTGTTTATTTTGCGTAACGTAGATCTCTACATCCCGTTGAATAATGTCCTCAATCTGATCTACAAATTCTGCAAAGGCATCTTCATGGGTTTTATACGCCCGATAGGTGCCACTCAGTTGAAAGAACTGCCACCCCTGCGCCTTCAAAGATTCAGCCGCCCGACGATAGTTATACCAGCGATCGCCATAGTGAAAAAACTCTTCCACCGCTGAGCTAACCGCCACTAAACCACTTAAGCCAATCGTCGCGCCCTTGAGCCATGCTTGCACCTTTGCATTGTTGCCACCATTCAATGTCACTAAAATCGGCACAATCACCCCGCCGATAATCGTGACCAGTCGTAGCCGGAAGTGGCGATCGCGACAAACTGACGCTTTACCCTCCATCCACAGCACCTGATCAAGCCAGCGCGACTTGAGAAACTCCAGTTGAAGAGGAGACAAATTCATGCTGCCAAAGAGGCGATTAAAATCCTGCTTAAGCTGGTCGCTGTAGTCCAATTTGGAGGGGGCGGCACTAGATGACTGCACCGGAGACGTGCTGATGGGTTCTTTAAGCGGAGCTTCCGTGCGATCGCCTTCTGACATAGCTATACAGTCTGTTTCACAAACATCCCGGGCCTTTATTGTATGCGTAATCTCCCAGCAATTCTCATTTTGAAACCGATTGCGGGTTTGGCGCGCCCAACCTGCAATCGGTGGCAGTTCAAGCTCGCCTGCGGCGAGCTTGAACTGCCACCGATTGGCATACTGATAATTGCTGGTAATCTCCCTCATTACGTGAATTCGCCCACTCCATTTCAACGGCGTGACGCGTGGCTGAAGTTGACACAAAAATGTATCCTGCGCGACGTGCTCGGCCTGTTTTTACCCATTCGTCGAATCCCACTACCGACAAGCCAACTAACAGGGAACTAACGTTACACTGACATCAGTCCATTCACTTGGGTGAACATCTGCCAATACTATTAAGGATGATGGCATGGGCAGCACATCAAAAGAGCAGCACGATTTGCCAGATCGCAAGGTAGACCCTGATCAGCGTGCCGCGATCGAAGACACACTCGTTTCTTTATTAAAGTCTCTACCCGAACGCCGCCGTCGCGAAAGCAGCCTTCTCCAAAAGCTGTCACTGCTGCTCACTGGAGGAATCACCCTGGCAGGGCTAGTGGTCGGCTTTGGCATCTGGCGATCGGGAACGCAATTTCTTAGCACCATTCGCACAGCATTTCTGCCCGCTCAACCGCCTGCCAAAGTCGATGTTCGGTCCATCGTTGTAGACCGGGTGCGCTCAGCCAGTGAATTAACCACCGCCGTTTTTGCCATGCAAGCGGTCGTCCCCGCCAGTCGCGATCGCACCCTGGGAGGATACATCATTGGCAAAACCACACTGCTATACATCGCCTACGGTGAAGTGCGTGCAGGCGTAAATCTGGGCAATATCCAACCTCAAGACGTCCAGGTTTCGAACGACACCATTTACTTACGCTTACCGCCACCTCAAATTCTAGACAGCAAGATTGATGTCAATCGCTCTAGCGTTTATGACTACGATCGCGGTTTTTTAGGGCTGGGTCCGGATGTTGCTCCAGAGCTACAGTCCTTGGCCCAACGCGAAACGCTGAAAGAAATCGTGGAAACAGCGTGCAGCAAAGGCGTGCTTCAGGATGCCAATGAGCGAGCAAAATTGGTTGTAGGGCAGCTGTTAAATACAGCAGGGTATGCCAACTTCTCCGTAGAAACTCAGGCACCCCCTCCGGGAACTTGCGCTTTACCCCAACCGTCAGGGCCATTGCCACCATGAGGGCGATCGCTGTACCGCAAACCCATTACAAATTATCTTCAACTAGAGCATTTTTGAGACTTCATACCATTGCTAAAAAGAGCAACGTTATTAAAGCAAAAATGCGTATTTTGGCAGCATTTATTACTGAGCTACAGTGATCCGAAAAAATACGTCTTAGCACCACCCTAAAGATAGAAGTTTTTTTGAATTACAGTTAAAGGATCTGGGAAAACACTGAGTTTGATCGCTGAATGATCAAACCCAATTGTCATAGCATTATTCGCCCAAAGCCTTGATGGGCAATACTTCCAAGCAACCGAATTTTCTTTTCTCGGCATTCGATTTAGAGGAAACACGGGCATTTTAATCCTTCATTAATTTGACGCAAATTTGAAGAATTGATGATGGTTTTTTTGCAGTGATGGGGAAACCTAGTCGGTAATTGCAGATCTATACATAGCGGGAGAATCGTCATGGCAACAGGTCCAGGAAACACGCGGCAAACTGCCAGGTTAGTTGCTTTGGGGCCTACTGTAAAAAACCTCAAAGGGTTGCTGACGGCCAAGGATGGTAACGACTTTTGGAAGTTCACGCTTGGCACTCGCAGCAGTTTCAATGCCAACCTAACTAAACTGGGCAAAACTGCAAATGCTGATCTCCAGCTTTTGAACGCTACAGGTCGAGTGATCGCCGCATCCAAGCAGCCCAAAAATAAGCCTGAAAAGATCAGCAACTTTACCCTTGATGCAGGCACCTTCTTCGTGAGAGTACTGCGGCGCGCAGGTACTACTCGGTATACCCTCGGCTTGCAAGCGACTCCATCTGCTGTTCCTGTCCCCGTTCCCGTCCCTTCTCCCACGCCCGATCCAAACACCCCTATTCCAGGTCCTAGCCCAAATCCCACCCCTACCCCTACAGGGTTAGAAGATAACACCTTCGATATAGCCACAGCGTTTACACTCTCCAGTCCTGTCAACGGCTATAGTGTGGGCAGCGCAAACAACGAAGTAGGCGATACCGACCCTGAGGACTATTACCAATTCACGCTTCCCAACAGCGGTCAATTAAAACTTCAGTTGGCAGGCTTACAGGCCGATGCCAATATCGAGCTGTTTGACGCCAATCGCACCTCGCTCGGTGCAGGTGATTTTAACGACATCATCACCAAAACCATTAGTGATGGAGAGGTTGGCTCCACTTTCTATGTCCGCGTTTTACAGGCCGGACCAGGCAACAACACCAACTACACCTTAAATCTCTCACTCTTGCCAACCGACACCGTTGGCAACGATGCAGCAGGAGCAAAAACGCTCAACCCATCTCCTACTAAACTGACACAGAACGAGTTTGCAGGAGGCAACGATGATGCTGATGTCTACAAATTTAATCTGGCATCCCAATCATTTCTTTCTCTTGATGTAGCCAACTTAGGCGGTAATGTTGACATCGAGCTATTCAGCAATGTCAATGGGCAGTTTGGCAATCCTCGCCTGTTAGGCTCCACCAGAACTGGATCTGCCGCAGAGCAATTGGGTGGTACGCTGAGTCCTGGCAATTACTTTATCCGCGTTTACGCCGCCGATCCAAACGGAGCATCGCCCTACAACCTCAGCTTGACAGCGGCATCAACAACGGGCATTCCAACCCTGACGAGAGACATCATTTACGGTCAATCTGGCGCGAACGTCAAGAACCTGACCAACGTCAATGGCACCCTTTTCTTCTCGGCTGATAACGATGAAGGAGAAGGCCAGACGCTGTGGAAGAGCACAGACGCCAGCCCGACGACAGGCGGTACGTTAGATAAGACAATCAAAGTTAGCACAGACAGCTTCAGCACTCTGTCCAGCTTTGTCAATGTCGGCGGCACCCTCTACTTCTCCGGAACCAAGAGCAGTGGCGAAAAAGGTGTTTGGAAGAGTGATGGCACAACGATCTCGCTGGTTGCCGATGTCCTTAACCCAACCAATCTAACAGCCGCTGGAAATGTGCTATATTTTGTTGCACCTAAGGTGGGCGGTGTTAATACAGATCTGCGAATCTGGCGTAGCGATGGCACTACCGCAGCCGAAGTGGCAAATGCGGGTCTATTCCCAAGTGACCTGGTAGCCACTGATAACGGCAGCCTATTCTACATCGCAACTGACCCAGCAACCTCAAACAATAAGGGTACTGAACTCTGGCGAATTACCAGCGGCAGTAGCCAGCCAGAACTGCTTGACATTAACACAGACCCTTCACAGGGCGGATTTGGACAATCTAACCTGAAGAAATTAACCGCCGTTGGCAATAGCCTGTTCTTCACTGGCACATCGACAGGTCGTATTGATCAGGAGGTTATGCGGCTTCAGTTCGCAGGAGCAACCTATAATCCCAGTACAGATCTGACCGTCTTTGATATTGATCAATCGATTACAGACAGTTCTATCCCTTCATCGCTAGATGCAGACTGGAATTTTGCAGTCGTAGGTGGTGATGTTTACTTTGGAGCAATCCCAACAGGTAAATCTCAAGATGAACTGTACAAGATTACCGCCAACGCCACCACCGCTACCAAAGTGCAAACCGATCCACAAAAAGTAATTGTTCAAAATCCACGAGATTTAACCAGCTTCAATGGCAAGTTGCTGTTTAAGGGTACAGCTCCTGGGGGTAATAAAAAAGAACTGTGGGTGACAGATGGGACTGATGCTGGCACAATTCAGCTCACAACTCGTCCAGACGGTGCTCTAGCGATCGGTGACTTGATGGTCGCGGGCACCAAATTCTTCTTTGCTTCGGATGGTTTGAACGGTGGCAAGCTCACGGGTCAGGAATTGTGGACTTCAGACGGTACAGTGAATGGTACACAGCTGGTCTATGATATCTTCCCCGGTGAACTCACATCTACCGATCCAAACGATCCAAACAGCTCCACTACGGTCGCCAACAGTGCAGGTGTGGCTGAGTTTACGAATGTCAACGGACGACTGTTCTTTACTGCAAACGACGGTGTGAACGGCCAAGAATTGTGGTCTGTCTTCTAAACGCATAACGCCAATTCCATCAATTGCAGCGGGGAAGTAGGGAATGTCCTACTTCCCTCTTTTTTGCTGAAACTGCTGTAGAGAAAACCAGCAATTCTTATTAACGTGAATTCAACGATGCGCAAACTGGTATCCTGCACAACGCGCAGGATGCCAGTTTGCGCCATTTCTGCCACTCGTTGCGCAGCAGAAATGGCGCTATCGAATTCACGTCTTATTAGTGGCCATGGGTAGCAAGAGAGATTGGTCTACGGTGAGCCTTCACTGTCACCGATCGCGTTTTTGGCACGACGCACAGCACCCCTAACTCCTCGTTCGTTAAATTCACGCAAGGCTCAAGAAACAGTCACGAAAAAGTCTATGTGTCATCTACAGAGATGCTTCGTAAATTCACGGTAAATGCGTGAAGGATGACCGAATAATCTTCACAAACCACATCAGAAATTCCACCCTTACAGTTCACAAATACACGAATTTTTACGTATATCAGAAACATTATTTCAAGACATTCTACGCACTTATCAGGATATTTATACAGAAAATAAGCACTTCCCAATTGAACTAGAATCACCCTCATTCATTCCATCAAAAAGTCATCAAGTAAGAAATTCATTATTAGAATACGACCAACTCAAAGTGCTGTAGAAACACTTATATCGCTGTCTAAAAGCCCTGAAGTTAGCAAGAATCACGGAAGGTTTTAAGCCTGAAATAGGCGAAACTAAAAATGAAAATAAAAGAGAAAACTCATTCGAGAGGCTTCTATTTATTTCAAGTTGAATTGCTCTAAAAACATCAATTCAACTTATATGGCACCAAATTCAAAGCTCTCGTGCATCTTAAATAGTTTGAGCTTTAGAAATTGAGATCCAAATAGCTCTTGAGATCAGGCAGCCAGGAAGCAACGTTCTTCTTGGTCTATTTCAAGCTGCCATATTTTCACAGGTTTCTAGCGTTTTAATCCTTGTTTTTTGTCACTTGGATTGGCGTTTTTAGAAGATTGCCAACTGCTACACATTGGCTCTTCTTTCGAGGTTTATCTTAGCTTTCCAGGAGTTGTGAGTATGCCAAGCGATCGCGCTGGAAATAGCCTTAAAAAAGCAAGATCGATTCAATCTTCTTTAACGGCAAAATCATTTAAAGATTGGATTGGTGGTTCCGATCGAGATGACTTTTATAAACTCCGACTCAAATCCCGCAGCAGCTTCAATCTGGCGCTTACAAATTTAGAGTCAGACGCCAATGTTTCAATTTTGAACCGCAGCGGCAAGCTGATGAAGCAATCGGCTCAATCGAGCAATCAGAACGAGACTATTCAACAAATTCTCGATGCCGGAACTTACTATATTCGTGTGCATTCACAGGGCGCACAAACGAGCTATCGTCTGACCACTTCAGCCACACCCGTGTCGGTTAGCAATCTAACGGATGCTGCTAAGTTGCGATCGACATTGGACAGTTCTAGTGCACCCACGAACTCGATTCCTCCTGCCGAGTCGTCCTCGACTCCATTCAAGATTCAGTTTGACTACCGATTTGATACCAACGGGTGGTTTACGCCCGAACGTCGTACGGCACTAGAAGCGGCGGCTAGAGTTTGGGAAAACATCATTCGTGACGACTTCCAAAATATTCCCAAAGGTTCGATTCTCAGCGTGGTCGATCCGCAAACGAATTTGCCTGCGCAATTTAACTCAGATTACGAAATTGACGATTTGGTCATTTTTGTCGGCGCGCGCGATATTGATGGGGCAGGGCAAACCCTGGCCGACTGCGGGCCAACGGCGGCATGGGAGGAAGGCAGCAGTTTAGAAAGCCGCTATTGGGGCAGCAAGTTTCAACCCTGGACGGCCAGCTTAAGCTTTGATCGGGCTGAGTCATGGTTCTTTGATGCTACGCCTGATACGGCGACTGATATCCCTACCGGACAGCATGATTTCATCTCGACCGCTATCCATGAAATCGGTCATGCATTAGGCATTAGCGCGTCCAAAGCGTATGACAACTTGAGCAGCAATGGTTTCTTTACCGGAGCCAATGCGATCGCCCAAAATGGCGGCAATCCCATTCCTCTATCGCCCAATGGCCACATTCAGGATGGATTTATTGCCAGCAAAGTTGGGACAGAAGCCGCTTTAGATCCTTCACAAACCATTGGCACCCGCAAATTGCCCAATAACCTCGATATTTCACTGCTAGCCGATATTGGCTATCAGGTGATTTACGGCTAGAACGCCTTGACGAAGGCGCGATCGAATTAACGCCCTTTAAAGAGCCGTTTCAATCGAGTTGTAAAACTCACCAATCCAGGGAACTTGAGTGAGGTCGGTGAGCGTGACTTGCCGCTGTTCGCGATCGAGTTCTTCAATCCGCTGTTTTTCGGCGTACATTTGCTGCTGGTAATACTGGCCCAATTCAGGCGACTGGATGCAGTCTGTCTTTTGCCACATGTCGTTAAAGTAACGCTGACGTTTTTCACACATCACGCGCTCCATACAGGCCGTCGCCGCCCGAATCACCAAAGGCGCACGTAGAATATCGCGTTGGGTTTTCTCATCGAGTTGGAATAACGGCTGAATTTGATGCAGGCGATCGGGAAATTCGGTACAGCGATCCTGCAAGTAGCTCATTAAATCAACGGCTGTAGACGTTGTGGACGCGTCAGGATTGTTAGTTGCGGGGGCCTCAAACTCCAGAATTTGCTGCCAGAGAAAGCGGTGATGGGAGATGCTGAAATCTAAGTCGCGCTCTTCAAGCGCGTCTCGAATCTGGCTGCGATAGGTTGGCACATGCAGATAGAGCCGCAGCAGGTGCGCTTCCGATTCTTCTAGCAGAGTGCGATCGCCCGGACTTTGCCAGCGTTGCGATCGCCCATGCCAACGCTGTCCCCTGACCTGAGTTCGCAGGTCAGACTCAAGCTGAACGGTCAGACGGGCATTTCCCTGGCTCAGCAGCTCAGCGCAGCGATGAATATAGTGGGTACGGAGTGCCGCATTGGGCAGATTGCCTAACAGCTTGGCGATTGCCTCGGTACCCTGCTGAAATTCGTCCGCTTTACTTAAATCCGTCACGTTTAAGATTTGCTGCACCTGCCAGTCAACCCACAAGGGTGCATCGTCTAATAGCGTCTGATATTCTGCCGACGGATGGTGCTGCAAAAATTCATCGGGATCTTTACCATCAGGAATATTGAGCACCCGGAGCTGCACTTCTCCCTGATAGGCTAAGTCCGCCACTTCGCCAATGGCCCGCTGAGCCGCCTGTGCGCCAGCCGCATCCGCATCAAAATTGAGAACGATTTGCTTCGATTCGGTATACCGTAAAAGCTGCCGCACCTGATGCAAACTCAGCGCTGTCCCCAACGACGCCACGACATTGCCGAGCCCCGCCGCGTGAAGGGCGATCGCATCAAAGTAGCCCTCCACCACCACCGCCCGATCCTGTTTGGCGATCGCCGCCCGCGCTTTGTCCAGAGCAAACAGCGTTTTTCCCTTATCAAATAGCTCAGTTTCGGGGGAGTTGAGATATTTGGGCTGTTCGTCTGATAGGGTGCGTCCTCCGAATCCAATTACCCGACCTTGCAGATCGTGAATGGGAATCATAAGGCGATCGCGAAAACGGTCGTAATATCCACCACCACCCTGCCGGGGCACGATCAACCCAGCTTTTTCGACCAGCTCAACCGGAAACCGCTTTTGGTCAACGAGATAGCCATACAGCGTTTGCCAACCCGCCGGAGCGTAGCCCATCTGAAACTGCTGAATCGTTTCGTCACTCAGCCGCCGCTTCATTGTGAGGTAGGTTAGCGCGCCTTCCCCCTGAGATTGTCGCAGCGCATGTTCATAAAAGCGGGCCGCGAGTGCCGAAATTTCATAAAGCTGTTCGCGCAACGATAGCTGTCGCTGTAGCTCCTGCCGCTGAGCGGGTTCCAGGGTTTGCACGGAAACTTGATAGCGACGAGCCAGTTCTAGCACCACATCGCTAAACGAGCTTTTGCCCAGTTCCATCAAAAACTTAATCGCATTTCCACCCGCCCCGCAGCTAAAGCAGTAATAGAATTGTTTGCTGGGGCTAACGCTAAAACTGGGCGATTTATCGTCGTGAAAGGGACAAAGTCCCGTAAAATCTTTACCGCGTTTCCGCAAAACAACATGCTCTGAAATGACATCAACAATGTCAACCCGTTGCTTAACCTGTTCAATTGTGTCGGGATGAAGACGGGGAGTATCCATTAGTGAAATGAGTCAGGATAAGGGAACGCGATGTGGATCTATGCTATCGGGTTTTAGAGTGAGACTACGTGATTTGAGTTAATTTCGGTTAATCTACGAATTTAGTTGAAATCAGCGGATATTATGGCGTTCAGAATTAACGTCAAGTCGGCAACGTTAGGGAATTTATGTCAACTCATGAACACATATAAAAACTGAGGGGTGGAGGCTTCGCCTCTAGTCAGGAAGTTCACTCCTGCACCCCGTCCTAATATCAATGACTACAGCTAAGAATTACAGGCAGTCTAGCGTTGCAAAGAACAGATTTTGCAACATAGGGGATTGGGGGCTTCGCCCCAAGAAGGGTTTCTACTCCTTCACCCTTTTCAAAACTTTTGTTTTGCTGTACTAGGCCATTGATGGTTGAGTAGTGCTGAGGATGGTTATTAATGGGACGAATTTTTATTTCAGCGGGTCATGGTGGTTTAGAGAATGGATCGCGTGATCCCGGCTCGGTTGCAGGGGGAACGACCGAAGCTCAAGAAATGATTTTGCTCCGCGATTTGATTGTGCCTGAGTTGCGATCGCGCGGATTTGAGGTGCTGTCCGTGCCCGACGAGCTGAGCATGGCGCAAACGCTGGAGTGGATCAATGCCCGTGCCCGCCGCGACGATATCGCGCTCGAAATTCATGCAGATGCAGCCCCGATTCCAGCCACACGAGGCACCAGCATTTATTACATCGCTAACAACGACCAGCGTAAAGGCCATGCAGAGCTATTGCTGCTAGCGGTACTGCGGCGAGTCCCCCAACTGCAAAGCCGGGGAGCCAAACCCGACACAGCCGCATCAGCAGGACGGTTAACGTTTTGTCGCCAGGTCGCCGCTCCCTCTATGCTGATGGAGCTTGGCTTCCTCACAAATCCTGAGGATCGAACGATTCTACAAACACGACGACGCGATGTTGCGCTCGGCATTGCGGATGGGTTAGCCTCGTGGAGTCGGGCGATCGCTGGCATTTCACCATCCGTTCCAGAAGACGAATATCCCAAAATTGCAATTAACGTAAACGGCGGCATCTATGGCGAACAGGGCATTCTGGTCAGTGGCAATGCCTATATTCCAATCGATTTAGCGGATCAACTGGGGATTGATTTAAGCCAGCTTCCCCAGGTACGCCGGATCACCTATCGCAATATCGTCTATGCCAAGGCGATCGATCTGCGTGACTTTCACATCTCCGTCACTTGGGATAGCCCAAATCGAACCGTTATTCTGCGTTCCGTAGTAGGAGTGTGTTCAGGACAGATGGATGTCATTATGCGGCATGGCAGCACGTCCGAGGTGCAGCTCATGATGTTTCTCAAAAGCAACAATGAAAGCGCGTTGACTCGTTTCCCCGACTTGCCCAAGCTATACCGAGAGGAAGCGACAATCGAGGGGGTCAACTACGACATTGCGTTTTGTCAAATGTGTGTTGAAACTAATTTTCTACAGTTTGGCGGCACGATCAAACCGGAGCAAAATAATTTTGCTGGCCTTGGCTCAATTGGCAGTGAAACGGGTGGCGCATCGTTCCCCAGCGCTCGAATTGGCGTCCGAGCACATGTTCAGCACTTAAAAGCATACGCAAGCACAGCTCCACTGGTACAAGAACTGGTTGATCCCCGATTCCGATTTGTCACACGCGGGATCGCACCACTCGTGGATCAGTTGACGGGTCGCTGGTCGTCTGAAGCGGGCTATAGCACAAAGATCCAAGCCATTCTAAAACGCCTGTATGAATCTGCTGGGTTAATGTAGTACCAGCACAAAATGGGTGTGGAACGTGTAGTGCACGTCCCACACCCATTTTGTGCTTAAAGGCTCAAGCGAGCTTTACATGCCGGGAAGATTTAGCCCACCTGTGAGTTCTTCCATCCGTTCACGCATCGTCGCTGTAGATTTATTGTAAGCATCTTTAAGGGCAGCCAGCACCAGGTCAGACAAAACATCAGCCCCTTCTCCTAACACATCGGGAGAAATTTCAACCCGGCGAGGCTCCTGGTTGCCACTGAGCGCTACTTTAACCAGGCCGCCACCTGCTTCACCCACCAATTCCATCGCTTCTAGCTCTTCTTGCAGCTTCTTAGCGCCTTCCTGGACTTGTTGGGCTTTCTTAAATGCCTCGGTCAGTTCTTTCATTTTGCCTAGACCGAAGCCAAATCCTTGTCCCTGTCCTTTTGTCATAACGTCCTACTTAATTCCAAGAATGGGTTTCCAACAATGGATGATTGTAATGTGCAGCGGACACCTAACGCCTTAGCACTCTTATCATCTTAATCGCTCTGCCCCGAGCGCTTCTAAAAACTTTATGAATAGGCAACCGTCGGGCCGATTAGGGTAGGAGATGTGGAGGCTGTACCCCCAGCCAGGGGTTCTACCCCTGCCCCCTGTCCTAACTCACGCTTCGCTTGCAAATCGGGCTTTTGAACTGACATTAACTAGAGAGCGTTGCCTCTAGCATCAGACAATTGCGTCCGTTGACCTGGAGACGATATTCTACTTTATCCATCAAGCGATTCAAAATTAGCCAACCATACCCTCCTTCTTGATGATCCTCTGGAGTAGGGGGTAAATACGTAGAGAGATCAAACCCCTGGCCGTGATCCCAAATTTCGAGGTGGATGTCTCTATCCTTTAACTCTAGCCGAATTAAAACAGGCAGATTCGGCTGATCGCGATGGGCATGACGTACCACGTTAGAGTAGGCTTCTACGAGCACCAGACGGAGCCGATTGGCCTGTCGCGGCCAATCAACCTGCTCCCCTAACTCGACTTCTAGTGAGCCGAGCAGCCAACTTTCAACGATATTCAAAAACTTCAGGTCGCTGGGTACATGTAGTTCAGTTCTCATAGACTACAAAACCTCCAGAGAAAGTATGGTTTGGTCGTCTTCTTGAACCGGGGTGCGTGCCTGAATATCGGCCAATAAAATATTCAAGTCTAAGTCTCCCTGTTCTTGCAGCAGCATTTCCCAGAGGCCCTGCTGCTTAAGCATCGTACCGCTTTCCTGAGTAGTTGCACTCGATCCGTCCATCACCGTAGCTTCTGTTATTCCATCGCTTGCCAACAACAGTACATCCCCCGATTTTAGATTGAGTTCTCCAGCAGGTGCTTTCCATACTGGCAGGATACCCAAAGGAACCCCTCTGACTTTTAAATACGTCGGTTCTATGCTGACTTCATTTAAAGCATTCGCCCACTGTGTTTCTAACAGTTGTTTCGACCAGACCATTGGATAGATGTGGCCTGCATTGGCATACACCAGTTGATTTTGACTGGGGCTGTATCGTGCCAGAACCATCGTGATAAAGCAGTTATTGCTTACCAAATCCTCTGACAGGCTGCTATTGAGGTTTTGCATCACCACGTTGGGTTGGGGAGGCACCTCTTGGGATAGCTCTCGACGCAGCACCGAGATCGCACTGGCCATAAACAGCGCTGCTGGCACTCCCTTACCAGACACATCCCCGACTGCAAGCCAGATGTCGCCTTGAGGATGGACAAAGACTTCAAAAAAATCTCCACCCACCTCACGCGCTGGGTAACAGCACGCTTGTACTCTCAGCTGATCCAACACGGGCAGTTTTTGGCGCAGCAGATTATTTTGAATCTGCCGCGCCACAGCTAGCTCAGCCCGCATCTGTTCAGTTTGCTGCTGAATGCGCTGATAGAGTTTCGCTTGAGAAATCGCGAGGGCGGCCTGCTCCGATACAACCTCCAGGAGCTGCACCTCTTCTGACGACCAGCTTGGAGAACTGCTGTATTTATAGAGAACCAGGATGGCCAGCAGGTCGTGCTGATAGGTCAGCGGCACCACAAGCTGGGTGACCGAATGGCCATTCTCAGTGTTGTGGTGAAGGCTGATCGTTCTGCTCTCGATCGCCTTCGTCAACATCGCAGACGTTGACGAAAAGCAAACTTTCAGGGGATGTTTTTCTGGCGCTAAAGACTCAGCGAGGTAAGAGACACAGTTAGGGGTCAGATATCGATTTTGGTGGAACCCTTCACCTGCACTTTCGACAGGATGAAGGATACAAGCATCGGCATCCAGAGTCTTACCCAGGGTTTCAACAATGGTCTGCAACATGCTGTTGTAGTCAAGCGATTCCCGGATAGCCCCTGTAATCGCATTCAGCAAGGATTCTCGCTTGAGAGCACGATGCAATTCATTAGTGCGCTGTTTCAGTACCCGGTAGGTATCTGCTGCCTGTTGCACCGTTGTCTTTAGCTCATCTGGATTCCACGGTTTTGTGATGTATTTGAATACCTTTCCCGTGTTGATCGCACCGACGAGGTCTTCTACATCGGTATAGCCTGTGAGGAGAATACGGATAGTATCGGGAAAGCGTTCGGCAGCACGGCTGAGGAACTCTGTGCCGCTCATCTTAGGCATTCTCTGGTCAGAAATAATGATTGCCATTTCTTCTTCCTGATCGAGAAGTTGCAGCGCTTTCAGAGCACTCTCCGCTTTAAATACTAAAAAATCTCGTCGAAAGGTGCGGTATAGCAGATCCAGGTTATCGGTCTCATCATCGACGACCATTAACCTGAGTTTGCTCCCATCTGCCTGAGTCATGCAGTACTCCCTTGCCAAGTTCATCTGACGCAACCGCTATCAGGTCATCTTTGCTGTGCGATGAGCAAAGATCTTGCTCTATCAAATAGAGCTAGCGCATCCCTGGTTATTGATTTACCCAGAAACTCAAACGAAGCGATCGCTGAGTTTCATGTCTAAAGACCTCCTTCAAGGTTTGAGCAGCTATTGCCTGTTTAGTAGATGCTATGGCTGCGATCGCCATTTATGCAGGGCAGGTTTGGGTAAGGATATCAAACAGAGGGCTTAGATGCACGGATAAAAAAGCCCATCTGATATCGCCAGTTCGTTTTTGGGTGATGCGTCTCCCATCAAAAGATACCCAAAATCAGGCGATCGCTAACAAGTCGCCCTGACATGCAGAGCGATCTGGATCAACTATAGGGTTCTATTCTAGGAGAGTCAAAGTTCAACCTTAAATTTCAGCAATTCTCACTATACAAATCGACGGCAGCGCAAGCCCGCCTGCGGCGGGCTTGCGCTGCCGTCGATTATGGGTTTTGCCTCCCATTGGGGGTGCAAAACTCGTAATCGGTTTCAAAATGAGAACGGCTGCCTTAAATTTAGTCAAAACTCCAGGATGTAACCATGATTGACGTAGCGGTAATTGGGGCAGGGTTGGCAGGCTTAACCTGTGCCAGACAGTTGCAGGAAGCAGGCTATAGCGTCGTGGTAGTAGAAAAATCGCAGGGGTTGGGAGGCCGAGTCGCGACACGCCGATTTGCCGAAGCCCGTGCGGATCACGGGCTTCGCTATCTGGAAAACCAGGGGCCGCGATCGCAGCAGTTGATTGAAACACTGGCAACGCACGGAATTCTACAGGTCTGGACAGACCAAATACATGAATACCAGGATAGCCACCTTGCTCTAGCCCCAGACAACCATCCTCGATTTGTAGCGGAGCCAGGAATGACAGCGATCGCCAAGTTTTTGGGCCGCGATCTCACAATTTGGCGCAGTCAGCTCGTCACGGCGATCGCGCCTCAAGAAGACCAGCAGTGGAGCATTCAGCTAAAACCCATAGGAAACGAAGAACGACCGCCCCTCCAGGCCAAAGGGATTGTGGTGGCGATTCCCGCTCCACAGGCATTAGCACTACTAACTCCCTTAGTACAGCATGGCTTATCGGCAGATATCCTCGCTGGATTGGAGGCTGTTGAATTTGATCCCTGTATCAGTGCGATCGCGTCCTTCCCTCCAGAATTTGCGGCCAAGCTGGATGACGTATCGTGGCGATCGGTTTCATTTCCTAACGATTCTGTATTGAAATGGGTTGGACTAGACAGCAGTAAACGCTTGAATGCTCCTGCTCCCGTCATAGTTGTCCACAGTCAACCTGATTTCGCTCAAACGTGGCTGGATGCAACCGACCTAGCTGCTGCCGGAGAACAGATGCTCACCCGTGCCGCCCAGGTCTTACTGCCCTGGCTCAATTCTCCTCAAACGATGCAGGTTCATCGCTGGCGCTATGCCTTTACCCGCGTTCCGCATCCAGCAACCCATATGGCTACAAACTTACCGCTCCCCCTCGTTTGCAGTGGCGACTGGTGCGGCGGCAAAACGGTTGAAAGCGCTTTACAGTCCGGGAATGATGCAGCAGGGACGATCGCGCACCAGTTGAGGCAGTAAGGCAGGAGGGTGGGGAAGGTGTTGGGTCCTGGGTATTAGGTGAAGAGGGATGGGGGAGATGGGGGAGGTAGGGAAGATGGGGCAGCAAAACAACTCCACTCCTTACACCCCATACCTCTACGCTCTACTCCCAACACCTAACACCCAACACCTAACACCTTAATGAATCCCGCACTCCGTCTTTCCGGTGCTGCGCCAGCGTCCGGCTCGTTCGTCTTCACCAGCGGCAATGGGGGTAGTTAGCGGTTCATCGCCGATGCTGGGATAGCCCTGATCGTGGAGGGGGTTATAAATGACGTCATGTTCGACGACATATTTCCAGGTTTCCTTGCGCGTCCAGGCGGCTAGCGGATTAATTTTGAGGCGATCGCTGGCATCTCGTTCAAAAATCGGCATATCCGCACGAGTGGTGGCCTGATCGCGACGACGGCCTGTAATCCAGGCGATCGCCTGTAGCTCTTGCAATCCTCGTTGCAGTGGCTCAATTTTGGTCAGGCGATGAAATTCCTTGACGTCCCTGTCCCATAGAGCGTCACCATAGCGATCGGCAAATTCGGCACGAGTCGCGACGGTTGGAATTTGGTAAACCTTGAGATTGAGAGCATATCGAGTTTGGGCTTGCTCTACCAACTCAAGCGTTTGGGGGAAATGGTGTAGCGTATTGAGAAATAGGACGGGAACAGGTTGAGCAAGCTTTAACTGGCGATAGAGAATATCGGTGATAACCAGGTCGTCAACATTAAATGCGCTCGTCTGCACCAATCCTGTCGGGAAATTTGCCACACACCAGGCGAGAATCTCAACCGGATGGGCCGTCTCAAACCGTTGGTTCAGTTCATCCAGATTTAAATCGCTGAGTTGTCCTGGATGAAGAATAAAGGAAGTGGTCATAGCTTCACTAACTAGAAGGGTCACTGAACGTGAGTCAAAGCGGGTGATTCGGAGTTGAGAG
Source organism: Crinalium sp. (assembly GCA_036703095.1). GTDB lineage: Bacteria > Cyanobacteriota > Cyanobacteriia > Elainellales > Elainellaceae > DATNPS01. The sequence goes on along the minus strand of DATNPS010000478.1, from coordinate 20,776 downwards.
TTAGGGCATGAAGGGGTGAGATGATGGGAATATCCCTTTTATCCCTGCCTGAAATCAACTCATTCACCGTGACTGTTTCTATTGTATTGAAATTTCCTGAAAGGCACATAACCCTATCGGGTTACGTAATTTTCTTCGGACTGCGTTCGTGAGGTCAATCTATATGCGACTGATTTTATATAGCAAGCCCGGTTGCCATTTGTGTGAAGGTCTACAGGAGAAATTGGAGCAGGTTCACAGCCCGCCGATTGAGCTAGAAATTCGTGACATCACGATGCGCGACGATTGGTTTCAAGCGTATCAATACGAAATTCCAGTTCTGTATCTTGATCAATCCGATCGCGAGCAAGCAGTAGACGAATCGGCACAGCTACTCCGCCTGCCTCGCCTTTCTCCCCGGTCGTCGATCGCGCAAGTGGAGCAGATGTTACAGAAATACACATTAGAACATGGGACAAAATAGCCCCAATGCAAGCGCAGTAAAATCGAGAATTTTGCAGCCTATTAAGGCGTAAAATTCCCAATCGGCTTCAAAATGAAGATGAATGAGCCTTGCTGCTGCAAGCCCAGAAACAATGGCCAAAGCCAATTGGTGCAAGAGGAGTTGACATGAAATTACGAGAGTTACTGGCAGCCCTACCCCACGATTTGCCATTTCCCGACCATCCTGCCCTCGACCAGGAGGTAACCGGGTTGGTGACCAACTCCCACGCCTGTAAGCTGGGAGACGTCTTTATTGGAATGCCGGGAACCCGCGTGGACGGGGGCGAATTTTGGCCCAGTGCGATCGCGGCTGGTGCGATTGCGGCTCTAGTGTCTCCCTCGGCGGCCCAGAAACAAGCGCCTTCGCCTGAGTTGCAAAATGCTTGCGTGATCTCGTTTACCGATATGGTGCAGGTATGCGCTCAGGCCGCCACTGCATTCTATGGCTATCCTACTCAAAAGCTGCAACTGGTGGGGGTGACGGGCACCAATGGCAAAACCACCACCACGCATTTAATCGAATATTTCTTGCTTCAGAGTCAACAGCCCACGGCTCTCTTGGGAACGCTTTATGCGCGCTGGCCCGGTCATCAAAAAACCGCCATTCACACCACTCCATTTGCGCTAGAGCTTCAGCAGCAGTTAGCAGAAGCCGTTGCCGCCGATTGTCAGTTGGCCGTAATGGAAGTGAGTTCTCATGCGCTGGCACAGGGCCGCGTCTTGGGCTGTTCATTTGAAGTTGGCGTATTTACGAACCTGACCCAGGATCACCTGGACTATCACAAGGATCTGGACGATTATTTTGCTGCGAAAGCGCTGCTGTTTAGCGCTGACTATTTGAAAGGTCGGGCTATTGTGAATTTGGACGATCCCTACGGCAAACGGTTGATTGCACAACTGCCGCCTGAGAAAGTGTGGTCGTATAGCCTGCACGAGTCGAGTGCCGATTTGTGGACGAGCGATCTGAGCTACAGTCCCGATGGGGTAGCAGGGACGCTGCACACGCCCAAGGGAGAGATTGCCTTTACATCGCCTCTGGTCGGCCAGTTCAACCTTTCTAATCTGCTGGCCTCGGTCGGAGCCGTATTGCATTTGGGAGTAGAGCTGGAGGCGATCGCCCAAGCACTGCCTCACTTCATGGGTGTGCCGGGACGCGTCGAGCAGGTGCAGCTCAAACCCGACCAGGATATCAGCGTGATTGTGGATTACGCCCATACTCCCGACAGTCTGGAGAACTTGCTGAAAGCCGCTCGGCCTTTTGTCAAAGGTCGGCTGATCTGCGTGTTTGGCTGTGGCGGCGATCGCGACCGCACCAAACGGCCCAAGATGGGGGCAATCGCTGCGAACCTATCCGATTGGGCGATCGTGACGTCCGACAATCCCCGCACCGAGAATCCTGAACGGATTTTGGAGGATATTTTGGAAGGGATTCCAGATACGGTAGAACCACTGGTGATTTGCGATCGCGCTGAGGCCATCCGCACTGCCATCTTGCAGGCAAAACCGGGCGATAGCGTTTTGATTGCCGGGAAAGGACACGAAGATTATCAAATTCTGGGAACCGAAAAAGTCCATTTCGACGATCGCGAACAGGCTAGAGAAGCCCTATCCCAGAGGTTTTCGGCTGTCGCTTAAGGTAATAAGCTGGGCAGGAATGCTCGCCCCCGAAAGCCCAATTTAGGCGGGCAACGCACGGTTAGAATGATGTCAAAAGTTGCCTTGCGGGACACACAGGGCAACTTTTTTCGCGTTTGTCCAATTCGTGTTAATGATAGGATTTGGGACATGAATTCATATCAGGACACAACCGTATGAGCATTCCTCGACGACGGTTTATTACGCTTTGTGGCACCACGGCAACTGCGATCGCCATTCTCCCAGCCTTCGGTTGGCGTCGTCGAGTTCAAGCGCAACCCGTTCATACGGCACCAGAGAGGAAACAGATCATGGTCGAGCAGATGACCAAATCAACGTTTGAACCTTACTTAAACACCCCGTTTCGCATTCAAGCCACGCCCGATCAAACGGTGGAGGTAACGTTGGTTGAGGTATCTGGCAAGCTCTCTGATGCGAAGCTAGAGCAGTTTTCACTCCTCTTTCAGGGGCCACGCGAAACGTTGCTGCCGCAAAAAATTTATGCCTTTGAGCACGCAGAGATGGGCCAGTTTGAACTGTTTATTGTGCCTGTGCTCCATACGGATCAGAGCAAGTTTTATTACCAAGCCGCGTTCAGCCGCATTTAACGTGAGTCTCCAACAAGGGCGGTAGTAGTGCGCTGCACTACTACCGCCCTTGGGAAAACGAAAAGAAAACACGTTTTCTTAGGAATTCAATAGCGCCCTTTCAGCCGCACGACGCGACGCGAAAGGGCACAAAAATATGTCAATCTGCGGCAATCCCCGCTCGCCGCAGATTGCGGGTCTTGCACGCTAACGGATCTGCAAAACCCGCAATCGGTTTCAAGCCAGCGGTTTCAAAATGAGCACTGCTGAAATTAAGGTTAACGGGTATTCGACGAACGCACAAAACATAGGCTCATACAGCGCATGGCTGAAATGGCACTACCGAATTCACGTTAACCTGACGTGAATTCGGTAGCCCGATTTGCGTGCGCGACGCGCACGCAAATCGGGCTTTTGGGAGAGTGGCGCGACGCGCCACTCTCCCAAAAGCCCGTTCGTCAAATTCACGTCAGGTTAACGTAAATTCACATTACGAAATTTTCCATATAAAATACGTCTAACTAATAGTTAGTTTCACTAACTAATTCTGGATACACTAAGAGTTGTAAAAGAGTGGATTAAACCCACTCTTGATATCCATATGTCACGTTGAGGGTGGGCTTTATGGGTTCTTTTCAGTCTGATTTCAAGATTCATGCCGTTGGCTCGTCTTTAAAGTCACATCTCACCCGTTCGGCGATCGCCACCATTCAATCGGCTCGTCATCCATCCTGGAAGCTGAGTTTGATTGCACTGGCATTGAGCGGACTGTCTGCCTGTGCGGCCTCAGACGCCCAATCGGTTTCCGGCAAAGGTGAAAAACCTCCCGTTCCCGTGGTGGCTGCCACCGTGACCCAAAAGACAATGCCACTGCTGATTCAAACGACAGGAACGGTGGAGGCGTATGCCACCGTGGCCGTTAAGTCTCAGGTAGTCGGACAGCTGACGAACGTTTACGTTCAGGAAGGGCAGACGGTGCGGCAGGGAGATTTGCTGTTCAAAATTGATGCCCGTGCGCTGCAAGCTGCCGTGGATCAAGCGATCGCCAATCGTACCAAAGCGATCGCTCAGGTGAGCCAAGCCAGGGCCGCACTGGCTCAGGCCCAAGCCAAGGTCAACCAGGCCAGAGCGACGGTAGCGAAGGATTTGGCGGAGGCCAGAAATGCCGAATCTCAAGCGCAACGGTACACAAGCTTGCTCAATCAAGGCGTCGTCAGTCAGGAGCAGGCCGACCAGTTTGCCACGAGTGCCGATGCCCAACGCGCCACGGTAGAAGCCGATCAAAGCGATGTCACCAGTGCCTTAGCGGCTGTGGAATCTGCCAAAGCTGACATGCAAAATGCTCAGGCTGCCGTCAGCGCCGCTAATGCGGACGTGGATAATGCCAGGGTTCAGTTGTCCTATGCATCGATCTCTGCCCCAACGAGCGGACGGCTGGGCCAACTAAATGTCGATCAGGGCAACCTGGTGAAGGACAACGACACAACGCCCCTAGTCACCATTAGCCAGGTGCAACCAATTTACGTCACCTTTTCGATTCCGCAGCGATCGCTTTCCGACCTGAGAAAATATCAGGCGCAGGGTCAGCTCCAGGTTGCAGCCCAGCCCCCTCAATCGACCGGACAAGCAGAACGCGGCGAACTGGTCTTTGTCGATAGCGGCGTCGATCCAACCACCGGAACTATTCTGCTCAAAGCTAGATTTTCCAATGAAGCTGGCCGATTAACACCCGGTCAGTTTGTTAATGTCGTGCTGCGGCTGACCGAAGAACCCAATGCGATCGTGGTTCCCGCCCCAGCGGTACAGAGTGGCCAGCAAGGATCATTCGTATATGTGATTCAGCCCGACCATACGGTTGAAGCGCGTCAAGTCACGGTCGGACAAACGGTGAATCAGCAGACCGTCATCCAGAAAGGTCTCCAGGCAGGCGATCGCGTTGTCGTAGATGGACAGTTTAACCTTAATCCCGGTGCCAAAGTGCGCGAGAAAGACTCATGAATCTCTCTGAAATCTTCATCCGTCGGCCCGTCATGACCACGCTCGTCATGCTCGGCGTACTGATTTTTGGCATTGCCAGCTATCGTCTGCTGCCCGTCAGCGACCTGCCCAACGTTGATTTTCCGACCATTCAAGTCTCGGCCAGCCTACCGGGGGCCAGCCCAGAAACCATGGCGTCATCCGTCGCAACGCCGCTGGAACAGCAGTTCTCCAGCATTGCCGGAATTACATCCATGACCTCCAGCAGTTCGCTCGGCAGCAGCCAGGTGACGCTGCAATTTGATCTGAGTCGCGATATCGATGGAGCCGCGCAAGATGTACAGGCGGCGATCGCTAAAGCCACCCGGCAACTGCCCAGCACGATGCCCAGCCCGCCCTCCTATCGCAAAGTCAACCCGGCGGATCAGCCCGTCCTTTACATTGCGCTCAGTTCCGATATTTTGCCCTTATCCACCGTCGATAAATATGCTGAAACGGAACTGGCCCAACGCCTTTCAATGGTGGATGGTGTCGCTCAGGTCAACGTATACGGTTCGCAGAAATACGCCGTTCGCATCCTGGTCGATCCACAGTCCTTAAGTGCGAAAGGCATTGGCATGGATGAAGTTGCCACAGCCATCACGCAAGGCAATTCCAACCTGCCCACTGGAAATCTCTACGGTCAGCAGCAAAACCTCACCATCGAATCTAACGGTCAACTGGAGCGAGCCGCAGACTATCGATCGCTCATTGTCACCTACCGCAACGGCTCCCCCGTTTTTTTGGGCGATTTAGGAGACGTGCTGGACAGCGTCGAGAATGATAAGGTGGCGAGCTGGTATTTTTCCAGGAGCCAGGGAGGTAGGAGTCAGGAGTCAGGAGTCAGGAGCCAGGAGGGGCAAGGGGGACAAACTAATCCTTCCCTATCTTCCCCATCCTCCTCATCTCCCCCATCCCCAAACCCAACACCCAACACCCAACACCCAACACCCAACACCTCCTTCCCCGGTCGTCGTGCGATCGTTCTGGCAATTCAAAAGCAACCGGGAACCAACACCGTTGAGACAGTCGAGCGAATTAAGAACATTCTGCCTGCATTTCAACAGCAGCTTCCAGCAGCACTTTCAATGGAGGTGCTGTTCGATCGCTCTCAGCCAATTAAAGAGTCGATCGACGATGTGCAGTTCACGCTGCTGCTCACCATTGCGCTGGTGGTGCTGGTGATCTTTCTGTTTCTCCGCAACCTATCTGCTACCGTCATTCCAAGCTTGGCCGTGCCGCTCTCCCTGGTTGCGACTTTTGCCGTCATGCTGCTGCTCGGGTATTCGCTGGATAACCTGTCGCTAATGGCTTTAACCTTAGCCGTTGGATTTGTGGTGGATGACGCGGTGGTGATGTTGGAAAACATTGTCCGCCATATGGAAATGGGCGAACAACCGCTGGAAGCCGCGCTCAATGGCTCTAAGGAAATCGGCTTCACCATCCTATCCATGACTATTTCGCTGGTGGCCGTCTTTATTCCCATCCTGTTTATGGGCGGCATTTTAGGACGGCTGTTTCAAGAATTTGCCGTCACGATGAGTGTGGCCATTCTGGTGTCGGGTATCGTGTCCCTGAGTTTGACGCCGATGTTGTGCAGCCGTTTTTTGCGCCATCACGAACCCGAACAGCGCGATCGCTCCTTCAAGGGTCGTCTTTATCAAGCCTCAGAGCAGGTCTTTAATACGGTGCAGAATGCCTATGCCTGGAGTTTGCGGCTGGCGCTCAAGCATCATCGGTTAACCATGCTGGTTTCAGGCGCAATTCTAGTCGGAACGATCACCCTTTTCATCATCGCGCCGAAAGGGTTTATTCCCAGTACTGACATTGGCCAGATTACCGGAAGCACACAGGCGGCACAGGATATTTCGTTCAGTGAAATGGCAAAACATCAGCAAGCGGTCGTCGATGTGATTCGTCAAGATCCAAATATAGATGCCATTAACTCCACAATCGGCGCAGGTGGGCCAAATGCATCTGCCAACAGCGGTCGCCTGTTCATTCGCCTGAAACCACGTGGCGATCGCCCCCTTAACGCAGATGCGATTGTCCAAGAACTACGGCCTAAGCTGGCACAGATTCCCGGTATTCGCGTCTTTCTACAAAATCCACCCGCTATTAACATCGGTGGACAGCAAACGAAAGCCCAGTATCAGTTCACGCTGCAAAGCCCCAGTTTTGAGGAGCTTCAGCAATATTCACCCAAACTCGAAGACGCACTGCGGCAGATGCCCGACTTGCAGGATGTCAACAGCGACTTGCAGGTCAACAATCCTCAGGTGCAGGTCAATATCAACCGCGACCAGGCATCCATGCTGGGCTTAACCGCCAATCAGATTGAGTCAGCTTTGGGCTATGCCTACGGCACCCGTCAGGTTTCGACCATCTACGCGCCTGATAGTCAGTATCAGGTGATTTTAGGCGTCGAGCCGCAGGCTCAGCAAAACGCAGACGCGCTGAACTTGCTGTCGGTGCGATCGCCCAACGGTCAACTGGTTCCTCTGAATGCCGTGGCAACTCTCGTCCGCGATGCGGGGCCACTGACGGTTAACCATACGGGTCAGTTAGCCTCTGTCACACTGTCGTTTAACCTGCGACCGGGAGTATCGCTGGGCGACGTGACCGACAAAATTCAGCAGGCCGCCCGTCAAATTTTGCCAACCAGCATCACCACAAAATTTCAGGGTTCCGCTCAAGCCTTCCAATCATCATTGCAAGGGTTGGGCTGGCTGCTGGTAGCCGCGATTCTGGTGATTTATATCGTTCTGGGGATTCTCTATGAGAATTTTATTCACCCACTCACGATTCTCTCCAGCCTTCCCTCGGCTGGATTCGGCGCACTGCTGACCCTGATGCTATTCCAGGTCGATCTGAATATCTATGCCTTCGTCGGTATTATCCTGCTGGTCGGCATTGTGAAAAAGAACGGCATCATGATGGTCGATTTTGCGATCGCCGCCCGCCAACAGGGTAAAAGCCCCTACGATGCGATTTATGAAGCCTGCCTGGTGCGTTTTCGCCCCATCATGATGACTACAATGGCGGCGCTAATGGGAACGCTCCCGATCGCGATCGGGTTTGGAGCCGGGGCCGATGCCCGTCGTCCTCTCGGTCTAACCGTTGTAGGAGGTTTGGTGTTCTCCCAACTGCTCACCCTCTACCTCACGCCTGTGTTCTACACCTACATGGAATCATGGCAGAAGCGATTTCGCCCTAAATCCAAACACCGCAACATAGATTCGTCCATTCAGAAAAACGGTCAGAATCTACAACCTGAACCCTTAGAATCGCAAATTAAATAAATGTGAATTCGATAGCGCTTTAGCTTCCCAGACATCTGAAATTGCGCAAAGGGATGCCCACGCGACGTGTGGGCATCCCTTTGCGCATTCGTCAAATTCACCTCAAATAGACATTTGATTCGCGGCCAAAATCCACCCTATAGCTGTATTCATTCAGGTTAGGACGAGGTGCAGGGGTGGAACCCCTGGCTGGGGGCGCAGCCCCCATACCTCCCTTGGTTTTCGATGTCCTAACGGACATGACTACAGCTATACCTGCTTTGCAGTCATTCCCAGCGATCTATGTGCCTGGAATGATGACTCTAACCAGGATTGCAACCAGCATAAAAAATAGAGAGTAACCAGGGCGAGTACTTCATCGGTGCGATCGCCTCAAGCTATTGCAGCATCGGCTTCTTATGACTTCAACACACGATTTTCAATATTTTCAGGGCAGTTCATTCTCCGATCTGTTTGCTCAAGATGTGACTAACCATCAGAGTGTCTTCGTTTTGAATTATCCTGCGACCGCAAAATGGGCTGCCTATCCCAACACCCAAAAATACTTCATCCAAGACGGCAGCAGCGAAGCGACCAAAACCTCCTTCGATAAGATTTGCCAAAAAGAACCCTGGAAGAACTGGGCCGTACTGGGCGATCAGATTCCAGGTGTGGTGATTATTTCGCCGCAGAAACTATTGCTGGCTTACTGGCGAGAGCATTTTGGCTTCAAATACGACAACACTGAAATGATGGATTGTTCAACCTATTTAGATGACATTAGCAACAGCGATCGCATCGATCAGGCCATCACACTATTTCCGTTTGACCATTTGAAACCCGAAAAACATGCTGTTGATCCTAATATTCATTACCGTTTGCTCAGTAAAGTCAGCTTAGCTGAATTGGGTGTGCAATGCCCGAACTACACAAGCTATAACTTACACAACACTGAACTTGAAAGCATTCCATTACCCGATCGCTTTCCTTACTTAATCAAAACATCCCACGGCCTATCCGGTGAAGGCACTTATATTATTAGAAACAGCAGTGATCTAAACTATTGCTTTGATGAGTTAAAAAAATATTTATCGATTCAGTTACTCGACACCATTATTGTGTCTGAGTTTGTCAAAAATGTTGTAGAAAATTACTGCGTACAGTTCTATATCAATCAGAAAGGTGAGGTGACATTAATTGGCACCACAACTCAGTTGGTTAGCCCAGAAGGCGACTATTTAGGGGGACTGATTGACTACCAGAAAACAGGGATGAATAAATTTGCTGACATGATTGCCGCGATCGCCCAGTATGCCCACAAGCAAGGCTACTTTGGCTGCATCGGATTTGATGTCTTAGAAGATCAAGACGGACAGCTTTATGCAATCGATGCCAACTTTCGCGTAAATGGATCTACTCCATTGTGTTTACAGCGGCATACGCTCTTAAGTTTAGGAAAGACCATTGCAAAGTATTCCACAGACTATCGCATGGATGCAACGCTCGATTCAATTCTCACCACTCTAAAACCAGAATTAGATCGCAAAGATTTCATCATTTTGTCGGCATTAGAGAAAGTGAAATACGGCAAGATTTACACCGAACTGTATGGAATTGTGACTGGAGAAGCGATCGCCGACATGCGACACATCGAACAAACTTTAAATCAGAAGGGCTTGCAATTGCAGAGCTAACGCCAGACATCGGGTGTCTTCTAGATACCCGATGTCTCAATTAAACTTCAACCTTTTGAGGCTCACCCATACAAACCACAGGCTCATTCAGCGCTTCTGTCATATAAGCGATCGGCATGTGTTCTGAGTTATAGGCCCAGCCAACCTGCCCTTGTGCATCAACCAAAATGCAGCCAGCCTCACCTTCCACCTGCTGATGGAGATAGGCGATCGCTTTCTCAGCGGCCTCCTTAGGATTACGACCTTCCGATAGACTATCGATCGCATACTTCGCCAGCACAACCGTCATAATCGATTCACCATCACCCGTGGTTGAACAGGCTCCTTGACGATTGGCATACAGCCCCGACCCGACAATTCCTGAATCCCCTACACGACCCGGTAGCTGATTGCTCAGTCCTCCCGTAGACGTTCCAGCAACCAACAGCCCATCGGCATCTAATGCAACACAGCCAACGGTGGCAGGTCGATCAATCACTTTGATCTGTTCTTCCCACTCCTGCCGTTGTTCCTGGCTGATAGGGTCAGTCGGGTCGCACATTTCGCAACCATGTTCTTCAGCAAATGCTTCTGCACCTTGCCCCACCAACAAAAGCCGTTTTTGATCCAACAGTTTATTAGCGGCACAAATGGGATGACGCACGCGTTGTACAGCGGCAACTGCCCCCCAGCGCAGGGTATTTCCCTCCATCATGGCAGCATCCAGGCCCACCTCGCCGGACTGGTCTAGCGTGGCTCCAAATCCTGCATTAAAGGTCTGATCCGCTTCCAGCCTCCGAATCGCCACTTCAACCGCTTCTCTGGCGCTACCACCACTGCGCAATACGGTCCAGCCTGCTTCTACAGCCGCAAGACAGCCATCGTGATTTGCCTCTACCTTATTGTCTTCAACGGTTTTAGCACCACCATGCACGATAATTGCCAACGTCATAACCACTCCTGCGATCGCTCAGTCCATCAATTGGGATTTCGTATGCCAGCAATTCTCAGTATGCAAATCAGTGACAGTGCAAGTTTACCTGCGGCGAGCTTGCACTGCCGCTGATTGCGGGTTTGGCTCGCCTGACGGGCGCACTAAACCCGCAATCAGTTTCAAAATGAGAATGCTGTTCATATGCGATCCATCTTGCTCACTACAACCGTTTGTGAAACCTGCCATTAGGCGCATCCGGTTCAATAATTCATTAAAAATGACCGCAATTTTAGAGACTCAATGAGTACAAACTGAAAGGCTGCCCTGAATTCAGTAGCTGCAACATCTAACTCAAGATAGCTGAATACAACTGTAGCCAATTTCACAATTGGAGGGTTAAACCCTGTAGTGCAGCAAGGCTTATGTCTAAGCACTCAATACAGAAATAGAGGATAACTGAACATGGTGACAACATTAGATGATGCAAAGCGGATGGCGATCGCTGAGAAACTAGCCGACCTGCGCGCATTCCAAGATTTAATTATCAGAAATGATCAAAAACTGTTGAGTGCCAGTCCTGACGAGGATGTCCGCCATCGTTTGCAAAGCATCCTGGATGATGATCAAAAAAACTTAGGAATTCTAGATACCGTGATCGTTCAGTACGGCATCCAGTCTGAACCGCATTCAGCCACAAAGATATTTATTGAGCAATTTGAGCGAATGATGTCGGGCCATGAATTTACGTTCTACCAAAAACTCATCCATCACGAACTGCTCAAGCATGGTCAAGCGATGAGTGGAATCGTAATTCACAAAGCCGCTCAAAAAGTAGGAGCCGATATTGAAGTGGCGATCGCTCCTCTCAACACTGTCAACTTTGAAAACCGTGCTCACCAGGAACAGATGAAAGGATTGCTGGAGCAAGTCGGCGTGCGTGAAATGACAGGCCAGGATGCCGATCAGGGACTCTGGGCAAGGGTTCAAGACTCGATCGCTGCGTTGTCTGGTATCGCTGGCAGCGTTCTCACCCAAAACAGCGATAAGCAGGATATGAATATCCAAACGCTAATCCGCTTAGATCATAACAAGGTGAATACGATCTTCACCGAAATTGGAGCGACGAAAGATCCACAAAAGCTGCAAGAGTATTTCGGTCAGCTCTATAAAGATTTACTGACTCATGCTCAGGCAGAAGAAGAAGTTGTGTATCCTAAAGTTCGTTCATTCTATGGCAATGACAATACACAAGAGTTATACGATGAGCAGGCTGAGATGAAGCGAATGCTGGATGAAATCAAGGCCATGAACCCTGCTTCAGCCGATGCATTTCGCTCCAGAATCAAACAATTGATGGATGCTGTTGGCGATCACATTCGTCAGGAAGAAAGCACCATGTTTGCAGCGATCGACAAAAATTGCAGCACAGAACAGAAAGAGCAATTAGCAACTGAATTCAAAGCCGCTAAGAGCAGAATTCAACAAGATATGTCTGCGTCTATGCAAGCACGCTAGCATCAAGGCAACACTTCTTGCATAGGGTTTCCCAATTTGAGTTAACACCTCATTGTTAACTCAAATTGGGTTCTAGAGTGGCTGAAATGGTGTTAGCGGATTCACGTTAATGAGGACATAAAATAAAGGCAGAATGGAATTGAACATCACAGCAGCACACATTTTCGCATCACCTCATGACGACGATGAAGATGAATGAATAACAGTCTAAAGTCACCAGTTCTGAAGCGTCCGTCCCGTGTGCGGCAGCGTCGAGCAGAACGGCTAAACGCTCTCAACCATTCTAAGCAGAACTCAAGTGATTTATGTCGCGAGATAGCGCTTCATTACTAGACATTAGCAGTTCTGCACCACGCCATTCAAGACGATATTCATCAACTCTTGCTCACGATTAATCCTCAGCGATCGCAATTCTGTTTCAAGACGGTCAGCAATTCGCTCCAAGCTGTTCACAAGCCCCAATGCTCACCCAACTAGTTGAACCATCTTCCCAGTGTTCTTTTTTCCAAATTGGAGCATTATGCTTTAGTGTATCGATCGCATACTTGCAGGCTTCAAATGCTTCAGTTCGGTGAGGACAGCCGACTGCCACTAATACACTGATTTCTCCGATCGCCAGTTTCCCAGTTCGGTGATGAATGACGACTCGTGTTACATCTGTCCACTGAGCGCGAATTTGGGCTGCAATTTGCTTAAACACTTCGATCGCCATCGGTTCATAGGCTTGGTATTCCAATGCAACTACAGGTTTACCATCCGTTTGATTGCGAACCATGCCACTCATCACCACCACTGCTCCATTAGCCGGATCATCTGCTAACGCATAAACCTCTTCCAGCGACAGTGGTGCAAACGTGACTGCAAAATGATCCGATGTTGTCTGAGATTCCAAAAGGCTAATCGATACAGTCACAGCTAACATCCCTGCAAGTGAGTGGGCATCAAGCATCTTACTGCCATCCCTCAATTCTGCCAGATCTCACCTCAATTGACGCGAGCGCCCCCTCACGTCCTCAAACCTTCCCACTTCCCATCAGATACAACAACGCCATCCGCACCGCTACCCCACTCGTCACCTGCTGCGAAATTAAGCTAAATTGCGGATCATCCATCAGTTCCGAACTAATCTCAACGCCCCGATTCACAGGGCCGGGATGAAGCACCTTCACATCCGGTTTGCAAAGCTTGAGGCGATCGCCCGTAATCCCAAATCGCTGATGATACTCTCGCAAACTGGGTAGCAAATGCTGCGTCATCCGTTCCTTTTGCAAGCGCAGCGTCATGACAAAATCAGCGTCCTGCAACGCAGGCTCTAACGACCAGTGCAGAAATAACTTCCTGGCTATTGGAACAGCAGACCCCAGAGCTGCATTTTCTCCAAAAGAAGATGAGTCTCCTTGATCAGAACTCGTGCTGACATCCGGAGTTCCAAAGGTTTCAAATAATTTCGGTAACAGCGTCGGTGGCCCCGCTAAATGCACCTCAGCCCCGCTTGCCGTTAAACTCCAAATATTCGATCGGGCCACCCGCGAGTGCAGAATATCTCCAACGATCGCAATTTTCTTACCCGTTAACAGCGACAGACGTGGATGATCAGGGTCAAGCAACGTGCACAGCGTAAACAAATCTAACAAGGCTTGAGATGGGTGCTCATGCAGCCCGTCCCCGGCATTTAAAATGCCGACGTGGGATCGTAAGCGATCCATTTCATTGGCGATCGCCAAAGGCACTCCGGCCTCACGATGCCGAATCACCATAATATCGGTTCCCATCGCGAGATACGTCTTCGCCGTATCCAGAATAGTTTCTCCCTTCGTTAACGACGAAGTCCCCGGAGCAAAATTCAGCGTATCTGCGGATAGACGCTTAGCCGCTAACTCAAAACTGCTGCGGGTTCGCGTAGAAGATTCAAAAAACAGATTGGCAACGACCTGGCCTTGCAACGTGGGTACACGCTTTGTGCGTCGAGAGAGCACCTCCCGAAAACTGGCCGCCGTTTGTAAGACCGTGTCATACTCATCGGGCGTAAAGTCAGATAGAGAAATAATGTGACGGCGAATCCAGGTCATAACAGTAAAACATCCTCATACAAATTTTCCCCATAATCAGAACAATAAACAACTCATCGCCAGATTTCGAGAGTTAACTAGAAGCGATCGCCAAAGGTCATTCACTACCCATGAAGCGTACACGTCCGATTCTACCCGCTCAGAGCAGTTCTACCCGTAAATTCCCTACCACAGATGCTGTTTTAGTAACAACCATAGATACCATTCCCTCAACCTTCCGCCCAGCAATGATGCGTCAGGTTCTCCTGTTACTAGGGCTTCTGGCCGTGAACCTGAGCAGTTGTGGTTCCCAACCTGAGTCACAACCCAACATCAGTCCATCCTCCACGGCTACCCCAACCCCTCAGTCATCCTCTATACCCACCCAACCTCTTACCTCATCCAATTCTCCCGATTCCCTCTCCAGCCCATCCTCTGTCGCACCCACATCAACATCCCCTAGCCCAGAGAACACTACCGTTACGATTTATAAAGCTGATGACGAGTGTGAAAAATTGATTCCTGAAACGATTCAGATTCCAGCCGATCGCGCTTTAGAAGCCACTGTTGGCAAAATCATCAACAACCAGGATAATCTCGACTTCCAGCTAGGAGGGTACCGAATTAGCCGAGATAGCAATGGCGTCGCTACTGTCGATCTTCGTCTGATCCCAAATCCTCGACGGCAAATCGTCTCCCTCTCTACCTGCGAACAATTTGCTCTCTTCGGCAGCCTGCGAGAAACGCTAACGCGCAACCCGGATTGGAACATCAAATCCGTCCGTTTCACAGAACGGGGCAAAGAAATCGTATTTTAAAGTCCACGGTTTAGATTGCAGGCCATCTCCAATCATCGCCTTGATACAGCAGGGCAATTCTTGACATACCAGCGCCAGGGCAAATCAGTTCCTTGAGACAAACCAATGCGAGTCGTTTGCACAAAGGCGATCGCCCCTTCCTTGATTTTCTTCTGTACCTCTGAAGACCGATGCTCCAACCACAGAGGTTGCCCTGGCTGCAACACTTGGGCCGTCAAGCTCAAATCAATTTTTAGTGCCTGACACAACTTACCAGGCCCGGCTCCTAATTTTGACGGTTTAGCAACTAGATTCGGATCAATCCAGACTGGCAAAGACTCAAAGCTCAATGCCCGAATCAACACTGCACTAGGAATACCATCCTGATCCGTGACGATATTCAAACAGTGATACATGCCATAAATTAAGTACACATACGTCATGCCCGCAGGGCCAAACATTACTGCATTACGCGCTGTACGCCGCCGATACGCATGACATGCCGGATCACCGAGAGTATAAGCCTCTGTTTCAACAATCATTCCTCTAGCGGTCTGTCCATCCGACAATTGCCTCACTAGCGTGCATCCCAGCAGATCAGGAGCGACCTCTAGAGAGGAGCGAGCTAACCAACCTGCATCTATGAACCAGTTCATAATTTAATAGCATCAATCAATTAGGATTAAGCAGTAACAGCAATTCTCAGTATGCGAATCGGTTTCAAAACGAGACTTGCTGAAGCAGTAATTGTTTACAGTATCTTGGTTTACGGCTGTACTTCATCCGGTTTGAGGGGCGTGGTCTCCCAAAACTGATGGCCTTCGGCAGCAGTATGACAACCCTCACCAAATCGATCGTGGTTTAAACCTAAAAACACACATTTGTCGTTAAGGCAAGCAACAGCCCCTGCGATGTGCCGTGTATATAGCAAGTTGTAGCGATGCCCACGGCTGCTCATCCACGATGAAATCGATTCGGTCATGGGATGAAATAAAGTAGCCCCGACGCCTCCCTCATCTCCATAATCCAGAGCATTTTCAGCAACATACTCACTTGCATTAAAGCCAAACTGAGCTTTCATGCTGTAGGCACAGGTGCCTGTTTGGGGATTCACATGGTCATAGTAATGGTAGGTTTGCATGTCTTGCACCCTCGCAGTTGCAAGCTCAAATAGGCGTTGGTCAAACAGGAGTGGTGGCCGTCCATACTGCGCTCTGATCTGGTTGATCTCAGCCAGAGTAGCGACAGATGCAGTGGGGGAGTTGGTATATAGGTAACCGTGTAGCAGGCGATCGGCTAGAGCTGAACCTGTTTTGATGCATACAAACAGTGATAGCGTCGCAGCAAAAATGTGTTGGCGTTGTATGCGAATTCCTCTGAAGGAATACCATCTAGATCGGGGAGGAAACGGACGATAGTAGTTACGTGGCATGACACCCTTACGGTAATGTACTTTGCCCCGATGATTGACCGTGGGGCGTTTTTAATGTGCCCGTAACCCACGCTAAATCTTTGGTTTCGATCCCTAAAAGCGAACCCCACAAATTCTTAGAATTTGCGGGGTCAAAAAACGTTGCACCTATATCGATACCCCCAGGGGAATTCGAATCCCCGTCGCCTCCGTGAAAGGGAGGTGTCCTAGGCCTCTAGACGATGGGGGCTCAAGAACTCGACCTTTATAACGATAACTAAGGTCTAAGATTTTGTCAACACTTTTTACCTATTGAACTCAAAAAAATTTCCGTAACTCAACCGCGATCGCGCACAGTCACACAGAGCCAACAATTTCGGGTCATATAGCGGCCCACGATTCAACTAAGCCAAATCTCTTGCATTGCGAAGGCGAATCAGTTGACGACGCATTTGAGGAGACGCCTCAACCTCAGAGATCTCTTGAGCCTCCACATGCACACGAACAGGCTCCAGGTAATCATCAGCACCACAAACAAATGCATCCAGCAACATTTCCAAAAGCTGTTCTCGATCGCGTAAGGCTCCTTTTTCCTCAATCAACCGAAATTTAAGATGAATTTCACAGTCGTATACACCGACTTCAGGGTTAGCGGGTTGATACTCTAAAGAACCGAATTTCATCTGAGAAAACAACACCTAACGTGCTGCCATAAAAGGATGTTTCAGAACAAGTTTAAGGAAAGACTTGCTGAACTTCTCTCCAAACAACCTCAGCCGACAGAGAGACGCAAACCTTTGACCGAGCTAAACTTTATCTACCTGTTGCTTAAACTAACATTCCCATTTAGCGAATCAAATCAGCTAATTAGCTGAATTGGAGCTCATCAAATTAATTACTTAAGTAGTCAAAATCTGACATTATTTTTCAGTAGCTTGATAGCCCTATAGCTACCACAAAGCTAACAAGTCGAACATAGCATTGTTTGTTAGCTTTTATAAGTTTGGCTATATAAAGTCTCTGTAAGGAGACCATTTACTCTTCACAATCGCTTCAAATACTAAATTGTTTTATTGAAGACATCCTCAATTCATAACCACCTATTTTCCCCTCAAAACCGTTAGGGAAAAGGTTCAGTTACTCAATGACCTCTTGACTAAACTCACTTTTTTACAGACTGAATCAGGCTTGGAATACGTCTTCTAATCCAGAGAGGGTCGCGCTGACAGCCACTAGCACTGCAATTAGATATAACGCTCTACAGAGCATATGCTAATAACTATATGCTTCCAACTGAAACTTTAAACAAAAGCACTTAACATCAAGTTTCTTTAAAGTAGCTATTTTCTATCAACCTCATTTATTGGAGGAATATATCAAAAACAGGCATTTCTGTAATACTTATTTCGGATTGAATACTAGATATAATTCCTACATCTCAAATCAGCCTATATCTCTAAAAAAATACCGTCTACCATTAGAACTCTCTCAGTACTCAACCGAGCGATCGCCAATTAAATTGAACGTTATACCACGTAACCGATAGCGCGTAAATGTAATTTATAAGACACAAATACTGAGCTAAAAATCACTAATTCTGGTGAGTACTTAAGGCTAGAAATCCTAATCAACAACGCAAAATTCCTTAACTTTCCAGTACGGAGAATCAAAAATTACATCAATGCTAATCTCTTGAATTAAAACATTCTTGCTGTAGCGGCCCCTTAACTGATTCAACAAAAACGATATTCTTTTAATCAACATGAATTCGATAGCCCAATTTTGCATGCACGACGTGCACGCAAAATTGGGCTTTTGAGAGAGTTGTACAACGCGAGACTTTTCTCACAATCCGA
Source organism: Crinalium sp. (assembly GCA_036703095.1). Taxonomy (GTDB): domain Bacteria; phylum Cyanobacteriota; class Cyanobacteriia; order Elainellales; family Elainellaceae; genus DATNPS01. The sequence goes on along the minus strand of DATNPS010000478.1, from coordinate 2,540 downwards.
TGTGGTATATGCGACACCCTAATATGAGTCTCACGCCCTAATCTTGCCAGCACTGCTATACCAGCTTGATCACTTGGATACATGAACTTACCGTTCACCCCTAGGAACTAAAGCAGCTCAACTGTCATGGCTCTACGCATTAGCATTAGGACAGGGCGCAGGGGTAGCAATCCTGCTGTGTGGGCATCCCCCACCCCCTCTTGTTCTAACCTGAATGTAGGCTATACCAGTGTTCAAGTAACAGTGTTCAAAGCGCAGTTATTTTGTGCTCATCGCACGATTAACATTGACCTTCACGCTATAAGTCTTCGCTGAGTGGTCGTTGCTCATAACATGAACAGCCAGCACAGGGTCCAAATGGATTTACCGCACATCTAAGATGGCTGGAGCGTGCATTAAAACGGCAGGTTAAATCCCCAATCATGTACCCCACACCCTCTATGTACTGATAGTCAGGCGATAAGGACAAACCGGGCAGCCCTCTCATGGCGATCGAATTCGCTGCCCGTCGCAACTGTATGCGCACTCTGGATTCCGTTCGATGAATAACCCAGACTGAAATAAGAGATGGCATTAAGCCAATCAAAAGGATAACCAGAAAAGACAACACAACCTTTGCCTCAACGTTACTTACGGATTACGGCAGCAACAATTTTCAGCACCGCAACTAGCCTGGTTAGCTAGCTTGACTAATGGCATCAGATAAATAACTGGCTGTTGTTTCTACTAGAGCGATCGCATCCTCGTATACCATTCGCGTAGGTCCCAACATACCCACACTCCCTACAGAAACATTTCCTCGCTGATATGTAGCAGAAACCAATGCACAGCTACGCATGGGTTCTAACGGGTTTTCCGAGCCAATCCTGACTGTTAACCGCCTACCTGATTGATCCATATCAGCCGCATCAAAAATTAGAGGCCAGAGTTGATCTTGCTCTGACTCCAGCAACTGAATAATAGTTTGAACCTGCTGCAATTCGGAAAACTCTGGTTGACGACGTAAAACTTCAGCAACGCCACTGATTAGAATTTGGGTAGAAACAGGAAGCTGACTACGGCGATCCAACTCCAACAGAGAAATCCGCAGCAAATCAGCATAACACTCAAATTGACGGCCTAAATCGCTCCAATCTAGATTTGCAATTTCACCGAGGGATCTACTGCGTAAATGAGTATTTAGAAAATTGGAAAGAATTTGCAATTCTCGGTCTAACAGTTCAGCATCCACAGACTGATCATTGGCAGGCTTCGGCAAATTCATTAGGGTTGAAAGGGTTTCGTAAGAATCAAGCACCACAATCAACATCGCCCTGCCTGGATCTACTTGCACTAGTTGTAAATGCCGCAAACAAAGCGTATTCACCTGTGGCATAGTAATTAGAGCGATGTATCCGCTGATGGTAGATAAAATCTGAGCGGCTCCTCTCAACAAAGCCTCAACACTCCACTCATCCGGATTCAAGCGATCTATGAGAACCCGATCAATATGGCGCGCCACATCCTCAGAAGGAGTCATTAAATGATCTACATAAACTCGATACCCAGAATCAGAGGGAACTCTCCCTGCCGATATATGCGGTTGATACAGTAGACCCACTTTCTCTAAGAAGCTCATCGCATTACGAATCGTGGCAGGGCTAACTTGAAGATTAAACCCCTCAACCAACGCTTCCGAGCCAACAGGCTTCGCTGTCGCAATGTAATGACGCACAGTTGCTTCAAGCACTTGCTGTTGGCGATTGCTTAGCTTTACTTTCATAGACTACCAAGCGATTGAACTTATATATCTAATGTACCAACGCTACCTGTAGCGATCCAATCTGTAACTTGAATGAGTACAAGAGAGTTGGAACCGCTGAATGGAGCGCAGCCCCACTTCCCCTATTCAGGGCCTATTTGTGAACGCTATATAGCTAATTAATGACCATTAATACTGAGGTATACTCCCATCAACATCCTCAGAATAAGCGTCAATTCCACCCACCAGATTTCTGACATTTGTAAAGCCTTGATCCATTAACCAATAACACATCTGGGCAGAACGCATCCCATGATGGCACATCACAACAGTTTCAATAGAAGGATCAAACAATTGATTGATTTGCTCAGCCCACTTGTCAAACTGGCTAAGCGGTAAATTTATAAAACCCTCCACATGAGCGATCGCCAACTCCTCTGGTTCCCGCACATCAATCAGTTGCAGTCCGTCACAATCTTCCCGCCGTTCTGCAAACTCTTTAGCGCTAATTTGAGACAGAGGAAGACTGAAATTTTGTAAAGGCATTTGATTAATAAATCTTACAATCGAAGCTATGATTAAACCCTAGCAAAAATCAGACGCATTTAGCAAACATGACAAAGAGAGAGTGCCAAGCCTTTAATCAGACTTAGCACTCTCTCTTTGAAAAATTGACCTGGCACTGAGCTATTTTTGCAGAGGGCTACCCCTCAACTATCTTCGCCGCAATAGCGTTTCACACCTCAGTTCGGGATGGATGAGAGTGGGTCCACTATGCCATTAGCACCAGGATTTCTGT
>DATNPS010000444.1:0-22209 GCA_036703095.1 Crinalium sp. | reverse complement strand
GCACGGCGCTGCCGTGCGCCCCACTCCCCAATATTCGGTTTTAATAAATCCATATTGCTTAGGGATTGTACGGGCGATCGCACCGCTTGAGAAGATGATGGAATTATTATGTTGCCTATTGCTGTAAATCGTGCAGCAAACTACAAACTTTTGCGATTTTTATGAATCATCGGTGCGCGTTTCCGATGTTTTCAAGGCCCACTCAACCTGACTCAAGATTCCCCGCAGCATCGATACTTCTGTGTCTGAAAGATAAGTTCGATTGAACAATCGCCTAAATTTTTCCATGCGGCTGCTGGCGGTGTGAGGGTAAAGATAGCCGATTTTGAGCAAGAGGGATTCTAGCTGCTGGTAGTAGCCTTCGAGGCGATCGAGGGAAGCGTGTTGGGTGTTGGGTGTTGGGTATTGGGTGACTCCTGACTCCTGACTCCTGACTCCTGACTCCTGACTCCTAAATAGGGTGTCGGGTATGAGGTATGGGGTATGGGGTGCAGAACTCCTGTCCTCTGCCTCCTGCCCTCTGCCCTCGATCACGTAGAGATGGAGTTCGTAGCAGCAGATGGCAACGGCCTGGGCCAGATTGAGGGACGGGTAGATTGAGGTTGACGGAATGCGAATGAAGCGTTGTGCGTAGTTCAACTCTTCGTTAGTGAGGCCCCGATCTTCTCGCCCAAAAATTAATGCTGATTCCACCGGAATCGCTGTGAAAGCATGAGTACTGTTATCTGGAGTGTTATTTGGACTGTTACCTGAACTGAGCAACCACGGCAATGCCGTGCGGGGATCTTCTAAGGTAATGTCCAGCGTGGTGCGATCGCGTCCCGTTGTCGCCAGAGCGCGATAACAGCCCCGCAGCGCATCGGGTAAGCTGGCAACCTGCTGAGCAGTTTCCAACACATCGGCAGCGTGAACGGCCATCTGTCTTGCTTCCGCCCCCAGGGGATCGCATTGGGGATTCACCAGCACCAATCGCTGTAACCCCATGTTTTTCATGATGCGGGCGATCGCCCCGACATTCAACGGCCCTGCTGGTTCTACTAAAACAATTCGAATGCCACTCAAAACCGTCTCAATCATAAACGTAGCTAAAATGACGAAGTATCTTACATCCTATTCCGTTCCTCCTCATGGCACGCGCCCGTTCTAAATCTGATCTGTCTACTAAAATATGTCCGGTTTGCCAGCGTCCATTCACCTGGCGCAAGAAATGGCAGGATTGTTGGGATGATGTGAAATATTGTTCAGAACGTTGCCGCCGCCGTCGCTCGGAAGCCAAACTTTCTGAAGAAGAATAGCGAATTAATCTGGAGAAACTCGTGGGTCTGCTACTCGGAATTGCGATCGGTTTGGTACTCGGTGCTGGTGCTGCGTATCTCTTGCTTTACTCAAAAATCAGTCAGCAGCAACAGGTATTGAAACAAGCCCATCATGTCTTGGAAGAGCGCGAGAAGCTGTATGAATCTCGGTTGGAGATCACCGTTAAATCCCTTCAAGCTCACTTTAAGACTCAGCTCAACGCTCAACTCGACGAGTTAAGGCAGCAATATGAAGCCAAACAACCTGCCCTGGAAGCGACAGATGAACCTCCAATCGTCATCCCGACCAACGAGCCTGTCACCGTTCTGCAATCTCTTTCCGATGCTCCGGACGACCAAAACGGCGAAAAAGAGCCGGAAGCACCCCTGAATGCCACGGAATACGAACCTATGTCAGCACCAGTGGCTGCTTTTGCAGAACCTGTCGCTGTTGTAGAACCTCCTGTCACTACAGAATCCGGCAGTTCAGAACCCAGTCCAGACCCGATCGCCGTTACAGAACCTCCTGCTGCTATTGAACCTGTTGCATTTGCAGACGCTTCTGCCGCGATCGAACCCGCTTCCGTCCCAGAACTTCTGATCTCAGAACCCGTTAGTTCGGAATCCGTCACCGTTGCAGAACCTGTGGCGGTCGCGGAACCTGTAGCTATCGCAGAACCTGTAGCAGAAGAACCTTCGATTGCGGAATCGACCAGTTCAGAAGCGGTTGCGATCGCAGCTCCTCCCACCCCTGCCGAACCTGAGGTTGAGTCCACTCCAGAACAACCCACGAGCTATTCGCCCCTTCTCGCGACGCGCTACACGACGCCTGCTCATGAGGTCGGCAAAACGATCTTGAGTTGGGGGAATTCCGGTTCTACCCAGTATGTGCCGCTGCTGATCGACTACGCCCACCATACAGACAGCCATTTGCGCGGATTAGCAGCTTCAACGTTGGGACAAATTGCAGCCTCTCAACGAGGTCGAGCCGATGTTCAACGCGCGATTCCTGTTCTAGAGAAACTCAGTCGAGATCCCGATTCGTCTGTTCGTCGAGCAGCGGTAGAGGCGCTAGGCAAATTCTCATCCGAGAGAGTCATATCGCCCCTCAAGCTAGCGCTACGGGATGTTGATCCAGATGTCGTGAAATCAGCGAGTGAAGCGATCGCCAACTTCAAGGATTACCGAGGCAATCGTCTGAAAAACGTAAAGTCACCCAAACCGAAATCAGTGAATCGCAAATAAAGCAGCTTAACGCTTGGGCATTATTACATCATAGGATTACCTCGTCCTGTCCAACAGGACAGCGGAAACTAAGGGGGCGTAAGGGCTTCGCTCCCAGCCAAGGGTTCCATCCCGTCCCCCCCTGCTCCATCCAAATGACTACGGCTATACGGTGTACCGTGCGGCGTTTGGTACACTGCAACAATGCCTTACGCTTCAAACGCGATCGCCTATCCACATTCAGGAACTTCAATTCGTTATGTCGTCAATCGGTCCGGTGCAGCCCAAGCTGATCATTCATGGAGGAGCAGGTAGCTCTCTTAAAGGTAAAGGTGGAGTTGAGGCCGTTCGGCGATCGCTCCACAGTGTCATCGAAGCCGTGTATCCCCTTCTGCTGGACGGGGCCAGTGCTCAAGCAGCGGTGATTCGCGGCTGTCAGTTGTTAGAAGATGATCCCCGGTTTAATGCCGGAACGGGGTCAGTGCTGCAATCAGACGGCCAAGTTCGTATGAGCGCCTCCTTAATGGATGGAGTTGCTCAGCGGTTTAGCGGCGTGATCAACGTTTCGCGGGTCAAGAATCCGATTGAGCTAGCCCAATTTCTGCAAGGTTCAGACGATCGCGTGTTGTCTGACTACGGCTCAGCCGAATTATTGCGCGAATTGCAACTGCCCACCTACGATCCCCTCACGGAACTGCGGCTGCAAGAATGGATTTTGGAACGCCAGGGCAACTTTAGCCGAGCGATGGCAGGCGTTGTGGCCGAAAAAGAGTTAGTGACAGAAGCCGGACGGGGAACCATTGGCGTTGTTGCGTTTGACAGCCAGGGACGCCTGGCCGCAGGCACATCTACAGGCGGCAAAGGCTTCGAGCGAATCGGTCGCGTCAGCGATTCTGCCATGCCTGCCGGAAATTACGCGACATCCTATGCCGGAGTCAGTTGCACAGGCATCGGGGAAGACATTATCGACGAATGTTTAGCCGCCCGAATCGTAGTGCGCGTCACGGATGGAATGCCCATCCAACAGGCCTTTGCTCGCTCCTTCCAGGAAGCTCAGCAACACCAGCGCGATTTTGGTGCAATTGGCATTGACCACAGTGGAGCGATCGCCTGGGGCAAAACCAGCGATGTGTTGCTGGCCGCCTATCACGACGGCGAAACGCTTGGAGACACGCTGGAGCTTGATCCGGGGATGATGACAGCGTGAGTTAGAGCCAGGAGTCAGGAGTCAGGAGTCAGGAGTCAGGAGTCAGGAGTCGGAAGAGGATAAAGGGGATAAGGGGAATGGGGGAGATGGGGGAGATGGGGAGGATGGGGAGGATGGGGAGGATGGGGAAGCAACCCCTTTCCTACACCCGATACCCTTACTACCCCACACCCTATTCCAAAGTCAGGAGCCAGGAGCCATCTGTGAATCGACTCATCAACACCCGCACTGAAGGCAATGCGAAGCGCTTCCTGTTGCCAACCGTCAACCGCTTGCGGAAGGGGTTTGGGGAGCGCCGCTCGCTCCCCAATGGGGGTCTGGGGGCAAGCCCCCAGAAAAGCCCCTAACTCAGCAACCTTAGTTCAACGCAAGTTCGATAGCGGCATTTCAGCAACTCAACAGGCGGCTGAAATGCCGCAAATGGGTGTCTCAGACGTCGTGCGAGACACCCATTTGCGCTGCGTCAAATTCACGTCAGGTTATTCTTGCTGAGCCTTACTCACAATCAAAGAAATCAAATTATTGACGAGGCGCTCCTTTTCCATTGGGATAATCACCTTGCCGTACAAAATCTCCTGCGAGACCAGAAACGAAACCAGCGATCCCCAAAAAATGCGGGCGATCGCCTCCGGATCAGCCAACTGTAATTCAGGATGCGCCTTGAAATACGTGCTTAGCGCCAGCTGCCCCTTTTGAATCACCGTCCGCGTATAAAGTTGCGCCAATTCTGGAAACCGCACCGACTCCGCTATCACCAAACGAAACAACGACAAATATTCCTCATCCGTCATTTTTTGCAGAAACACATCGGCCAGTTGCCGCAGCAGCACCGCCGGATCACTTTGAGACGACTCCACATACACATCAAAGCGCATCCGCTGCACCGTCACGCGTTCAATCAGTGCTGTAAACAACCCTTCTTTATCTTGAAAATGACTATAAATGGTTTGTTTTGACACGCCCGCCGCCGCCGCCGCCCGGTCCATACTCGTGCCTGCATACCCCTGAGAGAGAAAAACCTGCATCGCGCCTTCTAGAATTTGCTCCCGCTTTTCCTTCGTCGCGGTTGACTCATCCATGCGCTCATTCACTCGTGATACCGAATCCAAATTCGTGTCCCCTCGGCGAAATCTAAAAGATTTGCAACAAGCCTTGTTCCATTAGGTCGAACGATCTAATATGCTTTCATGATCATACTAGACAGTCTAGTATGGTGGGTCGCCTAGAGTTTGAGACTGCTAAACAATTCCAGCCCTACTTGGATGATGTGGAGCCCCACATTACTCCAGATTAATTGATACAGCTAAAACCCAAAGGCAAAAGGCACTCTTCATAAGGGTGCAATCCCCGTCGGGTTCTATGTATCGATTTAAGATAACAAGTTCTCAGTTTGCTTGACGAATCATCGGTAGACGCACAAGGCCGATGGCTCCATTGTGTATGGGATTGAAGATCCGTTTCTGCTTTGGCAATCAAGGTTTACATCTATGGCTCAGTCTATTTCAGACCCCACCGCTCCCAGCCCAGGCATGTCTGCGCACCCCAAGCGCACCGTGAATCCCCGACTCTTGATTCCGCTGGGGCTAATCGTGATTGGAGCCGGAGTTGGCATCTGGTATCTCTTATCTCAGCCCAAATCGGATGGCTTGCAGTTAAGCGGTCGTGTGGAAGGCTATGAAACCGACGTGGGCACCAAAGTTGCCGGACGGGTTGACGAAGTAACCGTGCGGGAAGGAGCCGAGGTGCAGCGGGGACAGATTTTGGTACGGTTGGATGCAGAGGAATTGCAGGCCCAACTGAAAGGAGCGATCGCCGCTCTAGAAGCCGCCCGTCAACAGGAAGCGAATGCCCGTCTGCAAATTTCAGTCCTGGAGAGCCAGGTTTCCGAAGCCCAGCTCAACCTCCAGCAATCTCAAGGGGATACTCAGGGTCGGGTGTATCAGGCCGAAGCCACTGTAGCCGCTGCGATCGCCCAATTGCGACAGGCCGAAGCCCAAGCGGCACGAGCCAAAGCCGATCTGCGCCTGGCCCAAACCGATCGCGATCGGTTTGCCCAACTGTCTCAAGAAGGGGCAGAAAGCCGCCAGCGGTTTGACCAGGCCCAAACGGCATTTGAAACTGCTCAGGCGACGTACATCAGCGAACAAGCTGCCGTTGAAGCCGCTCAGCGCCAGGTCGCGGCGGCTCAGGGCGGACTTACCCAGACCCGCTCTACCAACCTGAATCCCGATATCCGCAATGTGCAGCTGAATCGGCTGGCGACTCAGCTTCAGCAGGCCAGAGTGCAGTTGGCGATCGCCCAATCCGAGGTCAAAAACGCAGAAGCCACCCGTCAGCGCATTCAGGCTCAGTTGAACGATTTAACGATCGCCAGTCCGATTAACGGCGTCGTCACCACGCGCAGCATTGAGCCGGGAGTTGTCGTAGGAACGGGGAGAACGCTGTTGTCGCTAGTGGATCTGAATACCGTTTATCTGCGTGGCTTCATTCCGGAAGACGAAACGGGCCGAGTCCGGGTCGGCCAACGAGCCAGAGTGTTTCTAGATTCAAACCCCAAACAGCCACTGGAAGGGCGAGTCGCGGCGATCGACTCCGAAGCATCTTTCACACCCGAAAACATTTACTTCAAAGAAGATCGCGTGCAGCAAGTGTTTGGCATTCGTATCAGCATCGACAATCCAAATGGCTTTGCAAAGCCTGGAATGCCTGCGGATGCTGAAATTTTCGTGGGCGATCAGTAGTGGCGTCAGGAATTGGTATGACGTACACCCAAAAGTCAGACGACGAGACATTAGCACCGTCTACCCTCAACAGCACCGTCATCCACGTTGATGGGCTGCGAAAGCACTACGGCCCGATTGAAGCCGTTCGAGGCATTGATTTTACGGTGCAGCGAGGCGAAATTTTTGGCTTAATCGGCCCGGATGGCGCAGGTAAAACTACCACATTTCAAATCCTGGCCGGGGTGATGGACGCAACAGCGGGCAATGTGCAGGTCTTGAACCGTGCGCCTAGAGATGCGCGATTGGGCATTGGCTATCTTACGCAACAGTTCTCGCTGTATCTGGATCTCAGCATTGATGAAAACCTGCGCTATAGCGCCGGATTGCGCGAAGTCCCACGCGATCGCTTTATAGAACGGCGCGATCGCTACCTCCCCCTGATGGGGCTGGAGAACTTTGGGCAACGGCTGGCCGGACAGCTATCGGGCGGGATGAAGCAAAAGCTGGCCCTCTGCTGCGCCCTGATTTCTCAGCCGGAAATTCTGCTGCTGGATGAACCGACTACAGGCGTTGATCCCGTATCGCGGCGCGAGTTTTGGGACGTATTGGCCAGCCTGTCTAGCCAGGGGGTTACCATCGTCGTCGCCACACCTTACCTGGACGAAGCCGAACGCTGCAACCGCATTGCCCTGATGTACGAAGGCCAGCTTCAGCAAACGGGCACGCTGCGCCAACTGCGATCGGCCCTAGGGCTACACCGTCTGGAAGTTCGCACCGATCGCCTGGAAGCCACTGAACAGGTGTTGCTCGACGCCATTCAAACCACCGAGAATCAGGGCGATATTCGGGATGTACAGAGTTTTGGCGATCGCCTAGACGTTCTCGTTCAATCCCTCGACGCGGGAGAATCAGATGTCCGCACCATCCTGGCCCGTCACCAACTCACCCTACAGGACATCCAACACGCCGAAGCCACCCTGGAAAATGTCTTCGTCACCCGTCTGCGTCAGCAGGGAGCTGACCCACCGTTTATTCCCTTTCCGAGTGGGGGGGTGGGAGGTAGGGAGGTAGGGAAGCAGAGAGATGGGGGAGGTTGGGAGGATAGGGGAGATGGGGGAGATAGGGAAGTTTCCAGAAACGGTTCCACACCCCGCACCCCACACCCCACTGCCATCAAAACCCAACACCTCCGCAAAGTCTTCGGTGACTTCACCGCAGTGAAAGACGTGACGCTGGACGTGCGATATGGCGAGATTTACGGATTGCTGGGAGCAAACGGAGCCGGGAAAACGACCACGATCAAAATGCTGTGTGGATTGCTGGAACCGAGCGGTGGTGAGATCTCGCTAGCGGGGAAAACGCGAGATTTGCGCGATCCGTCTCTGCGGCAGCGGATTGGCTACATGAGCCAAAAATTTACGCTATACGATGACCTGACCGTGGTGCAAAATCTGGAATTTTATTGCGGCGTGTATGGGGTGCCCCGACATCAGCGACGTGAAAGAATCGACTGGGTGCTGGCCATCTGCGGTCTGGCAGGGCAGGAAACCATGATGACCGGACGGCTGCCGGGCGGCTGGAAACAGCGAGTTTCGTTTGGGGCATCGGTGATGCACGAACCAAAAATTTTGTTTTTGGATGAGCCGACCTCAGGGGTAGATCCGCTGGCTCGTCGGCAGTTCTGGCGATTGATCGAGGATTTTGCCCGTCGTGGCACCGCTATTCTGGTGACAACACATTATTTAGAAGAAGCGGAACACTGTAACTATCTGGGATTTCTGGTGGCGGGAGAGGTGGTAGCTCAGGGTTCTCCAACTCAAATCAAAGCGCAACAGCCCGGAAAACTCATTGAAATTGTGACGAACCAAACGCAGGCCGCTTCCGATTTGCTGAAAACCCAGATGGAACCCTGGCGGGTGTCTATTTTTGGCGATCGCCTCCATGTTGTTCTCGACTATCCCGAAGCCGAGATTCCCCATATCCGACAGCTATTTCAGGATTACAGCACGCCAAACGGGTCGAGCTTAGAATTGCACTCGCTGCGGCAGGTTCCCTTTTCGCTAGAAGACACCTTTATTGGCATTGTTCAACGAGCAGAGCAACCGACGTGAGGTGAGAATAGCAATATGAAGCGGATCTGGTCTCAATGCACCAAAGAACTAGCTCAGTTTAAGCGCGATCGCCTCACCGTTGCGCTGGCCTTTGTGTTGCCACTGTTGACCCTGTTTATCTTCGGCTTTGCCATTCGGCTGGAAGCCAAAAACATTCCCATCGTGGTGCAGGATTTTGATAACAGTTCGCTCAGCCGCTCGTATATTGAACGGTTGTTTGCTACCAATCAGTTTCATCCTGCCGAGTGGAGTGGACGCGATCCAGTCCATGATGCGATCGATCCGGGACTAGCCAAAGCGGTTGTGATTATTCCGCCTGACTTTTCCAGAAATATTAAGGCGGATCGTCCAAGTTCCGTGCAGGTGTTAGTGGATGGAACGGATGTCAACAACGCTCGTATCATCAAAAACAGCGTCAATGCCACCACCCAATTTTTTCTAAGAATATCTAAACTTCAGTCGCCTCCCGCCATCCAGGTCAAGCCCCACACTCGCATCTGGTTTAATCCGGGTCGCAAAGAATCGCTGTATATCGTCCCCGGAACCTGCGCCGTCATTCTGTGGATTTATCCATCGCTGTTGGCAGCGATGGCTTTAGTCCGTGAAAAAGAGCAGGGCACGATCATTCAGGTGTATGCTTCTAGCCTTAGCGCTGTTGAGCTAATTCTGGGCAAAGCCCTGGCGTATTTATTTATTGGGCTATCAGAGGCGATCGTTGTGATGGGATTGGGAGCCATTATTTTTGGCCTCAGTTTTGCAGGCGACCCCACTCCTCTTCTCATCGGCACCCCAATTTTTGTGGGCAGCAGTGTCATGTTTGGCTTGATGATTGGCACCCGAGCCAGCAACCAAAATGCCGCCGTTCAAGCCGTCGCCACCATCGGATTTCTCACCGCATTCCTGCTGTCCGGCTTTATTTACCCCCTCAGCAACATCCCCTTCCCGCTATCGCTCATCTCCAGCATCGTCCCCGCCCGATACTACATTGAAATCACCCGCGACGCCTTTGTTCGCGGCACCGGATGGCCTGGTGTCTGGCTCTTCATGATCATTCTCACCCTCCTCGGCCTCTTCTTCTTCAACACCGCCCGCCGGAATCTTGAGCGAATGCAAGCTTGATGGGTGTTAGGTGTTGGGGTCGGGGTATGGAGTATGGGGTTTGGGAAGATAAGAAGGACAAGGGAGAACCTTCCCCATCCTCCCCATCCTCCCCCCTCGTCCCAACACCTTTTTCCCCTACACCCCCTACACCCACACACCCCACCCCACCCCAAAATGTTCGCCAAGCAAATCGATCGCTTCCTCAACAGTCGCCTCTGGGCGCTAGCCACGAAGGAAATCAACCAGATTCTCAGGAATAAGCAACTACTGTTTCTGCTGGTGTTTCCGCCTACTATTCAACTGTTGATATACGGGTTTGCCTTAAATCCAGAAGTGCATCTTCTGAAGTTGGGTGTGGTGGATTACGCCAATAGCATTAACAGCCACGAATTGGTGTCTGCCTTAACGGAAAATCGGATTTTTGAGGTTAAGAACTATCTGACTGATGAGCAGCAATTGGGCGAACAGGTGCGACAGGGACGAATCACAGCAGGATTGGTGATTCCATCGGAGTTTAATCGCGACATCGAGCAAGAGCAAAGTGCTGATATCCAGGTCATGATTGATGGGGTAGACGCGAATACAGCGGGAATCGCAGCGGGCTATATCTCCCAAATCATTAATCAGTTCAACCGTAAATTGAATTTAGATCTGGCTCCTCGCCTCATCGATCCAGAAGTCACTTTCCTCTATAATCCTGGTCTGACAAGCAGTTGGTTTTTCGTGCCAGGAGTAATGGGAGTTGTGCTGACGTTAACCAGCGTTCTCGTATCGTCCTCGACCGTTGTGCGCGAAAAGGATACTGGAACGTTAGAACAGCTTTTAATGACACCCGCAGAAGCCTGGGAAATTTTGGCGGCCAAGATTCTACCGCTGTTTATCTTATTGCTGGCTGATATTTTTCTGGCGTTAGCGGTCGGCAAGATTGTTTTCGATGTGCCATTTCGGGGCAATTTACCGCTCTTCCTGCTGGTATCTAGTTTGTATATCTGCGTGGGCATCGGATTGGGCATTTTTCTGGCCACCGTGTCTCGCAATCAGCGGCAGGTGGTATTGACCTCATTTTTCGTGAATCTCCCCCTGATCCAGCTATCGGGCGCGATCGCCCCCATTGAGAGTATGCCGCCGTTCTTTCAATACTTATCGTGGATTGACCCGTTGCGTCATTACGTGGCTATCATTCGCGGCTTCCTCTTAAAAGGCGTCGGCATTGGCGCACTGTGGCATCATGTGCTGGCTCTCGCCATCATCGCGGCGATCCTCTTAACTATTAGCATCAAGAAGTTTAGAACTCAGCTCAGTTGATAGGACGTAAATTTGATTGCGCCATTTCAGCCGCGCGACGTGCGGCTAAAATGGCGCAAAACCTTTTCCCGCGCGACGTGCGGGGAAAGGTTTTGCGCATTCGTTGAATTCGTAATCCATAAAATCACGGACTCATAAAACTAACCGTCAATAATTCATGTTCACTTCATCATTCAATGCGTAGAATTACTGTCAAAGTGGGCATCATCGATCAGACCTGTCTCAATATTTCTTGGTTAAGGATTAAACTGTAATTTTTGTGGGTGCGGGTTGTTCAGCCATCCAGTAGCCACAAACGTTAGGGGTTTAACTGAGAAGTATTAAACCCTGTCCTTCTATTCCGGGAGACTAGAAATGAAGGCTCACCTTAGACCCCATTGGCTAGTTCAGTTGGCCGCGATCCTGCTCCTGGCCGTTTCCTATTACAACGCTGCTGAACTGGGCCGCTACCTCATGTCAACATCTCCAGAGAGTAGCCCCATTTGGATCGCTGATGGCATTGCTGTAGCGGCTGTTTTGCTATTGGGCTATTGGGTGTTGCCAGGGGTTTTTATGGGGTCATTCCTGGCGAATGGCTGGACGTTTCTCCACGACGACAATACGGTTTCCACCCTGTTATCGGTACTTAAAGCTGCCACTATTGGCTTTGGGACAGCATTGGGAACTCTGCTGGGAGCCTATTTGCTGTATCAGTTTGCCAGCTATCGAAATCCGTTTGAGCGCCCCCGTGACACCCTGCGTTTTTTGTTGTTCTGCGGCATGTTTGGGTCTGCGGTCAATGTCACGATTGGGGTGACCACGCTGGGAATCGCAGGGGATATCCCGTGGTCTACGTACAGCGCGACCTGGACGGACTGGTGGACGGCAAATGCAACTGGAATTTTAATCGTGACTCCGGCTCTGTTGATCTGGGGGCCGTGGATTTGGGAAAACCGTTTTTCACCATTCATTTGGCTCTGGCGACGGTTCGCAGGTCGTAAGCCGCGTTCCACGACGGCGAAATCGTTTACGCTGCAAAGCCAGCACGATCGATTGCAAGCAGGATGGCGATCGCTCGAAGCATTAACTTTAATCGTTCTGGTACTCCTGCTAAGCTATCTCGCCTTTTTAGAAAGCTATCCCGTTGAGTACATGCTCATTCCCTTTCTGGTGTGGGCGGCGTTTCGATTTGGGGCGGGTGGGGCGACTCTGATGATCGTCATGGTGTCTGCGATCGCCATTACGGGTACTCTGCAAGGCACAAGTTCCTTTAGTCACCAGACGCTTTTTCCAGAATTGCTGCTGCTGCAATCGTTTATCGGGGTGATTGTGCTGACAACGCTGATGCTCAGTGCGGTGGTGGCCGAACGTCAGAAAGTAGAAGCCACCCTGCGACAGTCAGATGCTCAGTTGCGATCGCAAACCTTCCAGTTAGAACAAGCGCTGCTCAACCTGCGCCGCACTCAATCGCAACTGATTCAAACTGAAAAAATTTCCAGTCTGGGGCAACTGGTAGCAGGCGTAGCCCATGAGGTCAGCAATCCCGTCAGTTTTATTTCAGGCAACTTAAATCACATTCGCGGTTACATTCAAGATTTGGTTGACGTGCTGGAGCTATATCAGCAGCATGTTGATCACCCTCCCAATGCGATTAAAGCGAAAGTGGCAGAAGTCGATCTGGCTTATTTACTAGATGATTTACCCAAGGCTCTTCATTCGATGCAAATTGGAGCCGATCGCATTCGCGAAATCATGTCATCGTTGCGCATCTTCTCACGAGTGGACTCCGTTCAAGAACAACCCAGCGATATTCACGAAGGACTGGATAGCACGCTCCTGATTTTGCAGCATCGCTTGAAAGCCAAACCCGAACGCCCCGAAATTCGCCTGACTCGCAAATACGGCGATGTGCCTCCTGTCGAATGCTTTGCAGGTCAACTCAATCAGGTCTTTATGAACCTGATCGCCAACGCGATCGATGCATTAGATGAATACAGCCGCGATCGCACCTACGCTGAAATCGAACATGATCCGAATGTGATCGAAATTCGTACTGAAGTCGTAGAGAAGGATTGCGTAGCGATCGCCATTTACAACAACGGCCCCAGCATTCCAGAAGACGTTCAGCAACGCTTATTCGACGCCTTTTATACCACCAAACCCGCTGGCAAAGGGACGGGACTCGGCTTATCGATCAGCCACCAAATCGTCGTCGAAAAACACAAAGGAGAGCTACAGTGCACATCCACCCCAGGCTGGGGCACTGAATTTTTAATCAAAATTCCGATCAAAAAAAGTCGGTCTTTGACGCATCAGGTGGTTTGAAGGGTGTGGGGTGTGGGAAGACGAGATAGGGGAGATGGGGAGGATGGGGAAGTAAAACCTCCGCCTTCTTTCTACACCCTACACCCCAACACCCTCATAAAACTTCCGCAATACACTTCACCAACTCCTTCGCCGTATACGGTTTGGGAAGAAAGGCGTGGATTTCAGAACTGATTGATGTCGAGATTTGGCTGCTGGAGACTAACCCGCTGACCGCAATAATTTTGACCTGGGGATTGAGCTTTCTTAAGGCCCGAATGGCAGCAGCTCCATCCATTGACGGCATCATCAGATCAACCAGGGCCAATGAAATTTCGTGGCGATGTTCAGCGAAAATAGCGATCGCCTCAATCCCATCACCCGCCGTAAGCGATCGATAGTTATAGGCTTCCAGGGAGGCTTGATTGCTATCACGAATGGCTGCCTCATCGTCCACTACGAGAATGAGTTCGCCATGCCCGCTGGGAACTTCTTCTTCTGGAGCCTCTAGCATTTCGTCGGTTTGCACGGCAGGGAGATAAATCTTAAACTCCGTTCCCTTACCGAGCCGACTGTTCACCTCCATAAAGCCACCGTGACTTTTCACGATCGCCAGCACAGTAGAAAGTCCCAGTCCCGTTCCCTGCCCCAGATCTTTAGTCGTGAAAAAGGGTTCAAAAATGCGATCCAGCACCTCCGGCGCAATGCCCGTTCCCGTATCGGCTACCGTAATCACCACATAGGGGCCAACTGTTGCATCCAGATTCATCCGGGCATATTGCTCGTCGATCCACAGATTGGCGGTACTTAAATTGAGGCTCCCCCCGTCTAGCATCGCATCTCGCGCATTCACGCAAAGGTTCATCAACACCTGATGCAGCTGCGTGGCATCACCAGATACTAACCAGAGATCTCGCGCTAAGTCGAGATGCAGCTCGATTGATTTTGGAAACGTGCCCTGAACAATCTGCCGAATTTCTGAAACGAGATGCTGAATCTGGAGTGATGTGCGCTTACCTTCCACCCCTCGCGCAAATGAAAGCACTTGTTTAATTAACGCGGCTCCTCGTCTCGCGCTACTCTGCACAATCTCTAACAATTGCTGCTGTTTTTTGTCTTCTGCTTTGGTTTGCTTGAGGAGCAGTTGAGCCGACGACAAAATTGGCGTCAGGATATTGTTCAAATCATGGGCAATGCCACCTGCAAGCGTACCGATACTCTCCATCCGTTGTGCACGAAGGAATTGAGCCTCTAATACTTTCTTATCTGTGATGTCGCTATTAATCTCCAAAACGGCGATCGGGTGTCCATCTTTATCTCGCTGCAATGCCCAGCGGCTGTTCACCACAATCGATTTGCCATCTTTACGATAGTGAATCAGTTCACCTTCCCAGTGATTGTTTTGCAACAGTTCCGCTTGAATTGATTCGATCGTTTTAGGAAACTGAGTTCTCAAAGTCGTGTGGGAATGCTGTCCTGCTATTTCAGATTTCAGCCATCCATAGGTTTTCTCAGCGGCCTGATTCCAGAAGGTGATTTGATCCTCCATATTGCGAACCAAGATCGCATCGTAAGCCAGTTCTAACAGTTGAGCTTGCTTCTGTAATGTCTCAGTTTGCTTCTGTAAATTGTCTTCGGCTTGTTTACGTTCACTAACATCCGTTTGCAATCCCACAAAATACAGCAACTTGCCATCTTCTGAAATAATCGGCGTAATCTTCAACTCGTTCCAAAAGGGCCGACCATCTTTGCGGTAATTGAGAATTGTCGTCGAAATTTCTCGCTGTTCTGCGATCGCCTGCCGAATCTGGGCGACGGTGTTTTGATCGGTATCGGCTCCCTGCAAAAAGCGGCAGTTTTGCCCGAGCACCTCATCCAACTCATAGCCCGTAATTCGCAAAAACGCAGGATTGGCATAGATGATCGGGTTATCCAGCTGGCCTGGATCGGTGATTAAAATCCCGCCTGGCGTCGCGGCGATCGCACGAGCAAGGGTATGATTTTGTTCCTCCAATTTGCGCAGAGCTACGTCCTGACGGCGACGCGCTGCTAGGTTTTCCTGCTGTTCAGCCCAGGCTTTCTGCTCCTGAGCAACTCGTTCTCGGTAGCGGTTAAAGAAATCTGCCAGTTCAGGTGCCGCTTCAATCAGCGCATCAAAATGTCCTTGAACTCGGCGATCGTTCTGATACGCTACTTCGGGATGCGCCTCCATCCAAACATGACACGTTTTGACATAGGCAATAAACGCAATCAAATGTTGGTAATAGTTAACTCCTAAATAATGGCGCAATGCCTCGCGACACGATTCAGTTGGCTCAGTATGTAAGGCAATGAAGATGGCGCACTTCAACACACTCAGCCCCGGCACAGCATCCAGTTGAGACAAATCCTCAAGGCTACCCGGCTGCGCCATCAAATACAAAATATCTTGCTCTACATCAAATTCTGTTGGAGGGGGCGACTGCAACAACTCCAACACATCTGCGGCCTGCATTCCTAAGGTATGCAGTGAGCAGCTATGACAGATCATGCAATACGGAACAACGCAAAACCGAGATAGATAAGCCGATAGTTTTTCTTTAAAGAGAGCTGGTAAAGGGTTGTCGAGATAAGCCAGCAGGGTTTGGTGCCAAAGATTTTCTAAAATCTCAGCGTTTTTCAAACTTGGCCCAAAGAAAGGCGGAATGAACCCAAGTTTAGCTTGAATCTCTTCCTGAATTTGCTGATGATCAGACCAAGCAGAGCGTCCATTAAACCCTGTTCGTAAATTGAGGGGCGAGACTATTTCCATGAATGTTGTTTTACGCTCTAAATGAAACCCAGATCGAATCAATCATTACCGAATCGTTTTAATGAAATGAGATTGAAATAACGAATATCAAATTGACTTGAAGGGATTTAAATCTCTATATATTCCAGATATTTTAATGCGATTCAAAAGCTGAGACATAGCCACTGAATGCCATGTCCCTAAAGCCATCAGACCATAAATTCAACGCTTCAAGAATTCCGTATAATCGCCAGCTACACAGTCACTTTCCGTTAGGAACTGCTCAATATTTTTTGCGGCGATCGCCCTTGTCGTCATGCCAGAAGGAATTGCTGTAAACGCTACTTATTTCATAAATTAAGTTTTCCCTGTCCGTTTTCATAACGCTCAACCGTCGAGGTTTATCAACAAAAATCAAACTATTCGAGAGAGAAAATTGAAGCGAATATTTTCTAAAAATCGATAAACCGTTTAAACAAATCTTCCTCAAGAAAGAGGTCTTTCTCCCTCTTCTCCTATGGTAGTAGTTTCTTTATGGAAATCATCAATGCGTTAATATCCTTCACCTTTCGTCATTTTCCAAGGTGGCATTGGACAACCGTTATCTTGTAGCAAACGGCAAATCGCCAGTTTTTTTAAATCCCTCAGTCGATGGCAGAAATTATGTTGAGTAGGTAGCCCTCATTAATTGTAAGAAGGGGGTTTGGGTGTGATGAGCGCAAACAGAAGAGGGAGTAACAATAACGTAAATTCGACGAACGGGCTATTGAATTCCTAAGAAAATATGTTTTCTTTTCGTTTTCCAAAAGGGGGGTAGTAGTGCGCTGCACTACTACCCCCCTTTTGGAGACTCACGTTAACAATAAAAAAACCTCTAGCGAAAACGCCAGAGGTTAAATCAGGGTGCATCTACCACCCAGTTATTACACTTGGAGTCCTGCTCGTCAGGATGAATGGCTAGAAATCTACAGGCTTTTACGAAAAACTCGGTATACATGAAGATTGAGTGATGCGGTAGACATCTCTATCTAAAGGAGCAATCCATCAAAAGTACCGCTTTACTCCAGCAATTTTCATCATGCAATTGGTGACAGTGCAAGTCCGCCTGCGGTGAACCTGCACTGCCACCAATTGCGGGTTTTGTGCACCCGACGGACGCGCAAGACCCGCAATTGGCTTCAAAGCGAAAATTGCTGGTTCTACTCCGCAAAAATAAGCGCTAAGCAGATTAGATGCTCCAATCTCACCCATAATGAAAAGAGAGCTTTACATTCCTTCACTATGGCACGAGATTTGCGGGGATTCCTCAAGCAGCTTGAGCAGCGTGGTCAATTGCGACGCATTAGTGCGCCCGTTGATCCAGATTTAGAAATTGCTGAGATTAGCAACCGCATGTTGCAAAAAGGCGGCCCTGCTCTTTTGTTTGAAAACGTTAAAGGATCTCCCTACCCGGTCGCGATTAACGTCATGGGAACGGTAGAACGCATCTGCTGGGCCATGAACATGGAGCATCCCCAGGAGCTAGAAACGCTCGGTAAAAAGCTGGGAATGCTGCAACAGCCTAAGCCACCCAAGAAAATCGGGCAGGCGATCGAGTTTGGCAAAGTTCTATTCGATGTCGTCAAAGCAAAGCCCAATCGTGATTTGCTGCCTCCCTGCCAGCAAGTTGTGGTGAAAGGGGACGACTTGGACTTAAATCAAATTCCGATGATTCGTCCGTATGCAGGCGACGCCGGGAAGATCGTTACGTTGGGATTAGTCATTACTAAGGATTGCGAAACGGGAACACCAAATGTCGGCGTTTACCGTCTTCAGCTTCAGTCCAAAACAACGATGACCGTTCACTGGCTATCGGTACGGGGTGGAGCAAGGCATTTGCGCAAAGCGGCTGAGCGGGGACAGAAATTGGAAGTGGCGATCGCCCTCGGTGTTGATCCGCTGATCATTATGGCCGCCGCGACGCCCATTCCGGTTGACCTATCAGAATGGTTGTTTGCTGGACTTTATGGCGGGTCTGGCGTCAACTTAGCGAAATGTAAGACGGTTGATCTGGAGGTTCCTGCGGATTCTGAATTTGTCTTGGAAGGGACGATTACCCCAGGCGAAATCCTGCCGGATGGGCCGTTTGGCGATCACATGGGCTATTACGGTGGCGTGGAAGATTCACCGCTGATCCGATTCCACGCCATGACGCACCGCAAAGATCCGATTTACCTGACCACCTTTAGCGGTCGGCCTCCGAAGGAAGAAGCGATGATGGCGATCGCCCTTAACCGCATCTACACTCCCATCCTGCGTCAGCAGGTTTCGGAGATTGTAGATTTCTTCCTGCCTATGGAAGCACTGAGCTACAAGGCAGCTATCATCTCTATTGACAAAGCGTATCCTGGGCAGGCTCGTCGTGCAGCGCTCGCCTTCTGGAGTGCTCTGCCGCAGTTTACCTATACCAAATTCGTGATCGTAGTCGATAAAGACATTAATATCCGCGATCCGCGTCAGGTGGTGTGGGCGATTACCTCAAAGGTTGATCCGGTGAGGGATGTGTTTATCCTCCCTGAAACGCCGTTCGATACGCTGGACTTTGCAAGTGAAAAAATTGGCCTGGGTGGCCGGATGGGCATTGACGCCACTACCAAAGTTCCGCCTGAAACGGATCATGCCTGGGGCGATCCGCTTGAGTCTGACCCCGATGTCGCGGCAATGGTGGAACGTCGCTGGGCCGAGTATGGACTGGCGGATTTGCAGTTGGGCGAGGTTGATCCGAATTTGTTTGGGTATGACATGAGGTGAGTTGGGTGTTGGATGTTAGAGGAGATGGGGAAGGTGGGGAAGATTCGCATGTAGAATAGGGCAAGCGCGATCGCATCCTACGCAATCCCCTAGTGGCTATGACAACGGACAAAATCGATCGGATAGACGAAAAAATAGACATTCTGATCGAGCAGATAGGTCGAATGACGGAAGGATTAACGGAAATGAGGCTTTCTTCGCAAGAGAGTCTCAAGAACCTTCAGGAGAGCTTTAAAGCCTTTGATGCTAGGCTCGATAAAATTGCTGAAGCTACTGAGCGCCAGTCAGTTGTAGCTGAACGACAAGCTGCTACGGCTGAACGATTAGCGAGAATTGTGGAACAGTTGCTTCAAGCAGAAAAATAGGCGATCGCTATCTTAATCAGGTGGGGTTCGTGGGATGCCATGAACCCCACTTCCCGCTTTAAACGGCATGGCTCAATCGCTCTAGCTCTGACACTACTCGATCGAGTTCATCAATTAAGGGCGTATTTTCAACCTGACGAAACGTTGTTACCAGAGCGCGATAGTACCACAGGCTACCCTCTCGTCCACCTTTGAAGCGCTCCCAAACGGCTTCGCCCAGGAGTCGGTAGTCATTCAGGACAGAGCGAGCATTATGCAGCTTATCGCAAGCCGAAACCAACCGTACCGAAGGGGAGGCAGTAGGAAGGTGATCCAGGTAAGCCTGCTTGCGTTCTTTCCAGGGTGGTTTGGGAATGGTATCAGCATCCGTACAGCCATCCACGATCGCCGTTACGGTGTCCCCAAAGCGACGACGAATTTCCTCACGTGTGGCAGCACCACCCTGATCTTCAATAGCGTCATGCAAAAGAGCGGCGATCGCCTCATCCTCGTTTGCTCCATGCTCTAGCGCTAAACTGCACACAGCCAGCAGGTGAGCAACATACGGAATCGTAGTTCCTTTGCGAGTTTGAGTGGCATGTAGCTCAGTCGCAAAGGTGAGCGCTTCAGTAAAACGAGGTGAAAGCATAGGGTAATTACTATAAGAATTGATTAAAAGGGGAACGAAGAGAACAGCCACACTGTTCTCTTCGTTCCCCTAAACTTATCCAGCCCATAACCCTTGAGCAAACCGAACCGATAAATTGGCGAGCAGAATCGCAAAGAAGCACAGTGTAGGGTAGCCCCAACGGGGATAGCGATTGAGCAGCAGACCAAATGCGATCGCCAGCGACACGACTCCATAAGCATAGCGCTCGGCAGAGGTGGTGCGGCCTGTACTGAGAATAATTAGCCAGCTAAACAGACCATAAAACAAGGCAACACGACTGAGCGTATGGCGCACTGTCCAGATCAGGTAGGCTCCACCAAACACCATCAGCAGGTTAATTAGAATAGAGCCACCCAGCAGCCAGAGCGCAATAGCTAAAATACAAAATCCGGCTTGCGTTTTGGCAGGGCCGAGTTTTGAGCGCGATCGCCACAGTAGAACAGTACATCCCACAATCACCAGTAGCGCCAGGGGATAGCCCGGATCAACCAGTCGTCCTTTGTCTTGATTGGCAGGGCCGATCAGAACTTCCGTGATGCGGCTCAGCCAAACGGCTCCATGAAATGCCTGATTCGATTGCCATCCTCGCTGCGTCAGGACAAACGCCAACGGTTGACCAAACCGTAATCCGCAAAAGGCCATGTATAGCAATAACCCGATGCTGGTGATCAGGGCTGTTAAGTAGGCGATCGCCCCCCGTCGTTCTCGCCATGCGGTCATCAGAAATGTTGGCACTAACGCAATGCCGGGAGGTCGAATTGCGGTCGTCAGTGCTCCCCACACGGCTGCCCAGCCATATTGTTTTCGGTCAAACGCCCGCAGTGCCGACGTGCTGCACAGCAAAAATAATCCTTCGGTATAGATGACAGTGCCAAACAGAGAGAAAGGACACCAGGCCATTGCTGCTGTAGCCCACCGGGCGACTCGACGGCCATGATGCTCATCTGCCCACAAATACAGCACCACCAACGCTCCCAGAAACGCCAGATTGTTGATCAGCGTGCCTGCCACCTCAAACGACAACCCCAACTGCATCACCGCTTGAATCAGCAGAGGGTAGAGCGGAAAAAAGGCGACATTGTATCCTTTTCCGTCATCGTGAAAACGATAGCCTTTGGTGATGATGGTTTCGTAAATGCGACTGTCCCAACGCGAAAACACATCCCAGCTTAAGCTCGCGGCTTCCCCTCCCGATGGAGTTGGAAGAGCAGGCGAAATCAGCAACATGGCGATCAGAACAATGAGACGGCTCAACGCCCACATCATCCCTGCAAACAAGAAAGCATCGCGCAGGGGTGGGCTGTGACGAACCTGATCGGTCTGAACTAACGCATCACTCATGGATAGTTGTGAGCAACTTTAAACAAATCGCTGGGGCGAGAGTTGAGGAATAATATCATCTTCCTGTCCCGCCAGATGACCAGCAAATCGTCGCGCCAGGGGCGGCAGAATTGCAAAGGGGTTGCTGAAGCCAGAAAACAGATATAGCCCTTCTGTAAAAGGAACGGCTCCGATGAGGGGGAGGCGATCGCCACTAAACGCCACCAGACAGGAGGCCCAGGTTCCCGGCAAATCTTGTAGCGTTGGCAAAATCTGTCCTATTCCGGCCCGCAGTTCAGCTTCACTTTGAGCGGCATCTCCAGATGCAGTTAGATCAGCTAAGGTACGGCTGATTTGCCCAATTCGCAACCGCCGATCCAGAAATTGAACCACGCCAGCATCCAAAATTGCTGGAGCTACTTCACGATCTGGTTCATCCCATAACGGAGCAGCTTCAAGCCGCCCCGCTTCAGCTTCCAAAGCAAATCGTTTCAAGCCGGCAGGCATCACCAGGCTTTGCAACTGCATTTCTACAGGAGGCGTTTCAATTAGCTCAGCCTGCGTGTAATAGCAAGGCACCGTGATCCCACAGGTTTGCAACAGCTTGCGGCTGAAGCCACCAGCACAAACCACGACATGAGCCGCCGTGTAGGATTCGCCCTCTGTCGTCGTCACTCCCTGCACGCGATCGACCGACCGGGTAAATTTCACTACGTCACCCGTTTGAATCGTGCCGCCCAGTCGCAGCATGGCTTGAATGTAGGCTTTGGTGGTCAGTTCCGGTTCCACATGGCCGTGACGGTTATGCAATGCAGCCACGATCGCCCCCCGACTCAGCAACGGTTCTAGCTCACAGGCCGTTTCTCGGTCGATCGGCTTGGGCGGAATCAAACAGTTTGCATAAAGAGCGGCGATCGCATCTGGATCAGCATCAGGGGCGATCGTCAATAGCAAGTCAACGTCTCTAAATTGCGTATCGCTCTCCAATTCCGCTGAAAGGTTGCGATAAAGTTCAATACTTTCCGCACAAATTTGTTTCATCAACTCCGTTGCGGCAGACCAGTAG